>JAJCXQ010000892.1 GCA_029263355.1 Acidobacteriota bacterium | reverse complement strand
GCGCGGTGCCTAACTCGCACGATCTCTTGCGTTTCGCCCACAACTTTTTTGATGCCTATTACTTAGTCCGATTCGGCCGTCGCTCGCAGCTCAAACAATCAGCTCCGTGCTCACTCCACAGACCCGAACGCTGACACCGATAACGGCAAAACTGGACAGGACCGATCTAATCGCGCCAGCGCCGGTGTCCCCAGATGTACTGATCTGGCGCCTGCCGGATCATGGTTTCGAGGTGCTCGTTGAGGGTGGCGAGAATGATCTGAACGTCACGCTTCTTGTCGCCTGTACGCTGATGTTGAATCAACGGCGAGGTCATGAGCTCGAACCGCATCTCACCCACCCTGCGGCATGCAGCGAAACACAGCGGCGTGCGAGTCACGAGATGGAGCATGGCGGCGGTGGTGTACGTTGCGGCCGGGTGCCCAAAAAAGTCGACCTGCACTCCTCCGGAGCGGGCATGTTGGTCGGTCAACAGGGCAAGGATCTCGTGGTCTTTCAACACCTTGAGGAAACGCCCGGGATCCGCCGCATACTTGGGGATGGGATGAAACCGATACCGTGGCTTGCGACGCTGAATCAACTCCTCGACACGGGGGTTGTTCATCGCCCGCGTGATGCCCGCTACCGGCTTGAAGCGAGAGAGCCATTGTGCAGCGATTTCCCAGTTGCCGTAGTGGCCCGAGGCCATGATCAAACCCTGTTCGGGATCTTCCAGTACCGACATCACGTCTGGAGCGATCTTCAGCTCGATGTGGTCGCTCCAACGATCCTCTTCGAGCACCTCGGCAGACTTGAGGGACTCGACAACAACCATGGCAAAATGCTGCGCTGAACGTCGACTCAGAGCACTGACCGCACGCGGATCGGTCTCGACTTCAGCCCGCAGGATATTCTCTCGGGCGACGCGGCGTCGACGAACGTCCACCAGCCACCAAAGGTCGGCCAGCCGGCGGGCGAAACGCAGCGCACCCTTCGGCGAAGAGCGGTCGAGCACCGCCAGCGCCATCCGCAGCAAATGATATTCGGCGAAGTGGCGCAGTGGGTTCAGGCTCCGCGCTGCTTCAACAAGGTGGCGATCTCGCCCACGGTCCGGGTGTCCATCACCTCGGAACCTTCGAGGTGGATGTCGAACTCCTGGTCGATATCGTAGAGCAGATCGAGGATCGAGAGCGAATCGATACCGAGAGATTCGATCGTGGTGTCACCACCCACTCCGCCCCAGTCCCGTTCCTCGGCGGAGTTGTCCCGCAGAACATTCCGCAGTCGAACAATGATCGCTTCGTCGTCGCTCATATCGGTCTCCCGGCTCATCGCCGAACGCATCTATTCCGCTCCTCGCAGCACCAGCACACCGTTGCCGCCGCCAAAACCAAAGCTGTTCTTCATGGCTAACGGCGAGTTTATCCGCAGCGGCTCGTTACCCACTAGGTTCAGCTCACACTCTGGATCGGGGTGCTCCAGATTAAGATTCGGCGGCGCCAAACCTTCTTCCAAGCTGAGCAGGGTCACAATGGTCTCGAGCGCCCCGGAGGCTCCAAGAGTATGACCGAAGTACGATTTACTGGCCACCACCGGCACCTGGCTGGCGGCGTCACCGAGCACCGCCCGGATCGATTGGCTTTCGGTCAAGTCGTTGGCGTGGGTTGCGGTGCCATGAGCGTTGATCATGCCGAGATCAGCCGGCTGGACACCCGCTTCGGTCAACGCCTGACGCATCGCGGCGGCCTGTCCGTCCGCGCTCGGACTGGTTCGGTGCAAAGCGTCGGACGATTCGCCGTAGCCGATGATCTCACCGCGAATGCGGGCGCCTCTTGCCTGGGCGCGGTCCAGCGACTCGATCACCAAAGCGCCAGCGCCTTCGCCTAGAACACAGCCATCACGGTCGGCATCGAAGGGGCGGCAGGCTCGGGCCGGATCCGGGTTGGTCGACAACACTCCGAGGTTGTTCCACACGCCATAGAAGAAGGGATCGAAGAAGCCCTCAGCGCCACCACAGAGAACCGTCTCGGCATAACCGTCGCGCACCATGCGGAACGCCGAGCCCATGGCATTGGTTGCCGAAGTGCAAGCCGAGACGATCATGTAGTTCGGACCGGTCAGCCGAAAGTGGATCGACAAGCCCGACGAGATGGCGTTGTACATACACCTTGGGACAGTGGTCGGACGCAAGCCGCGCGCGCCGCGTTTGAAGAACGACGTGAAGGCCGTGTGATGACTCTGGGCCGAGCCGACGCCGGTGCCAAAAATAACCGCGACGTTCTGCTCCTGATACGGCGGTTCGCCCACCAGCCCAGCTTGTTCGAGAGCATCCGCACCCGCAACCAGCGCCAGATCCAAGGCGCGATCGATGGCCCGTCGCCCCAGCTTCTGGAGCTTGGCGGTGACCGCCGGGCGATCGACCTCGGCGCCGATATGTACTTTGTAGTCGGTGGTGTCGATCGCTTGAAGCCGACCGATCCCACCGCGGGCGGCGAGGAGGTTCGCCCACATCGTCTCCTCGCCGACACCGATGGCGCTCGCCACCCCCAAACCTGTCACGACAACCCGACGACGCTCCATAAGACTCACCCTTGCATGGTCAGGCCGCCATCGACGTGCAGCACTTGACCGGTCAAATAGGAGGATTCCGGGGACATCAAGAACGCGACCACCTTGGCGACCTCTTCTGGCTCACCCAAACGTCCGAGAGGGATCGCCAGTCGTCTGCGGTTGTCTTCGGGTAACGCCGCGGTCATATCGGTCTCAATGAAACCCGGCGACACCGCGTTGCACCGAATACCGAAACGCGCCGCCTCGAGCGCCAGGCTGCGGGTCAAGCTCACCAACCCAGCCTTGGCTGCAGCGTAGTCCGCTCCCATCCATCGCCCGGGGCCGTGGGCCGCCAACGAAGCGATATTGACGATACACCCGCTACGGGATCGGCGCATCAACTGGTACGCCTGCTGCGAAGCGGTCAACGCGGCCTCCAGATTGAGACGTTGGGTCTCTCGCCACTGGTCCAAGCTCAAGCCACGAAAGGCGACCGCCCGGCCACCGCCAGCGTTGTTGACTAAGCCATCGAAGCGGCCACAACGGTCGTGGACTGCAAGCACGAGCAGCGACCCGGCATCAACTTCGAGCAGATCGGCGGCAAACGGTAGTGCCCGTTCGGGATGAAGCTCACTACAGACTTTCTCGACTTGCACCAGGTCTCGTCCATGAACTGCGACGGTGGCGCCACGGTCGATGAGCTCAGCCGCGATGGCGCGACCGATGCCACGGGTCGACCCGGTGACGAGGCAGACATTTCCTGACAGTGTTGTGTCTTCAGACGGTGTTGTGTTTTCAGACGGTGTGGATGTCATGCTTGCGAGCCGTCCTTCCAAGGAGAGGGACGAAGATACCATGGTGACACGCGGGCCACCAGCAAGCGCGACCTCACGTCGCGACCAGGGTTCGAATGCTGACGGTGCGGCCGTTGGCAGCGACGGAGCGTAGAGTGTAGGTCCCTGGCGCCAGTCGTTCCTTGATCTCCTGGGGTAATTCCGTCAGCTGCTGAGAACCCGGTTCCAGTCGCTGGCCAGCGGCGGGGAATCCGGCGGCCAGAGGAGCAACCTCGAGCCAGGCAGCACGCTGTTCGACACGAAAACCCGTGGGCTGAGCGTCCGTGGGCTGAGCGTCCGTGGGCTGGGCGTCAGACGCCTCGGAAACGGACGCCTCGGAGACGGCACGTGTCGCCCCATTACCGGGACTCAGAAACTCGAGCAAGCGAGTGAAGGACGCACCGTAAACACGGCGACGAAAGCGGCGGTTGGACTCCAAGAACCAGCTCTGAGCTTGGCCTTCCGACGCAGTGCTCTGAGCGTAGAGGTGGACCGCCTCCGCCGCCGGCACAAAACGCCCAACAAGACCAGAGCGCTCGAGGCGCTGTAGCCAGTCGGTCTCTTCGAAGTACAGACGATAACCTTCGTCGAAGGGCCCCACCTGCTCCCAGGTTGCGCGACGGAAAGCCAACAACGCCCCGCTGAGATCGGTGCTCGCGATCGGTTCGGTAGCCAGCCAGTGACGGCGGGCGTGACGTCGCCACTGACGCCGCGCCCAGCGGACCCAAGGATCACCACGGAGAGCCAGCACCCGCAACAACTCGCTCCAACGTCCAACCGTTTCTGTCGGCGGCAACTGGAAGCGCTTGCTGGCGTCCCAGTAGAATCGTGGACCTGCAACCGCAGCTCCGTCGTCCAACTCCTCGCCGAGGGCCCGTAGGCAACCCGGAAGCACCAAAACGTCAGGATTCATGACAACAACAAGATCAGCCGTGGTCGCGCCGATTCCCAGATTGGCCCCGCCGGCATAACCCAGGTTCTCCTTGGGACCCAGGTAACGCGTCGGCAGAGCTTTCAGCCCCGCGAGATCTTCAGGCCGGCTGCCATTGTCGACCAGCACCAGTTCGAGGGTGAGGTCGCTCGACGAGGCGTCTTGCAGCAAGGCCTCACAAGCGCGCCGCGCAAGCTCCGGGGTGAAATAGTGGACAAGGACGACAGCTAGCTTCATGACTTCCAGGGGCGGTTGTAGGTATCCTGTGCTGCGTCATGCACTCTAACTCACCTCGAGCCGGTAAAGTCCTGTGGTTGAAAGTGCCGCCACAGCGCTCCGTCGTGGCGGCTCATCTGCGTCACGTTAGAGGACGATTCGCCGCCGCTGGCTGGCGGGTGGTGGAAGGGCTCGGGCCGCCTACGCAAGTGAATGGACCGCTGGCAGTGATGGAAGATCCCTGGGTCGAACCCCTGCCCGCGGTGGCTGACTTTTTGGCTGACGCCGACACTGCGATCGACGCATGGCGAGTGCCGAGAATCAACGGCGTCGCGTCGCCCCAAGGGTGGCAGCCCGCCACCGGCCCCTACACCGCAATCGACTACGAACGCATGGCGATCGGCTCGAGCGCTCCTGGCCGGGCCACTCCTGGCCGGGCCGAGAGGGTTGACACCCTACCCTGGCAAGGATTCGCCGTGGCCACAGCTGAGGGAGCGGCAGGCCTGCTGGCGTCGGGATGGCCGCCCAAGGCCGAGAGCGTCCGGCTCATTCCTGACGCCTATCTCTACCGTTACGACGACCCTGCCGGACATGATCGCAGCGAGCTCGATCGGTTCATTCCGGAGACTGCGTCCGTGCTGGTGGACGTAGGCTGTGGTCATGGCAAGCTGGGTGCGCGACATCGTCGCGACGGACGCATCGTGATCGGTATCGAACCCGATTTCACGCTGGCGCGAGAGGCCGCGCGGCGCCTCGACTTAGTCTTGCCACTTCCCGCCGAGGAAGGCCTGGCGGCCTTGCGACCGAAGGTGGACTGCCTGATCTTCGCTGACGTTCTCGAACATGTTGCGGATCCTGCCGGGGCACTCTTGAAAGCCGCGCAAACCCTCAGCGCCTCGGGACGGATCATCGCCTCGTTACCCAATACCGCCTGGGCGCCGGTCCTCCGCGCCCTCGCCGCCGGCCGTTGGGACCCAACGGTGGCCGGGGTCCAAGCCCGTGACCATCTGGCGCCGATGACCCCCAAGTCGTTCCGTCGGATGGCGTCGGAATGTGGCTTACGGGTCCTCGAAGAAATACCGATGGAAGCTCCACTGTCGTGGCGCATGCGCCTGTGGGCATGGTTCATGGCCCGTGCCGCGGGCGGGGACTTTCGAGACCTACTGGTGCCGCAGTGGATCGCGATTCTCGGAAAGTAGAAGCGATGGACTGGAAACGTTTCACTCAGCGTTATGAAACGGTGGCGGTGTTGCTCTTGAACACCCTGATCCTGCTGGCCGTGGTCCTGACAGGCCTGCACTTTGCATTTCCGGTCGAGGATTCGATTTGGAACCAAAATCTCGACGGACGGCGCATATCCGAAGACCTTGTGCCTGACCACTACACCTTCTCAGACAGTGACGAGACCGAAGAGATCCGGCTAACGTTGGACGATTACATCCTCCAGGGCCATTGGCAGGTCCATCCCTGGACCGGCCTGATCAACCGTGAGTACGCCAGCAAACATCTCAACATCGACGCCGACGGCGGGCGGGCGAGCCGGCTACCGAACCCGGATCACCGTGAGGGCGAACCTCTTGTCCTCTGGACCTTCGGCGGCTCGACGCTATTCGGCTGGGGTCTCGCTGACGACGACACCATCCCGTCTCAGTTGCAGGTCGAGTTACAGAAGCTGCTGCCTCAAAGGTACGTCCAGGTCAGCAACTTCGGAGTCCCCTGGTACAACTCCTCTCACGAACTGGCGCTGCTGGTGGCAAAACTTCGACGATCCCAACCGCCTGATGGAGTTGTCTTTCTCGATGGTTTGAACGATCTCGTCCACCGCCTCCACTACCAGACCGAGTCGCCGCTTCATCACCAGCTCGAACGGGCCTGGGAAGACCGACTCGACGACCTTTTTGCCCCTCCTCCCTGGCTCCGTCTCACGTCGAGCTTTCCGTTGTTCCGAGCATCCCAGGCACTTCGTCGGCCGGGCACAACAACCCTCGGCGGCCTCGCCGGCTCGCAGGAGGAAATCGATTCCACCGTGCTTACTCGGCAGGCGGCCGAAAGTTATTCAGCCAATCGTCGAACCGCGAAGGCGATTTGCAAACAGTGGGGGATCGCGCCTTATTTTTTCCTTCAGCCCGTTCCAATGTGGCTCAATGACGCGCGCAACGCGACCACTGATCCGAATTACAACGCATTCGCCAAGTTGGTGCTGGAGCAAGGTGATCGCCAACTCCACGATCTGCGCGGCGGCTTAGCCACCCTCGACCCGTCGGTTGCGATGACCGTCGAGCAGGTCGGCGTCCACTACAGCGATGCCGCCAGTCGCGTACTCGCGGAGGCAATGGCGGAAAGAATCGCTTCAATGACACGTCTTTTCTAGGCTGGACTCTCACATATGATATCATAAAGTGATATCATATGGCCGTGAACGCGAAGCATCGCAAAACCCTTGCCGCCATCTTTGCGCGCCCATATCGAGGCCCTCATCAAGACTCTTGGTGGCACGATTACAGAACGTAAAGGTTCACGCGTCAAGATCGAACTGAAGGGCGAGCAGTGGCGTTGCCACCGACCGCATCCAGGGAAGGAAGCGAAGCGTTATCAGGTCGAGGAGGCGCGGGAGTTGCTAAAACGAGTAGGAGTACGTGCGTGAACACCATGTCCCACAAGGGTTATACAGCTCGCGTCGAGTTCGACGAGCGAGACGACATCTTTATCGGTCGCATCCTTGGTATTCGGAGCATCATCAGCTTCCATGGCGAGACCGTACGGGAACTGCGCGACGAATTCGAGACAGCAGTCGAAGACTACGTTCACGAGTGCAACGAGCTTGGCCTCAAGCCTGAGAAACCGGCCTCAGGCAAGCTGTTGCTGCGCGTTCCGCCCGAGGTTCATGGCAAAGCGATAGTGAGCGCTCAAGCAGCAGGAAAGAGCCTCAATCAATGGGCCACGGAAGTGTTGAAGAATGCCGTGCATGCGACGTGGCCAGCACTAGTGGCGGTAGCCTTCGGCCTCAGATAACTCTGGCCTACCCATTGAAGATCGAGACGCCTGGTTAATCCAGAAGAACCACCTGAGTCGTCTTCTGGAAGGTACCGCGCTCGTTGGAGATCGTCAGCTCGACGTCGAAGGTGCCGCGTGCGCCACGCAGGGGGCCTCCCCATGCCGACACATCCTCGGACTCGAAGCCATCCATGAAGATGACGGTCGGATCGGGGTCGACCCCAGTGGTGTCCCAGCTGAGCCCCGCTTCTCCACAAACCAAACCGGTACTTGCGCCTGAGCCGGTACACGTCAGCGGCGGCTCGTCTCCGCCGACCCGCTCGACGACCCACTCGAACGACGTTGTGGGTTTGCCGCTGATGCCCGGTGAGCCATTGGCGAGGGTTTGGAAACTCACGCCCCCGCCCACCACGTAAACCGGTGGCGGCCCCAATTCCCGAGGAGCCTCGAGGATGTCGAAGCTGTCGAAGAACGGGCGGGGGTCTTCCAACAGCAGGCTGAGCTCGTTGGAGGACGTCGCCAGGCCGCCACAATTGGCCGTTGCTGACACCAGGATCGAACGCATGGGACAGGTCGACGACGGATAGGTGTCAGCACTGCACGGGTTGGCGCGAACCCTGGCTTGGTTGCCGGCCAGCAGCTCGACGATGGGGTCCGGGTCTGCTCCTGGTGTACCCGGCGCATTGGACGCAACCCACTGCCAGTTGGCGCTGATGCTGCCGTCACAGGCGCCACTGAGCGAGATCCACTCAGGGATGTCTGGAGACGCCGAGCTCAACCAACGATCGTCAGAGGTCGCCGCAATCTGAGCTGACGGTTCGATCCACTGGTGGATATCGAACAGCGTCTGGGCGCCACGGTAGAAGTAGTCGCCGTGGAAACGGCCGCCGTGAGGTGAGAAGAAACTGAAGCCGCCATTTGCTTGATCGTAGTAAGACGACCAATATTGGATCTTCTTTGGCGGGCTGCTCGAGTCGATGTATTGCTCACCCTGAATCTCCACCGCCGGTTCGCCCGTCGCCAATCCGCTCAGCTCGAGCAGAATCTCCGGGGGTGGCTGCGAGCTCGACGCCGGGGACGAACACAACGTCTGGAAACTCTTGTAGAGAAAAGGCCGACCATTACTCTCGGTGAAGTGGACGAAGTTGATGAACTCCGGTTTCGTCGGTAGGTCAACCTTGGGATTGGACAGCGTACAACCAGGAGTACCCGTCAAGCAGGCCGTGACATCGTGGACCTCCAAGTCGTCTAAGTTGACGACCGCAAGATAGGAACGATCCTCGTATTCAAAAAGATCGACACCATACGAAATCGTATTGAGGCCGGAGATCAGCCCGACACTGGTAGGAGGCAGAGTCGTCACATCGGTGATCTCACGGAGATCAACGCCAAGAGGGGTACTGTGGAAACCATCCGTCGAGGCGACGAACACGCGGGTTTCACCTGAGATCTCGACCTCCAAGACATCGAGGTATTTGGTGCGGGTCCACGGCCAGGGTTCGAGCCGACCGCGCCACACCGGGTTGCTGTCTCCGCCACATAGGGTGGCTGCAACATTGGTGTTTTCGAAGCAGGGGCCAATCTCTCGTGCCCGCGTCATATCGTAGACTTGGACTCCGTTGTTGACCGCAAAGAAACCATAGGTTCGACCCTCGATGTTGGCGGCTGCAACTTGGATTCCTGGTTTGCCGGTATCCTGATACAGCTGAAAGGGACCGTTCTTGTTGCTGGCATCCCAGATCGTTGGACCGACCGATCCGTCACCACTGAGAGCGATTAAGGTGTCCCCGGGAGCTGCAACAGGGTCGATGGCATCAATGTCCCAAATCGGAAAGTAGTACTCGGTCGGCGGGTCTGGAAAGAAATGGAAATCGCCGAACCACCCATTTCGAGTGGACCTCAGAACGGGGTTCGTTGCCCTGGTTCCGGTAATGTCCCAAATTTGAAAGCCCGAATTGAAAGCCATGTAGAGGTAGGACGTGGCTCCATCTTTCTGGATGTCGAGATCGTGAAAAATCTCCAACCCTCCAGCTCCGGGTAGTTCGTCGGGGTCGCTGGTGTACTCCGTGCTGTCGCGGCTCGCGGGCAGGGGTTGCCCGAGAGTGTCAGCGGGACGCAGATTGGGCGACCAAAGCTCGACGGTTCCTTGGCCAGCTGGCGTCCGGAATCTCTCGACGGGGATCGCTGGACCGCCCGTCAGGCAGTCGACAGTATTGTTGTCGCCACTCACAGGCGCAACCAGGCTCAGGGCAGCTAGCACGGTCACGGCTGCTAGCAGGGCCAACGAGACCCTCCCGATGACAGGTTTGTTCTCTCTTCGCATGGTGATCACCTCAGAAAGCCTAGCGGGACACTCACCGACAGTTTGGTTACGACTGAGCATGTTATAACAGCAATATTTCAATGCCGTCAACCCATTCACGTTTCCGCGGGAGAAGCAGCTCCTCACCTACGCCGAGAGTTACTATGGTTATGGTTCGACCAAGCGGGGCGCCAGGGCCTCGGCAAGAAGCCTGGCCAACCTTCGACTGCCATCAGCAGAGAAATGCATCGCATCGTCCCAGTCGGCATCATCCCAAGCCTGGTAGGGCGGAGCTACGTGCAACACCCAACCTGGCACGGCAAGGCTCTCTCCTGCCAGGTTGAGCTTCTCGAGCTCGGCGACGGCGACTTCAGGCGCTAGTCCAGGGATCCACTGCGCGAGCAGCGATCTATCATCGGCCAAATACTCAACGCGAAGGCGGATCGATTGCGGAACAATCAGGATGCGAGCTTCATGCTGCCGCCCCAAGGCGATGATTGAACGTAGGTTGCGTTCGAAGACGGCGACGGCCGCGGGTGGCACCACAGATTGTATGGGTTGGTTTGGGCTCGCCGGACGCACCCGATCCCAGGGGTTGGTTTGATCCCCCAAGGCGTCCCTCAGAAACTCGAGGAGTAGACTCCTCTGATGCCACGCGAGGGGCTCGAGATCGAATCCGAGGGTGCGGTGCGCGATGTCCGCATGGCCATTCTCGTATTGACGGTCGAAGGGGACGTGTGATGCCGGTTGCAGGTCGTTGATACCTTGGAACACCACGATCCAATCCGGTTGCAGGTCGCGGTCGCGGATCGCCAGCGAAATCAGGTTCTCTTGGCTGGTCCAACCCGGGAAACCGGCGTTCCAGACTTCTACTGGGTGGCCTCCCTCGACGAGGATTCGTTCGAGCAGCCAGGGCCAGGAAGCTTGGTCATTCGCCGCCAAGATATCGAAGGTCGTCGAGCCGCCGACACAGAGCACGCGGATCACCCCTTCAGGCTTGGTCCGGGGGCGCACCGGGGAGCGATACCCGAGAGAATTGAACGACGCTTGTCGGCCGAAGGCCTCGACTCGCGCCCCCTCTCTGGGGGCGACGTTGAGGTAGGGGTGTTTGCGGTAGAGCCCGAGGGCGGTCGTGATCTCGCCATAGAACCGACTTGCCCGTGTCGCCTCCCAACCACCTCCCTGCGCTCGCTTGACGACCCGCACCGTCGCCTCACCGGCCAGCAGCAGGAATAAGGCCAGGGTGCTGACGAGAAGACCGTCTATCAGCAGTTTTCGGGTGGGACGCGTGGCCGAGCTCCCATTCTTTCGACGCGTGGCTGAGGTCCTTCTGGTGTGCTCACCAGTCTTTTTCATGCGTCTTCTTGAACACCGTATCATGCGGGGCGGACCGCTCTTCTTCCGGTCGACCGTTGGTGTAGTAGTACATCGAGATCGACCGACGGCTCATGCTTTCCGGGCAGCTCATGGGGGTCGGGTGGCCGTGGAACGAGAAGTCTGTGGTGTTGAAAATTGCGGTGCGATTGAAGACTGGCAAAATCTTTTGTTCGCAACGGGTCACGTCTCGATTCCACAATTCGAGATGCCCGCCGTATTCTTCCTGCCAATCCTTGTTCAGATAAATCAAGACGTTGACCCGCCGATCGAGCTCGAGCTTGGGGTGCCAGTTGAAGTCGGTGTGGACCTTGAGAAACCCACCGCGTAGGGACTGGTGCGGCCCGGCGCCCCCGAAGTAGGGATCCGGAATCAGGCCTTCGATACCGGTCAGCGCCTCGAGAAACTCCAACATCGGCGCGGAGTTCAAGAAATAGAGGAAATGCTGCAGCGCGGGACCCACCGGTGTTCGGTAATCGAAACCAGCTTTCTTCTCTTTCGGATTGTCGAAAGACCGCCAACTTTTTTCCTGCGGCGACGGGAACTCTTTCGACACCGCGTCCAACAACGTAGGCTCGAAGAGACCATCGAGCGCGATGTGCGGAAAAGGCTTCCCGGTCTGGTACTCCGGCTGGTGTGCTGTCGGATCCAGTCTCAGGGTGATCTGCGATAGTCCCGACGGTGGACGCGGCGAAACACTGCGCCCGACGAGTGGAGCACCCTCTAAGGCGAAGGCCCTCTCCATACGATCCAGCACCAGATCCAACGCGTAGGACTGCGCGCAGACGCGACCAGCGGCGCGTAACCGACGCCGCAGATGAGGATCCTGGAGGCGCTCGATCAGCGGCACCAGCGAGTCAGGATCGGCAGGCTGGAAACGCAGCACGGCCTCGTCGGGAAGCACCGCAAACGAACGGATCGTGGTCAGCGCAACCGGAACGCCACAGGCCATGGCTTCGAGCGGGGGCAGCGGGAAACCCTCTTCGTCGTGAGAGGGATGCACCAGCACGTCGAGGTTGTGGTAGAAGTCCACCATCTGCTCGGTGGAGAGGCGATGAAAGAAGTGGTCCGTGACCCCCATCGCTTGCTCCTCTTCGGTCATCGGATCAGCGGAGGCGCGATGGACCTCGAGGTCCACCCCGCGCTGCCGGGCCATCTCCAAACCTGCGAGCGCCTCGCCGATGCCTTTCGGACGCTGATCGAAGGGGCCAACAACGCCAACTTTCAGCGGCCTGGACTCCTCGCGAAACGGCCCCGGGTGGAAAAACGTCGTGTCGATGGCCTGACTGATGAGGTGGGTTCTGATGCCATCGAAATTGGCGTGAAGAATCGGATCGAGATGAGTCGAGATCAGCAGCTTGGGAATCGGCAGTCGGTAGACGGCTTCGATCTGCGGCAAAATTGGCCCATATTCCCGATGCACCCCTTCGTAACCCTGGCAGAGATGAAACACATGCGGCGCGCCGGAGTTGTAGGCGTGCTCGACGGTGCTCCAGAAGGTGCCGATACAGATATCAGCCTGTGGAATCGCCCCGGGCTGGCCTAGCGGGATCTGCTGATAGGGCATGGTCAAGGTGTGCCAATCTGGAGGCAGCTCAGGACTCACGACGAGGACTTCGTAACCTCGCGCCTGCAACCCTTCGGCGTGCTCGAAGATGACCCGATTGCCACCGTGGAGTGAGGTGGCGGGCATGACATAAACAACTTTTGGCGGCATATCAATCCGTCAGCGCAAAAACGCAGCTTCTACAAATGAAATCATCCGGGGCTTCATCGAGTCCATAAACGAGGCGACGCATCGCAGCGAGCTTGGGCCCTGTGAGAATCTCGTGGATATTACTGTCATCGAGGTGACCCACCTCATAGTTGTGATCGTAGTCTTCCGAACACAGCAGGCACTGTCCATAGGGAGAGATGTGGAGGTGCTGAAGAGGCCGAGAGCCCACAACTTGGCAGCCGCGCAGCTTCTTGTGCGGCGTCTCCGGCCGCAGCCCCACTTCGAGGTAGCCAGCTCGGTCCATTACTTCGTAGTACTTCGCTTCGAAGCGACTCTCCCCGAATCGCTTACAAATCTCTTCATAATCGCGCTTGTGGACATCGTCTCCGGTACCGAGCACAACTATTTCCATCTGTGGTGCAACCGGTAGATCTTTAGCGTACTCCATGTTGCGCAGCACTAAATCGAGATGGTCACCACCCCGATCCGCGGTGTACTTCTCGCGGTCCAGAGTCGAGATATTGATGGAGAGATATCGCAACCCGCCCATCTCAACGATGGCGTCGATTTTCTTCGGTGTCAGTCCCGTGCCGTTGGTCAATACGGCAGGCGGTAGTCCAGCCTCCTTGATACTCCGCACCTGATCCACAAACCGTTTATCGAGGGTCGGTTCGTTGTAGTTGATCAGCTTGACGCCGTCGATGGTGTCCTTGTAGCGCGACAGCTGGGCAAGGATATCGTCGAACAGCTCTGTCGGCATGAAGTACGGCTTTCGCGGATCGTAGGCTACCGGACAGAAGTAGCATTTTTGATTACACACGGTATGCGTCTCGATCGACACGTACTTGAGGTGAAATCTGGTGTCCAGGTCGTCCGCATCGGCAGCCACTAGCCAGCCCTGGGCTCGCAGAAACTCTACCGTTGGCGCCGTCAAGTCCTCGACGCGGTGTTGTCTTGCCAGCAGCGCTCGATAGTCAGCAAAGAACTCTTCGCTGTTGTGGAACGTGCGGTCAGTCAAGGGATTGTAGACACGGTCGGGCCCAATGTGCAGGTAGGGCTCTGGAATCCACTGGGACGCTTCGGTCTGGAGCTCTCGCGGATCACCATTGGCAGTATCAGGACTCAGTGATGGGTTCATGTTCGACGATGTGTTCATGTTCAACGATGTGCTCAGGCCCGACGATGTGCTCATACTCGAGACGGGGCAGCTTCCATGCTCGTGGCCTCAATAGGCGAGCGGTTGTGCTTCGAGATAACGGAGGGAGAGGAGGTCAGCCAACGATGGTCAACCTGCATGAAGCCAAACTTATACGTTGACGAGGCCGCGGAGAACGCTGCCGGAAGGAACTCTTGATCATAGACATGAAGGCCCTTCTCATCGAGAACATAAATATAGAGACTGAACTCGCCTTTGGTGAAGGGTAATTCCGGGATCAACAAGCTCGCTGTGTACTCGCGGCTGCCGGTAAAACACTCGCGGCCGTCTTGGTGGCTGCCGAACGAGCAGACTTGCACATGGCTCACCGTGTTGATCGTCACGCCAAGATGCATTTCGAGCTCTAGCGATTCTGCTTGCCATTCGATGTCGAGCTGCCATGGCTGCTGCGGTTCGAAAGGCTCTTGATCCAGACCACAGGGCCGATCCGCGAACCTCAAACCGGTAATCCTAGCCGGGCCATAGGTCTTCGTTGCAGCTTGCTTTTCGGGCGCTGACTTGGTGGCCAAGTAGTTCTCGTAGGCTCTCACCACATCTTCCGACGGCCCGTAGGCTTCAGCTCGCCCATGATGCAGCCACAGCGCCCGCTTGCAGAAGTACGAGATGTAATACATAGCATGAGAACAGAAGAGCAAGGTCCGACCGCTCTCGACAAACAGCCGGATCCGATCCATACACTTCTTTTGAAAATAGCCGTCTCCAACCGAAAGCGCCTCGTCGATAATCAAAATCTCGGGCTCAACTTGGACCGCAATAGCAAACCCGAGTCGCATCGCCATGCCGGTGGAGTAGGTTTTCACCGGTCGATCAATGAAGTCTCCAAGCTCGCTGAAGGCCAAGATTTCAGGGAGTTTCTGCTGAGCCTCGTCTTCTGAGAGTCCCAACATGGCGGCATTGAGCAGAATGTTCTGCCGCCCTGTGAGCTCAGGATGGAATCCCATGCCGAGCTCGAGCAGAGAGGCGACCTTTCCCTTGACCTCGAGCTCGCCACGACTCGGCGCGGTCACCCCCGAGAGGATGCTGAGGAGTGTGCTCTTGCCGGCGCCATTCTCGCCGATGATTCCCAGGCTCTCACCCGGGCGCAGGTCAAAACTGATGCCGTCGAGGGCATCAATGCCTTGGTGACGGTCTTTCCCTGTCACCAACTCACGAAACCGATCCCAGGGGCGGGCATAAACCCGGTAGGTCTTGCCGACATCTTGCGCGAAAACGACGTGCTCACTCATCGCGAGGGACACCATAGCATCTCGGTCGCCGGGGAAACACCCGACGACCGGCGCTGAAAACTCTCAAGCCAACTCGGCGAGCGGCTACTCGATGATCAGCGGTATGGGAAAGTCCGGAGAGATATTCGTCAGATTGTCCTGGGTGTCGCAGAGCGCCCCTAAACACGCCGTGGCGGACAGGTTGTAGGTTCCCACACTGGGGTAGTTACGGCTGTAGGTTGGCGCGTCGCACGCCAATCCGCCGGTGGACCCGTTGCCCCAGTTGAACGACAGATCGTCACAGTCGCCGGTGATGTCGACCGTGAACGTCACCGGGCCGGGGGGACAAGCACACTCGCCACCGAAGCACGAACAAGACGTACCCACTGTCACCACCTTGAACTGGGTAATCTCCGGCGCCTCGATACCGATAACTGTGACGTTCGGCACGGTACGGCTGATCGAAAGAGGTGTGGCGGCGGTATCGCAATTGCTGATCTCGAGCCACACTTCGTAGTCGTCACCGTCGATATTGCCTAGCGGCCAATCGTATTGGACGGTTGGTGAGGTTGTGGTCCGGATTTCACAAGGCGTGACGAACCGACATCCGACGTCGCCGGCGAGAGACGAGTCTTGCTCGAACTCCCAGCGATACAAGGTCGCGCTCTCGGCGGTTGCCGTGAACGAATAGATACCGTCAGCCGGCGGTGTTGCTGGAATGGTGAAGCCATCACCGTTGAAGGCGAGAGCTGCCAGCGGTGTAAGAGTCAATTGAGTCGTCTGCTGGATCGACCCATGCTCATTTGTCGCGGTGAGCGTGACGTCGAACGTCGCCTCGGCCACCCCGTCGGGAGCTCTCTCTCCCCCCCAACCCGCAGTGCTGCCGGACTCGAAACCGTCCCGGAAGATCAACGTAGGATCTCCGATCTCGACGTCTTCAGTATTCCAGGTCAGCTGGGTCTGGGTGCAGGTCAAACCGGTATCGCCACCAAGCGCGCCACAATTCAGCGGAGTGCCGCCGGAGGTCTGCGCAACCTCCCACGAGAAGGACGTCAAGTCCTTGCCACCGATACCGCTCAGGCTGCCATTGAGTGGGCGCACGTTGAGAGTCGAGCAAACCGGATACTGCGGCGGCGGGCCAGGGTCTTCCGGAGTCTCCAGGATGTTGAGACTAGTGAAGAAAGGCCGCGGATCGGTCAACGTCAACAAGAGCTCGTTGGACGTCACGTTGGTGCTGTCACAAACCACGTCAGCTTCGGCTCGGATCGTTCTCGCTTGGCAGATATTGGCAGGATAAGGGTCGGTCCCGCACAGATCGCCGCGCACCTGCGCTTGACTGCCTGCGAGCTGTTGAACCACCGGATCGGGATCGGACCCAGGCGTTCCAATCGCATTTTCGGCGCTCCATGACCAACCGCTGCCCGCGCCGGTGTTGCAGGTGCCATTGAGACCCACCCACTCGGGTTGCCCCACGGTGCTCAGCCAACGATCGGTGGTAGTCGTATCGATCGCGGCACTCGCTGGCACGTCTCCCACCCACTTGTGGATGTCGAACATGGATTGAGCACCCCGATAGAAATAGTCACCGTGAAACCGACCGCTGTGGGGCGAGAAGGTGCTGAACCCAGCATTGGCCTGGTCGTAATACGAGGACCAGTAGTCGATACGTTGGGTCGTCGCCTGGCCTTGCTCCTGGTATTGCTCGCCGCGTACGTCAACTGCCTGCCCGGTCGCGATTCCGCGCAGGTCGATCAGGTACTCGGGATTCCCTTGAGTCGTTGTCGGTGGCGCGCTACATAGGGTGTGAAAACCCTTGTGGAGAAACGGTATACCGTTACTTTCAGAGTACGACACAAAGCTGAGATCGTGTCCAACCGTTGGAAACTGCGCCTTGCGGTTATTGAGAGAACAACCCGGACTGGCACTCAGGCAGGGCGTTACGTCGTAAACCTCGAGGTTGTCGCGATCCGTGGTGCCGAGGTAGTAACGACTCTCATACTCGAAAAGGGCAACGCCGTAAGACAACGTGCTGAGCCCCTCGATGATAGCGTTACTGGTCGGAGGCAGGCTGGCAACATTAGTAATCTCGCGAAGCTCAACTCCGAGACTGTTGCTGACAAAGGCATCACTGGTGGCAAGGAACGTTTTGGGCTGGCCGCCCACGGTTGTCGTAAGGACGTCGACGTAACGCGCCCTTTGGTAAGGCCACGGTTCCAATTGGCCACGGTAGATCGGATTGGAATTACCGCCACAGAACGACGTCGCTGTGGAAGTGGTCTCGAAACACCCACCGACCTCGCGAGCCCGGGTCATGTCATAAACATTGACACCATTGGTCGCCGCGACAAAGGCATAACTACGGCCTCCAATGTTGGCAGTCGTGACTTGATTACCCGTTGCTGAAGTGTCGCCGTAGAGCTGGTTCGGATTGGTGCGACTGGCCGCACTCCAGATTGTAAAGCCGGTCAAAGCCGAGTCGGAGGCAATCGCCACCAGCGTCTGATTGTTGGTCGGCGGGTTGATCGCGTCGATATCCCACAGCGGGAAATAGAACTCGGTCACGTTGGGACCCCAGCTGTGAAAGTCACCGTCCCAGCCGTCTTGCTGACTCACCAAGACAGGATTGCTGGCGCGCGTGCCACGGATATCCCAGATCTGCCAGCCCGCGTTGTAAAGCATGTACAGGCTGGTACTGGAGGAGTCCTCGATAATGTCCAGCTGGTAGAAAAACTCCAGCCCACCAGCGCGACCGGGGCGCTGGAAACCGTTGTACGACGTGCTATCTCGACTGCTAGGAAGGGTCTGGCCGATTGGGTCGGCTGGCTGGAGAGAGTCGGGCCACATCTCGATCGTGCCCTGGCCACCGATGGTGCGAAACTGTTCTATCGGCGTGGCCGGATCACCTTCTTGGCAGAGCGTTGTTCCCGCTCCCCCAGCGAACACGGCAGCTGGTACCGAAAGGCCGAGGCAGAGCAGAACTGCAGCTGTTGCCGTGATGCGAACTTTTTCCGACACTTCGAGCTTCATTTGTGTGATCTCCTTCTCCTAGCAACGAGCGCACCTGGCGAGTTTTGCGCGACCGCAGCAGGACGGATTCCGCCGATCTGTTTGGAACTTGCGAGGTTGAGGCCTCACCGGATTCAACCTCCAGAAGACTCCGGAAGTCTCTGATGGTATCAGAGCATGGCAGACACAGCAAGGGTCATTACCGGCTTATGAAACTGTGCTTACGAAGGCGCCTGGATGCTTATTGGGGAACAAACGGAGGCGGGGAGGGTGGGCAGGGGGCGTGAGCCGTTGTAGCAGGAGCTTCTAGAAAACGAAAGCGGGTACGGCGTGAGCCATACCCGCTATCTGACCGATCCGAAGATCGACCTTCAGTCGGAGACTAACCTAGTTGCCGAGATCGCCTTCGATCACCGGGTTGGCGCCACTGCAGGCGCTGGTCAACTGGGTCGCCGCGAATCCAACACTGAGCGAACCCAGGTCGGAATCGAGCTCAGTCGTCATCCAACTCTGAGCGATGTCACCGAAGAGACCATCGGTGGAACACGGAGTCGGGGACCCCGAGGTATCACCCAGCGTGAAGTTCAGGTTGACGTACATCCAGCCGAAGTCGTACGGCGGATCCAGAGGGGCGTCGCCAACTCTGTAGCGTCCGGTCTCGAGCGGGAAACAGAACACTTCTTCGTTCTGATCCGGATCGGGAGGAGAGACACCACCGCCGCCAGGCGTGAAGTTGTCGGTGCAAATCTGGGTTGCATCTTCCTGAGTATCGAAAGAGACCACCTGGGTCTCATCGAGCGGCCACCACGGAGGTGTGCCGTTAGCCGCCACACAACCGTTGTTGAAGCCCGGAACCGAAGTCTGGCACTTGGAGTCTCTCCAGACCATGAGCGAGGTACCACCACTGAAGGCGGCGCCAGGCTCGAAGTAACGGGTGGCCCATGTCGAGCCGAGGGGCTCACGCTGGTCGGTGGCCAAACCGTCTACGTAACGACCGTAGAAGGTGTAGTCACCAGGCGCGAAAGCCTGGCCATCGGGATCAGCTTCGATCGAGACCAGGTTGTCGCCGATAGCGCGACCGTCCTGGACGATGAACCAGTCACCCCAGAGTTGGTTGTTCTCGTTCGTCAAACCGGAGCCGAAATAACCGGCCTGGTTCGGGAAGAGAAGGTTACAGTCGTTGACGTTGTCGATCGTGATGTAGCCACGCGCGATGTAGTCGTTGGCGCCGCCACCGGTCTCGTCTTGGATCCCACCGATGCACGACAGTTGGTCGCAGGCGAGACCACGGCCGGTGTGGCCGCAACGAACACGATCGATGAACGAACCTTCAAGCACGGGATTCGTGCCCAAAGGCAAGTTGCTGTCACAACCCGGGAAAACCGGGTTGGCGGGATTGTCCGGTGACGAATCCCATTCAGGATTCTCGGAGTTACCCGGGAACGGACCACTGGCATTGGCGGGATCGTTGAGCGCGCGACCGTGAGGACTGATGGTGTCATCAGGATCGTTGGTGGCGTGCGCGGTGATCGGCAAGTTGCCAAGGTTGAATAGTTCGCCAAGACCAACGGTCTCGACGTCGTAACCGGTCAGAAAGATGTCGAAATCGATCGACGGCAACGACCAGTCACCCCACAGCACCACGTGGGCGACAGTGGGAGCGGCCGAAGCATTGTTGACCGAAAAGAACGTGTCAACGTTCCGCTCCGCTGCAACCGGATCGTCGTCCGTAGCAGTGAGAGCAACTTCGAAGTACGGCAACAACAGCGTAGCTGCCGGCACCGCGTCGATCGTACATAGCTCAGCGAAGGTCTGACCGCCAAGGGCGAGCAGACTCGCGAGAGCTACTAGAAGGACTGTTCTTCGCATTTATAGATTCTCCTAATCCTCAAGTGTAAGTCTGAGTACGTTGGGACCACGCTGCTTGGGCTCCCGGGTTTGAAGGTCTCGTCGAGAAGATCTCGTCGATGCCGTCAGCCCCAGATGCTGCCTCGCGACTCAGGAAACTGTGAGATGCCCCTACTTCCTGAGCTTTTCGGACGCGTTATCACCCCCCGTTTAATGCTTTTCGGTCTCTTGAGCCCACATTTTTCAGTGAGCCGTTGATTCTGAGTTTCTTCACGATCTTTGTGCTCGGTCTTTTTTGCTCTTTGATCAGGTCCAAGTGGGGTCACTTATGCCGCCGAACCGCAGCTGATTTCGTCCGCCCAGGGTGTTATGGCATATATGGAGCCCAATTGGGTTGATTTCGGATGGTATTTCAGCCCTCGGCAGGTGTCAAGGGGGCAATGAGACGTCGAGCAGCGCTTCGGATCCACGGATCCGACAAAGCGCCGACCTCGCACCTATCGCGAGGCTGCTGCAGCGGCTGGCGTCGGCGGTGCGTCCAGAGCGGTCCACACCTTGAGACTGCCGCCGTCTACACATCCCGGAGCGTTTCCGATCCCACCACCGCCGGATCGTTCGCCGGCGAAGCCAACGATGATTTCATCACGACCATCACCGTTGAGATCGCTAAGACGCATGCCGTAGCCACGACATCCCTTGAGCTCTTCCGGCAACTCGGGCGAGTTCTCGCGCGAAAAAAAGCCGGAGCTATCACCGAGGAAAAGCTCCAATTGACCGTTGCCGGTCGCCACTGCGATGTCGCTCTGACCGTCGCCATCCAAGTCGCCGATCGCCAGTCCATAGACGCCTTCCTTACCTTCCGTCGCGTACAGTGGACGTCGCGTCCACTCGCCGGCCTTGCTGCCGAAGAGGACATCGACGCCGGTACGCCAGATCTGGTATTCGCGGCCAACAAAGCCGAGGACAAGATCGTCGATGCCATCGCCGTTGAGGTCGGCAGCGGCGACGCTGCGGAGATATGACTTCCGCCGCGCCTCGTTCACCCACAGCGTCTCCCAGTCGCTCTCGCCCTCACCGAGATTCAGGATGGAATGATCGACCGAATTACTCGCCGTGACAAAGTCTTGGCGTCCGTCACCGTTGAAGTCGCCGAGCGCCAGGGAGTCGCCGAAGACCTTCGAATCGCGCCCCTTGGGTTGCCACGAGCCATTGCCGCGGTTGAGGAAGAAAATCGGCCCGTTGGCGGCCTTGATATCGCCTTCTCCGGCGACCACCCGGGCAATACCCTTGGGCCCTTCGCCGAGCGCCAAGAGATCCGGCTTGCCGTCGCCGTTCCAATCCGTGACCTCGATCGCGCGCGAAGAAAACGTCGAAACACTGCCGCCCTTGCCCGGGTCTTCGAAGCCGATTCCTCGACTCCAGGGTTGGAAGCGGCCTTCGCCGTCACCAACGAGCACCAAGAGTCCCTTGAGATGGATGCCCAACGCTAGATCCAAATGACCGTCACCATTGAAGTCGGCAACCGCGGCGTCACCGTAGTCATAGGGCAGGGGAGGGTATTGCGCTTTCCAAACGCGCCAACTGCCCTCGCCATTTCCGAGGAAAATATGGGGCTTCGCCGGATAGGATTTGCGCGGCGCACCGAAGACGATGTCCTGGAACCCATCACCGTTCATATCGGCGACATCAAAGCCATTGCGCCACTGGCCCCGCTGGGGCAACCCGCGATCGAACGATTCCAACTTCAGCCGATCGGTCACTACAAGATTGGCACGATAGGACTCCGCGACCTCTTCGCGCCGCAACTGCTCCTGACGCTCGCGCTCGGCCTTTTCGGCCTGTCTCTGCTCGATGCTTTTCTGCGGCACGTTGACGCGCTCGTAGATCTTGATCGAGAACGAATCTTCATCGTGATCGACGACGTCGAACTGGACTCCGTATTGCACCTGGATACGATTCTCTCCGACCCACATCCATTGGCGACCTTCGATCCCCTTGGCGTATTCTGTTACGTAATACCTGGCGCCAAACTCGTCGGTGAACCATTCCACTTCGGCTTCACCAGCCTCGTCTGCCGAGGGTGCTTCGGACGGCGTTGCTTCGGACGGCGTCGACTCGGACTGAGTCGCTTCAGACGGCGTCGACTCAGACGATGCCACTATGGCATCGTCTGGAGCCGTCGAGGCACGCGACTCCGAGGGGCTGACCACCAACAAAGCGGCCAAGATA
Source organism: Acidobacteriota bacterium (assembly GCA_029263355.1). Taxonomy (GTDB): domain Bacteria; phylum Acidobacteriota; class Thermoanaerobaculia; order Multivoradales; family J023; genus JAAELT01. The sequence goes on along the minus strand of JAJCXQ010000892.1, from coordinate 5,551 downwards.
GCCACGATAGGCAAATGTGTTCTGTGTTGCATAGCTCTCACTCCATGGACGTCTAGGCGCTCTTGGCGAATCGTTCCAACGACCGGAAGATCTGAAAGTAGATCCACTCATTTCAGCAGGAACTCATGCTGTAGCAAGAGCGATGCCGACGTATTTTACGGGGGGACGGCTCAAACTTCGTCGACGAAGTGTTTCTCGAGTCGGCGGAAGAGCCCAAGCCCCAACAACAATACCACAGTCGCCACCACCATCAGCCTACCGGTGCCGGGCACCCAGATCATCTCGCCGCCGAGCAAAGCCTGCCGGTAGAGGCCTACCAAAGGCACCATCGGATTGAGGTCGAACCAAGCACGGACCTCGGTCGGCAACATCGCGATCGAATAGACGATCGGGGTGAGATAGAACCACCCCATCATGACCATCCCTACAACTTGCGCCGTATCGCGAAAGAACGTGTGGATCGCAGACAGAAGCAGCCCCAGCCCGATGGTGAGAGCCAGTTGCAGAGGTAATGCCAGGAGCAACAAGGGCAAACTGGCCCAGCCGAGCTCGCCGACGACGACAAGTACCACCATGAACACCGCAGCTGCGATCCCGGCATGCACCAAAGCGCTGGCTACCGGCGCCAGAATCAGCGCCTGCAACGGTAGCCGCGCCTTCTTGATCACATTGGCGTTGTCGACGATCGCCGTCGCCCCACGGGTAACCCCTTCCTGAAACGCCATCCAAGGCAACAGGCCACAGAAGAGGAAGATCCCAAAGCTCTCCGTGTGTTCGACTTCGATCGAGACCCGCGCTCCCATGATGCGCGCGAAGATGAAGGTGAAAAGCCAAAGCTGCCACAGGGGCAGTGCAAACGACCACAGGAATCCCAGCATCGACCCGGCATACCGGGCCTGAAAATCTCTTCGGATGAGCTCCTTGAGAAGGAAGAGCCCGCCGCTCATCGGTCACGATCCTCCGGGTGTTGTCTCACTGCCGGTGATTCTCATGAGATCTTGACTTTAATGCAATGCTCAAGTAGCATCTTATTTCCAAGCATGGTCGCCGAGACATACTGCGAATCAAACCTGGCAAGAAAGCTGACAACGGCTTCTGAAGCCAGGGTCTCGAGCACCAACGGTTGCCGTCACAGTTCAAGGAGGCGCGAGCGAGATGGTCTTTATTCATAAAATTCGCCAGGTCCAACTGGTAGGCCCCAAGATTCGGCAACTGCGCAAAGAGCGTAAGCTGACCCAGACCGACCTCGCCTCTCGCATCGGCATTCAACAGTCCGATCTCTCGCGTATGGAGAAAGGCGAGTACCGAGTCAGTCTCGATACCCTCTTCAAGATCCTGGCAGTGTTCAACGTCAGCATCAGCGAGTTCTTCGACGACGTCAACAAAGAATCGTTGACCCCTCGTGACGTGCAGCTCATGCGCGACCTCAAGCGACTACCGAACACCGCCCGCCGCGAGGTCGAAGAGTTCATCGCCTTCAAGCGCGGCCAGACCGACACGGTCGTGGAACCCGCCGAAGAGTCTGCCGAGCAGCGTCGCCAGACGCTGGGCTAGACAGTCGGAAGACTCTCAATGCCCGATTTCGCCTAACGCGGAATCGCTTCCCAAACGCGCAAGCTGCGCGGAGCTCGTCGGCAGCGGCGGTTTCGGCGCAGCCAGAGGCTCACCGGTCTCGAGACTTTCCAGCAGAGCATCGCGACGCTCGTGAAAGAGGGGCCGTTCGTGGGCAGGAATCGGCTCGACCGACTCGCTCTTGAGGCTGAGAGGGTCCAGCCAACGGCCATTACGCTTCACCCGATAGTCCAGGTGGGGACCGGTCGAAAGGCCGGTCGAACCAACGTATCCGACAACGTCACCCTGGGCCACCCGGCGGCCACTCCGGACCCCAGAGGCATAACCGGAGAGATGGAGATATGAGGTCTCATAACCGTTGGTGTGGCGCACTTTGACCATTTTGCCAGCGCCACCGCTCCGCCCGACAAACGCCACCACCCCTCCCGCCGTGACACGCACCGGCGTCCCTTTGGGTGCGCCGTAGTCGACCCCGTAGTGCGGCCGATGCACCTTCAAGACAGGGTGGAATCGACTTTTCGAAAAGCGCGAGGTGACCCGGGTGAACGGCAAAGGAGAGCGCAAGAACATCTTCTGCAAGGGGCGCCCCTCGCCGTCGAAATAGCCGCTTGGGCCATAACGGTAAGCTTCCATTCGCCGACCTTGATTATCGTAGACCAAGGCCAAGATCTCACCCAGACCGGAGTATTCGCCGTCGAGATAGATCTCCTCGTAGAGCAGCTGGAATCCGTCGCCAATCTGAAGATCGCGATTGAAATCGAGATCCCACTGTAGGACATAGGACATCGCGTAGGCCAGCTGCGCGCGGCCGCCAGAGTCTCGGATGGCGGATTCCAGAGAGCTCTCGAGAACACCTTCGACACGCTGGATCTCGACCCGGCGCGAGAACTTGTGGACCGAACGGCTCCAGGTCTCCTGCGAAGGTTTCAGCTCAACCCAACCCTTGCCAGCCATCTCGAAACGCAGACTGGAGAGCTTGGCGGTTGGATCGAAGTAGGCGACACCGATATCTCCCGGTTGGATCTTGCGGACATCAACATAGCCATCTAGAGCGGCTACGACGCCTTTCGCCTGGACTGGACCGAGCCCCATCTCCCCTAACAAACCACCCAGAGTCTGCCCGCGACGCAGTTGAATCAGCTGCGGCACCTCGGCATGATCGAGATCGATCGGTGTTTCCGCCGGATGAAGCTTCGAAACCAAAACTTCGTCATAACGCAACGCCGGCACAATCGGGTGAGGCGAGCGCAGATGATTGGCCACACGTCCAACCCACACCGCCAAGCCACAGGCAACCACCAGTGGCACAATTGTCAACCAGGCCCGCCAGCGATTGGGCGGAATGATCTTGTGCGTCCACATAAGCGACACATGGTAGCACGCCAAGACATCGCAGCAAGCCTATACAAGTAACACGTAGATACAAGTACCACGCTAATACAGAGCAGGACGCTCACAGCCAAGGCATACTCATCCCAGTTTCAGGCTTGCGCCAAGATCGATAGACTGAAGCCAGGAGAGACACGATGCATATCGCTTTCGACGCCGACGACACCCTCTGGCACAACGAGCCCATCTTCGATCTGACTCAGGGTCATATCGCTGAGCTGCTAAAGGAATGGGTTCCTGCCGATGAGCTCGGCGAAAAGCTCAACCATCTGGAGAGGCGCAATCTGCGACTCTTCGGCTACGGCGCCAAAGGATTCACTCTGTCTTTGATCGAGTCCGCCTTGGAAGTCACCAGGGGCGAGATTCCCAATGCCATCATCCAGCAAATTCTGGACGCTGGCAAAGCCATGATCGAGCATCCGGTCGAGCTCCTGCCCGGGGTCGTCGAAACCCTGGAACGCCTCGCCTCGCAGCACCCGTTGCTACTCATCACCAAAGGTGAGCTCTTTCATCAGGAGACCAAAGTTGCCCGTTCCGGCTTGGCGGAAAGCTTCGCGGGGATCGAGATCGTGTCCGAGAAAGACGAAGCGACTTACCGCCGTATTCTCGACCGTTATGCGATCGATGCGGAGCGGTTTGTGATGGTCGGCAACTCCGTCAAATCCGACATCCTGCCCGTCCTACAGATCGGCGGCAATGCAATCCACATCCCTTATGACTCCAATTGGGAGCTCGACAAGATCGAACATCGCGGCGCCGAAGAAGAAGGCTTCTTCGTCGCCGAGTCGATGTTCGAGGTGCCGAACATGCTGCAAGAGATTGCCGCCCTCGGCTGGCAGACGCCTGTCGCCGCCGCCAACCGAGGCAAGTGAGCGCATCGCGTTCGACGGCGCGTTTTTGACCCTGCGTTATGGAACCGTTGTCGACCAAGCGGTGGTATCGCCGGACTCGAAGCTATTGCTGAAGAGCTCAGGTCCCCGGATACCATTGATCACCAGTGCGAACACTGAGTCGAGCTCCGCGGTCGCAAGATGCCCGTCCTGGACAATCTCGTCGCCGACCACCTCGACCGTCCAGACCCCGGCCTCGGGGTTGGCGATGAATACATTCTCCACCGTATCGATGACGTTGGAGCTGCCACCCATCGTCGAGAGGTTGCTGGCGGCGAGGCCGTTGTTGCCCCAGTAGACCTCCGCTGACGGCGACGTCACCCGCAACGACAGATCGTTGATCCGCGCTTGCCCGGCCCCAGGGGTTCCCATCGGGTCGGTAAAAACCAACGTGACCGCCAGCTCGGTCTCGCCAGCAACCACTTCAGCATCGTAGGACTTGGTTTCGAGCGGTGCGATGATGTCGGTCTGATCGATGACGGAGGTTTTAGCAGCACGGTCGTAGAGCTTCCGAACATCGGCTGTGCCCCAGCCTTGCTTGTTCCGGTCGATGTCTCCGAATGTGCAGCTGCCAGGATCTGTCCAATCGTAACGGAAGGCGTTGTTGATCATCAGCGCTTTGGCGGTCGCCATACCCGGACGATTCTCGAACACATCGACGCCGCCGCCGTGGCCAACCCAGACTCCTTCGTGCCACATCTGGAATAGGAGTCCAAAGTGGCCAGCCGTCTGGGGTGTCGCCGAGCTCGTACCGCCGAAGCCGGTGTAGTTGGTATTACCACTGCCGGAGGCGGACAGGATCGAGTCATAGAAGAACGCAAGATCCGGCTTGATCCGACCGTCGTCAGCTGGACCGATACTGGCGGTGAAGTCCCAATTGTCGTCACACCGGTCAGCCGTGCTCTCGTGATTGAAGCCCCCCACCGCCACAATATTCTTGGCCCACGCTTGCGGCCGTGACAGTTGGGTTCCAGTGTTGCTTTGGCTCTGCGTCGATAGGATCTGATGCAAGAACAGATAGTCATCAACCTCGGCGGAGATCGTCGAATAGGTTGTAGTACGTTGAATCGAACCGACGCTGGAGGTCTGGAACACGGCCCGGTACGGCCCAGCCGGATCAATCAACTCAGCATTGGCGTCGTAGCGTGATGTCGACCCACCGAATTGGGTCGACTCACCCAGACAAAAGAAGAAGCCTTCTCCACCTGGTAACATGCCGCGCGCTGGCGCGCTGGCACCCTGGGCGAAGACGTTGCTGTAGGAGCTGGTACCGTGGAGTACTCCGCACGAGGAGCCAACGCTATGCAGAACGGGCGCCACCGGCCACTCTTGATGCGTCGTGAGAAGCTCAGTGTCGAAGATCTCGCCGCGAACTCCCTGGCCATTGAAGCCCGCAACACCTTCCAGGTAGTCACCACCCCCGACCTCGCGCACGATGTCCATATCAGTATCACCCGGTCCGCCCCAACGGTCGATGAATACCACTCGGTGGTCGTGGGCCACTTCGACCAGCTGCTCCTGGGTCAACGTCGCTTCTAGCCTCACCCCCCCACCTTCGATCAGCTCGACGAGCCCGCCCTGGCTGCGGATCTGATCGGCCAAGTCGGCCTGCGCCACCGCATTCCGCTGGCCCAACATGATCGAGTAACGCTGCTGCTCCAAACGGGCAGCACGGCCTTCGATCGCATCGCGCAAAGGCG
>JAJCXQ010000891.1 GCA_029263355.1 Acidobacteriota bacterium | reverse complement strand
CCTGCAGACCGTCCTTGGTCTTCAATGGAGAGAACAACGTTTCGGAGTCGAGCGAACCGTCATTCCCGAAGCCGAGCTTGGGGTCTGGCGCGCCATCGAGGCTGAAATTCGACTCGAGCACCACAACAAAACCAGCCTCGGTCTCGAGGATCGACACGCCGCCGGTAGTGACGTGGTCACTCTTGCCGGTGAATTCGCCACTGGTGACAACGGTGGTTCCAGCATGGGCAGTGAAAGCGACAGTCAGCAACAGGGTGAGGGCGAGAGGCGCGATGCGCCGGGCGTTCTTTAGAGAGCTCATGAATCCAGTCTCCTGATTGTTAACGATGTCGAAAGATCGACAGCGGATTGTGCAGGTTGGATTCCGACGCTGGGCAAATGGTTACGAAAAGGTTTCGGTCTTTGCTGGCTAGCAACTATCCCAACACTCGAGTGTCCTTCGTGGTGGGGGAGGACGACTGCAGCACGGCTCCCGCTATGGGATCGCCCTACATTCTCGGGGTGCTCGGAAACTCCACCGGACCGTCGGACGTTGCCGTTTTGCCTGAGGTTGGGCACGCTGAGCCAGCGTTCGAACAAGGCGCTGCCGCCATCGAAGCAGTACTCGTCGCCGCGGATGGCTTCGCCAGTTCATCGAAGATCTGGGGGTTTGCCCAGACGGTCACGCCATTCATCCATCTGTCCCTCCGGGCCAGTCTATCGGATGGCGGAGAGGGCGTCTGGCAGCTGGATGTGAAGAGATCAGATGTGTTGGTAGAGGCAAGTATAATCGTGCACATTTTAGTGATAAAATCCTTAAGATAGATTAAGGATTCATATACGATCACTAAGACCTCGCGCTTCAATGTCACAATTTACCCTGCATACTCCGGAGAAAGTCCGACGCGCACTGGCGGGCCGAGCCCGCGAGCTACGGCTCGTCCGCGGCTGGCGGCAGGTGACGTTGGCTGAGCGATCCGGGGTCAGTCTCGGGTCGCTGCGGCGGTTCGAGACCACCGGTCGCATCTCGCTCGACAACCTGCTCAAGCTGGCGTCGGCGCTCGATCAACTCGGTGACTTCGAGGCGCTCTTTCAGCGGCCGCGAGCGCGTTCCATGGAAGAGCTGGAAGCGCGCGAGGCGAAGCTAGACCGTCAGCGCGGGCGCTTATGAAGGCGCTCGAGGTTCGGCTGACCCTTGGTCCTGATGATGAGCGGGTAGTGGGGCGTCTAGCGCAAAGCCAGCGGCAGATCTTCTTCGAATACGCGCCGGAATTCTTGCGTGACCCGGTATGGCTGTCTCCCTTTAAACTGCCGCCGCAACCGGGTCTGATTCAGCATCGCGACCGTGATTTCGGTCCACTCTTTGGGCTCTTCGACGATTCCCTGCCGGATGGCTGGGGATTGCTGCTGATGGACCGGTTCTTTCACCAGCAAGGCACCGCCGTTGCCGAGGTTTCGCCGCTCGACCGCCTGGCCTATCTCGGCACCCGGACGATGGGTGCGCTCACCTACCACCCGCCGTCGGAACCTGCGGTACGAGACCCTGAAATCCTCGATCTGCACCGAGCTGCAAGCGCTTCACGGGAATTGCTGTCCGGTAGTAGCGCGGAGATCTTGCCTCAGCTGTTGCGCGCCGGCGGCAGCCCGGGCGGTGCCCGCCCCAAGGTGCTCGTGGGCATGCGAGGGGACACGATCTTCTCGGGCGAGGACGACCTTCCACCCGGCACTGAGCACTGGATGGTCAAGTTCACGGGCCGAGACGATCCGCCGGACGCTGGGCCTGTCGAGCTGGCCTATGCGGCGATGGCCAGGGACGCGGGTATAACGATGCCCCGCACCCGTTTGTTCGAAACCGAGCATGGTGATCGCTTCTTCGGGGTCGAACGCTTCGATCGCCACCAGAACCGGCGGACTCACGTGCACACTTTCGGCAACCTCATCCACGCGGACTTCCGTGTCCCGAGCTGTGACTATCGGCAGCTGCTCGAAGTGACGCAGGTTCTCACTCGCAACCATCAGGACGTGCTCGAATGTTTCCGACGCATGGTCTTCAACGTCGCGACCTACAACCGCGACGATCACGTCAAGAATTTCGCCTTTTGCATGAATCCCAGTGGCGAATGGCGGTTGTCCCCGGCCTACGATCTTGTCTATGCCCAGGGCCCTGGTGGCGAGCACTCGATGACTGTTGCCGACGAAGGCAAGGAGCCCACACTTCTGCACCTCATGGAACTTGCCGAGCTAGCCGGTATTGCCCGGCATGCTGCCGAGGCGATGCTCGACCAGGTCGCTACCGCGGCTCGCGGGTGGCTCGAACACGCCGCGCAGCATGGCGTTCGTCGGCAAACCCGGCTCGAGATCGAGGCGGCAATACAACAATGCCTGGGCCGTCTGGATCGTTGAAGGGCGGTGCCCGGCTTATAGTTTGGTCAAGGCGCTGCCGTCGAAGCAGTGCTTGCCGCCGCGGATGGAAGTGTCTTTCGGCACTAATTGATCGAGCGATTTTGCGGCCTCGACCAGGCCGGCGAGACGCCAGCGCTCCCAGCAGGTGGTTTTCTCGAGTCCCGCAGGCGGAGGCGAAGCCGCAGGTACTTTGCTGGTGAGCGAGGGGGTGGGCCTCTCAAAGCCTGGCGAGATCTTCTTCAACTTTATCCACTGCCGGATGGTTGGCACCCAGGTTGGAAGTGAGGAGTGCTATCGATTGTCGGTAGGTGTCGAGGGCCTCCGTTTTGCGGCTAGCGTCCCGCAGGATGTTGCCGAGTGTGTGTAGGTAGTAGCCTCGGCTGTAATGATCTTCACCCAGCTTTTCGTCAGCGATCGCGAGCGATTCTCTTAGGAAGGCTTCGGCTTCGGGGTAACGTTGCTGTACCCGACGCAGATCGCCCAGCGCCTCTAGTGTGAGAGCGGTAAATGGGTGCTGTCGCCCGATGGACGCGAGCTGAATATCGAGACAGCGCTGCAGCGTCTCTTCTGCCGGCTGGACGCTACCGCTGAGGGTCAAAGCGCGCCCGAGGAGGCGCAGTCCCCAGACCAGGTTTGGGTGGTCCGGTCCGAGAGCCTTCTCACGGATGTTCAGCGAGCGCTCCAGGTAGTTGATGGCGGGCTGAAACTTCTCGTCCTGGATCATCACCAAAGCGAGATTGTTGAGGGTTTGGGCGACATCGTCGGCTTCGGGGCCGAGCACCCGCTCCCGAACCTCGAGGCAGAGCTCGAGAGTGCGGATCGCGTCCTCTTGCCGGCCCATGTCGACATAGAGAGCACCGAGATGATTGAGGCCGACGTGGTAGGCGTCGAGATCGTTAGCACCCGCGGTTTGAAGTATATCGATCGATCTCTGCTGCCAGCGGACGGACTCTTCGAACTTGCTCTGATTGTGCAACACGATAGCGAGTCGATTCATCGAACCCGCCAGATCCGGATGATCAGGCCCGACGCGCCGCTGCTCGACGTTGACCAATTCGCGGGCGTGAACCTCCGCTTCGCTGAACTGCCCGCTTTCGACCAGTAGTCCGATCAGGCTACCGAGACTTTCAACAACCTGCGGGTCGCTCTCCTCGAGATACTGCCTGCGGAGGTCGAGCGCCTCGGTCGCGAAGGTCTCACCTTGGCTCGGGAGACCGAGGGAGTTGTAAACCGAGCCCACCGTATGCATCAAGGCGGCGCGGGTCAGTGGCTCTTGATCAACTTCGCTACGTAGTTTCTCAGCGCCGCGGTCAAGGATCTCGCGGGCGGTGATCTGATCACCTCGCCCCTGACTTGGATCATTGATTTCGAAGAGCTCGATCAAGAACTCAGAGACCCGCTGGGCGTTGGCCGCTTCGCGATTTGCTCTCGCCGCCTCTTGGTTGGCGCGACGGGCTTCGAAGGTGCGGGCAGTAAAACCGCCGATCAGACTCGCGATCACCAAAGTGGCGGCCGCCGCCGCGCCGCGATGTCGGCGCACTAGCTTGCTGAAGCGCTCGAGGTTGCGCGGCGGCCCGGCTTCGATCGGTCGATCGTCCAAGTGCCGCCTGAGATCCGCGCTCATGGCTGAAGCGGACGGATAACGTCGCTCTTTCTGGCGACTGACCGCACGCGCCACGATCCAGGTCAGGTCACCCTGGAGGTCTCGACGCAACTGCCCCGAGGTTGTCCGGCGTCGGTCAGCAAGTTTTTGCAGGAGCGGTGGGTCGACGGAGGCCAGCCGCTCGATGAGTGACGGCGGATCCTGCTCGGCGATCCTCTTGAGATGGGTCACCAGGGAGTCGGGGCTGCGCGGAAACGGCAGCAAACCCACCAATAGCTCGAAGAGGGTGAGACCAAGAGAGTAGACGTCGGTGCGGGTGTCGTGCTCTTTGCTGCCGGTCACCGCCTCCGGACTCCAGTACCCCGGGGTCCCAACCATGCCAAAGCGGGTGAGAGCCTGTTCACTTTCGAACGGCTGATCAATCGCCTTGGCGACTCCGAAATCGATGATTTTGGGTACGGGTTGCCCTTCGACCTCCGTCACCAGAATATTCGATGGTTTGAGGTCGCGGTGGATGATGCCCTTCTGGTGGGCGTGCTCGACCCCGTCACAAACTTTAAGAAAGAGCTCGAGTCGTTGACGGATCGTCAAGCGATGTTCATTGCAGAAGCGAACCATGCTCTGCCCTGCAACCCGTTCCATCACAAAATAGGGCTCGTTGGTCTCGGTTGTACCGGCGTCGTAGACCTGCGCGACGTAGGGGTGGCTCATGCGAGCGAGGGCTTTCTCTTCCGCCGCAAAGCGCAGACGATGTTCATCCGACAGGACCAGTGAGCGAATGATCTTCAGCGCCACCTGACGCCGTAGCGGCTCCTCTTGCTGCGCCAGATAGACGGTCCCCATGCCGCCTTGACCAAGCAGCTCGAGAATGCGGTAGGGGCCGATCTGCCGCGGCGGATCGGTGCGCGACGGCAGGCCAGGCTCGCTCGGAGTGTGGCCCCGGCCGTGGACTTCTGTCGGTGGCAGCCGCTCGGGCGGCAGCTGTCGCGACGGGTTGTCCGGCCGGTCGATGGGTGGCTGCTTGGTCAACGTTATTTCGAAGATCCGGAAACCGTCCGGGTGGGGGAGGACAGCGTTCCGGTGGCGTTGACCGAGTTAGCACAAGCCAGGAGTGTTGGCTGCGTCGAGCACTCCGGTCTCGAAGGCGGTGGGCAAGCGATGCCGTGGCGTTCGAAGGCGGCGAAAATCGCCGACATGTGTGGGGTGCCGTTGCCCAGGTCGCCGTCGTCGTCGTCCGCCGCCAGATAGTTGAGGTAGCCGCCGTCGGCATTACAGCCGTCACCGATGCCGGCGCCATCGACGCAGTTATACCAATTCCCGACGGCGCCGGCGCCAACAAAGGTCAGCCGGGTGGTCACTTCGCGGGCGGTTTCGATGCTCATATCGAAGGGTGGGGCGGTGAGATCGCGATGCCACAGGTCCCATACCGCCTCGGAGTAAACCGCACCTTCACAGTGTGACGAGCCGCCGCAGGGACCATTGGAGTTGCCCGGTGGACAGCTGTCGATGAAGGCGATGTCGTGGGGAACACCGGAGGCTCGGTTGGCCCAGTCGATGTCACGCACGCCGTTACATGTGGTGCAGGGATCACCGTAGCCACCACACGGGATTCCGGGACGGAAACCACGGCCAATACATGAAGTGTTGAGCCACAGAGAAGCGTAGATGTCGGCGATGCCTTCCCCCGGGCTGGAGATGTTCGGGGTGGCGTCGCTGCCGTCCATACCATGGCCCCATTCGTGGATCACAACGCCGGCGATCTCGCCGCTGTTGGTGCAGCCGCCGCCATCGGTGAAGAAGCTCAGACCGCCTGGGCCACCGGTAGCCCCGCAGTTGGAATTGATGTTGGTGGCGACCGGTAGCGGTAACTTCAGCCAAGGGTTGTCGGGTAAATGACCTTGGGCCCAAGCGACCGCTTGATTCACTGCCGAGAATGCAGTGCGAGCGGCGTGGGTGTTGCCGGCGGAAGCGCCGGGTGGCACCGTGCAGTCGGTGCCATCGCTGGTGCCCAGATCGAGGACGTCGCCAGCGATGGTTTCGCTGAGATCTCCGCAGCCATCGGTGATGGTGACGAAGGGGCCGGTGAGGGTTGTCGTGATATCGCCGTCGACGCAGGCCAGAAGGTTGCCGCCGGAGTCGGTGAACGAGGTGCCACCGCTGTAGGTGACGTCGGTGAAGGCCATCGGATAGGTCACCTCGAGTCCGCCCGGTGGCACGCCGTCGCTGCTGATGGGGTAAACGCCGCCTACAACCTCGCGGGTGCTGGCGTAGTTCGCAACGTCTTGGAAGGCTAGAATTTCACCATTGTGGCCGTCGACCAGGGCTTCCCAGTCGGCGAGGGGCTCACTTGCAAGACGGGGCCGGAGCACCCACACCAGGCGATAGTCATAACCCTCGCCGGGGCGCCCCTGAAACGGGTCGATGTGGCGCTCCAGCGGTACGAACGCGAGGCTGGTCTTGGGCCAGCGGACGGCGTCTGGCGCCAGCCCGAGGTGTTCACTCACCAGGCCGATGGCCGTCTCCGCCGTAATTGAGGGATCCGGAGACACCGTCACGTCCCCCCAGTTGCGGGCGCCGAGCAGGATCAGATTACCGTGGCTGATCGTGGCGTTCAGGTAACTGTTGCGCACCGGAATTCCGTTGACGACCCGTGGTGCGTAGATCTGCACCAGTCGCCCTTCGTCGTGGACCGTGACGTGGCCTGGGCGTGTCAACTCACTGGCCTCGAGTTGTAGCCCAGTTCGGTGCTGCTCGAGGTAACGGCTGAACGCCGTCCAGGCTGATCTCTGGTAGTCCCCGCGACTCCGAGGAGCCTCCATCTCGAGATGGCGCCAGCTCAAATCGTTGCCGGAGCCTGTGCCCGGCAGCAGTGGTTGAGTCGGCATGAGGGTTCCCCAGCGACCGCCGCGGACGTCGAGGTAAGCGTGTTCGGGGGCAACACCCAAAGCAACAAGACCCGCAACCACTCCGGACCCCCAGCGGGCTCGCGCTTCGTTGGCCGGCAGGTAGTGGTTACCGATTTCGAGACGAGGATGTCGGAATATCTGAGCTGGGATGTCCGGTTCTGTCGCGGTAGAACCGCGCGGTTCTACCGCGGCCCCGAGAGGGGTGCCCGCCATCACGAGTAACAGGGTGATCGCGGATCGACGACTTCCAGGATGGTTCAAGTTCCGCACGTGACCGGCTCCTAGGAGATTAAAACCCATGGCAACTGCGACGCGTTTGCGTGCTTCTTTTTATCACGGCTGATGCCGACAGCTGTTTGGAGATCAAGCGATGGCCAGAGATTTGTGATGGGTGCTCGGCGGGTGGTGGGGTAGTCTTGGGTGATGCCAGGACTCAATACTCAACGTTTGGGAAGGCCTACAGCAGGCCCGAGCGTCGGCGACGCAAACCGTTGCGCCCCTTCGATGTCGGTAAATCAGGAGCATCGAGCCGATGGATCTTGAACGGGAAAAGCGCATCCATGCGCTGCTGGACGCGGCTCTCGATCATCCCCCCGAAGCCCGCCCGGCATTTCTCGAAGAGCAGGTCAGAGGTGATCTCGAGCTCCTGAACGAAGTCGAAGAGCTGTTGCTCGGCGACACTCAAGGCGACTTCCTCGAACCCGGTGCGGCCGGCGGTAAAGGAGTCATGTCAGCGGTGGCCAGCTCGACCTCCGAAACGCCGCGGCAGATCGGCCACTACAGCGTGTTGGGACTCTTGGGCGAAGGCGGGATGGGGAAGGTTTATCTCGCCGAGCAGTCGGAACCGGTGGCGCGGCAGGTTGCTCTCAAGGTGATGGGGTCGAGTTTGGCCGGCCGCGAGATGCGCATCCGCTTCGAGTCCGAGCGCCGGGTTCTGGCCCGTCTGTCCCATCCCAACGTGGCCCAGATCTACGAGGCTGGAGTGACCGAAGAGGGTTTTCCCTACTTCGCCATGGAGCATGTTGCTGGCCGGCGTATCACCGAATACTGCGACCAGGAACGACTCACGGTCGAAGAACGACTCGAGCTGTTCATCGTCATTTGCCGCGGTGTTCATCACGCGCATCAAAAGCAGATCGTGCATCGAGATCTCAAGCCTGCCAACATTCTGATTACCGAGATCGATGGTCAGCCGATTCCCAAGATCATCGACTTCGGCATCTCCAAGACCCTCGGCGAATCGGGGGGTGATTCCACGACGTTGACCGGCAGCAAGATCATCGGCACGCCGGCCTATATGAGTCCGGAGTCACTGACCGGTTCGGAAGATCTCGATACCCGCACCGATGTTTATGCTCTCGGCATTCTGCTTTATGAGCTGCTCACTGGCGTGCGTCCGTTCGACGTCAAGGAGTCCAACGTGGTGCGGGCGATGCAACGGGCCGCCACCGATACGCCACCGCGGCCGAGCACCCGGGTCGAAGCGCTTCAAGACACCGGCCCGGCCACCGCCGAAGCCCGCAGTGTCGGGGTGCGCCAGCTGCGTCGCCGTCTGCGCGGAGATCTGGATTGGATCCTATTGACCGCGATCGCCCGAGATCGCGATGAACGTTACGAGTCCACAGCCGCTCTGGCAGACGACGTACGTCGCCATCTGCGGCACGAGCCGGTGAGCGTCCGTCTGCCCAATGTTCGTTACCAGTTGGCGAAGTTTGTGCGCCGCAATCGCGGTTGGGTGGCCGTCGCCGCCCTGTTGTTGGCGTCGCTGGTCATCGGGTTCGTCGGAACCTACCAGGGATTGTTACGGGCGCGTGCCGCCGAGGCGGTGGCCCAGTCGGAAGCTGCGGCGGCTCTGCTGGCGCAAGAGGAAACCCAGGAAGTTGTTGACCTTTTGGTTGATTTGTTCGAGGCGCCAGATGTCACCAAGATGAAAAGTGTCTCCAAACGGCCGGCCAAAGAACTGACCGCTCTCGAGGTGCTCGAACGCGGCCGCGAGCGTTTGACCGAAGAAGAGCTCGAGCAACAGCCGTTGGCTCGCGCCCGTTTGCAGAACGTTCTCGGGAAGGTTTACAGGCAACTCGGCCTTTATGAGGAAGCCGAAGTCCTGATGACTGAGGCTTTGGCGGTCCGCGAGGAGCATCTCGACAAATGGCATCCGGACATCGGGCTCGCCCACGTCGAATTGGGGGCACTGGCCAGTCGACGCGGCGATACCGACCGCGCCGAGGTCCACTTGCGACAAGCTCTCTACACCTACATGGTGGCCTTGAAAGATGGCGATCCAAAGTTGGCAGAAGTTTACGACTTGCTCGGCCGCGTGAAGCGTCAGCGTGGGGACTTCGAGGAGTCCGAGAAGTTGACCTTGAAGGCGCTCGAGCTCCGTCGGCAGGCGCTGGGCCCGGATCACCTCGATGTTGCGGTCAGTCTCAACAGTGTGGGGAACCTGGCGTTTCGTCGAGGCCAGTTCGAGCAGGCGGAGGACTACTTTGGCCAGGCGTTGGCGACCCTCCGAAAACTCTTGCCGCCGGGACACCCAAGGCTGGTGCAAGCCGTCAGCAACGTGACCGCGGCGGTCGCCAGTCAAGGTCGCTATGCCGATGCGATGCCGCTGGCCGAGGAAGCGCTCCGCTTGCGGCGTCAGGTGCTGGGAGACGAGCACCCGGACGTTGCCGAGAGCCTGAACAACGTGGGGGTCCTGTCGATGGATCTCGAGCGTTATGAAGACGCTGAGAGGTACCACCGCGAAGCCTTGGACATCCGGCGACAGGTATTGGGTCCCGAGCATTCTCTGGTGGGTTGGAGCTTACACAACCTGGCGGTCACCCTCGGGCATCTCGACCGCGTCGAAGAAGCTGAATCTCTACATCGTCAGGCAATGGCTCTGCGCGAGAGGGTGCGGGAGGCGGGGCACCCCGATATCGGGCGCTCGGCGGAAGCATTGGGTGGCCTGTTGTGGCGTGCCGGCCGGGTCGCCGAAGGTGAGGCCTTGATCCGCCGTGGTTTGGAGATTTTCGAAGCGGCGCTGCCGGCAGATTCCCGGACTCTGCGCAACGCTCGCGAGGACTTCGCCGAGTTGTTGCGAGCGGCTGGACGGGATGACGAGGCGGACCGGCTGGTCGAATAAGATAGCCCGATGAATGCCACGACCGTCACCCCGACCGTGAAAGCCCGACCGTGAAAGCCCGACCGTGAAAGTCACGACACTGCCAGCCGCCGGCTCAGTCGGAGCCTGGATCATGGCCAGCCGGCCAGCCACCCTGGCGGCGGCGATCATCCCAGTGGCGGTCGGCGCGGCCTGCGCTTTTGCCCTCGGTGGCCTGCGCTGGGGGCCCACCTTGGCGGCGCTGTGGGGAGCGATCTGGATCCAGATCGGCACCAATTTCGCCAATGACGTGTTCGACTACGAGAAGGGCGCTGACACCGGCGAGCGCCTTGGGCCAACCCGGGCCGTGCAGGCTGGGTTGCTCGAGCCGGGCCAGATGCGCGGCGGCATGCTCGTCGCGTTTGGCCTAGCTTTCGCCAGCGGCGTCTACTTGACCTGGATCGCGGGTTGGCCAATTATCGTCATCGGCGTCGCGTCGATCCTCTCTGGCATCGCCTACACCGGCGGCCCCTATCCCCTGGGTTACCATGGCCTCGGTGACGTGTTTGTGCTGGTCTTTTTTGGCTTTGTGGCGGTGTGTGGCACGGCCTTCATCAACCTTGGTGCGGTTCCTGCCATCGCCTGGTGGGCGGCGGTGCCGGTCGGTTGTTTGGCGACGGCAATCCTGGTGGTCAACAATGTGCGTGACCGCGAGGGCGACCGTGCCGCGGGCAAGGGCACGCTGGTGGCTCGTTTCGGGCGTCCCGTGGGGGTGGGGGAATACATGTTCCTGCTCGCTGCCTCCTACCTGATTCCGCCTCTGCTGGTGTTGCGCGGAGCGCCACCGTGGGTGATGTTGCCGTTGATCACTGTGCCGCGGGCTGTGTTGTTGCTCAACCAGCTGGTGAGCTGTGAAGGCAAAGACCTCAACCCGACCCTCGTCGGCACCGCCAAATTGATGGTGTTTTACGGCGTGCTGTTCACCGTTGGCTTGGCGCTCACCGAGTTGCGATGAAACCCGAAAAGCGGTGAAACTTTCCGTCTTGCAGGCTGCTGATGAGGTGCCCGACCGGGTGGCGCTAGTCGATCGCGGCGTCGAGATCACGTTCAGCGAGCTGGCGGAGCGGGTCAGCGATCGTATCCACAGCCTACGACGTTCCGGTGTCGAGCGCGCGGCGGGCGCCCCAGCTGTGGCGATGGTCGGCGAAGCCACGGAACAGGCCCTGGTGTTGCTTTATGCCTTGATCGAGCTCGGTGTACCGGTGGTGATGATCCATCCCCGCATCGCCGAACCCGAGGTGGGTCGGTGGCTCGACGAGACCGGTGCGGACTCCGTCCTCGACCCGGCTGCGCTGGTCCCCGTCGAATCGACTCGGGAGCCCATTCGCGCGGTGCCTCTGGACGACGAAGGAACTCTGGCCATCGTCCGCACTTCCGGTTCCAGTGGTCGACCCAAGGGAGTTGTGCTCAGTCGTCGCGCTTTTCTCGCCGCCGCCGCTGCCAGTGCTGCCAACCTCGGCTGGCGCGACGACG
>JAJCXQ010000890.1 GCA_029263355.1 Acidobacteriota bacterium | reverse complement strand
GTTCGATCACTCGCAACCGAGTCGGATGACAGCCGGATCCCTAGCGCCCGGAGCCGTTTCGACGGGGGATGTTCGGCCGAGCTACCGCCGTCACCAACATCTGGAAGAGGACTCGCTGATCCTACGGTTGCCGCCAGCGGCTGGCGGCGAGGCGGAAGAGCTGTGGTTCTGGGCGAAGTTGGTCCACAACGCCCGTGAGCCCTTCGCGCTCAGTCTGGATCTAGGAGACCTGCACCTCGCTGCCCCTGATCTCGCCGACGTCAACGGCGAGACGAGCGGAACCGTCGATTTGCGAATCCATTTTCGAGGCTGGTCCAAACCACGCGTCAAGCCCGATGCCGAGACCGCAGATCACCAGGTAGATGTGATCCTCAACGGCAAGGCTCTGACCTCGTCGCAGTGGAACGGAACCGAACCCCACCTGCTGGAGGTGCCCGCGGTCCCGGTCAGCGACTTGATCAAGGGTGAGAACACTCTGGCGCTACAGGTCCCGAGGCGTCCCGACGGCAAGCAACGCGACTTGATCGATGTGGTGATGCTCAACTGGATCGAGGTGTCCTACCCGCGGCACGATCGGGTGGGCGAAGGCCAAGCGAATTTCATGGTCGAAGCCTTGCCAGCCGCGTCACCCGTGTTGTTGTCCCATGAGGCCGGGCGCGAGATCCTGATTTATGGTGATGCGGGGACACGAGTTGCGTTCGAGACACCGTATGGCAAGGCACCGTCTGAGGAGGCACCGTCTGAAGAGACACCGTCTAAAGAGACGCGGTCAGCGTTTGTGCCCGCCGCTGGCGAGCGCTCGTTTGTCGCCAGCGCGCGGAGCGAGTTAGTGACCCCGGACGCCGTCGTGTTCGATCGCCAGACTCGACTCGCGGAGAGCGACCAACAGGCCGACTACCTGATGGTCGCTCATCATTCATTACTCGACGCGATTGAACCCTTGGCAGAGCTCCATCGTTCGCGGGGGCTCGCTGTCACGGTGGTGGATGTCGCTGACGTGTAAGACGAATTCAGCCATGGTGTCAGCCATCCCGAAGCGTTGCGCGCCTTTCTCGACCATGCTTACCACCATTGGCAGCGACCGGCGCCAAGGTTTGTGCTGCTGGTGGGTGACGCCAGTTGGGACGCCCGCAACGAGGTCACCATCGACTCCAACTACGCCGACTGGACGTACCGTCCGGGCGAGTCGAAACATTTCGGCAAGAACAAGAGCACCCCTTACAGCGAAGCCGCCGAGCTCAACCACCGCCACTTGGTGCCGACCTGGAGCCACACCACCGGTCAGGGACATTCGGCCAGTGACAATTACTTCGTGGCCGTCGAGGGTGACGATTGGCTGCCGGAGATGGCGATCGGTCGCCTGCCGGTGGTCACACCGGAGGAGGTCGCTGGCATCGTCGAAAAGACGATGCGTTACGTCTCGGAACCGGAAGTGGGTCTCTGGCGTCGTAACGCGCTGTTGATCACCAATGAGAGTCGCGGCTTTCAGCGTCGTAGCGATCGGTTGGCCGATCGCTTGACGACGGCGGGGTTTTCATCCCACAAGGTGTACCCGGCGTCGACTGAGACCTCGAACGAGCTTCACACCCGCAAGTTGCTCGAGACCTTCGATCAGGGCCAGCTCTTCGTACATTTCCTCGGCCATGGTGGCCGCTACATTTGGCGCACCGGCCCGCCGGATCTCGATAAGAACCACGATCTGCTGACCCTCGATCATTTGGAAGACTTGGAGGCGACCGGTCGCCTGCCGGTGGTGTTGAGCATGACCTGCTACTCCGCACCTTTTGATCATCCGAGTGCTGATTCGATCGGCGAGAAGCTGCTGCGCATCAC
The DNA here is from genome assembly GCA_029263355.1 of Acidobacteriota bacterium. GTDB lineage: Bacteria > Acidobacteriota > Thermoanaerobaculia > Multivoradales > J023 > JAAELT01. The sequence continues at coordinate 8,897 of JAJCXQ010000890.1, read as the reverse complement.
CGATCGCGGTGCGATCGGCGTGGTCGCCGCGTCCTGGCGCAATAGCCCATCGCCAGCCTGGGGAGAAGCTTTGCTCGACGAGTTGATGGCCCCCGGCGCCACCATCGGGGAGGCGGTTCAGCGGGCCAAACACCAGGTGAAGAATCGGATGTTTGTCGAGACCTACAATCTGTTGGGGGACCCGGCGGTACCGGTGGCGATGCCGTCTGGCAAGATCGAGCTGGCGGTGGTTCCAGCCGCAGCTGGGGACCGACCGGTCCAAGTGAGAGGGCGGGTGGATTTGGAGGCATTCGACGGCTCGGTGATCCTCGATCTGGTCAGTCCGGACGGTGACATCGTGCGCACCGTGTCGGCCGAAGCGGAAGCGTCTGCTTTCGAGCTCGAGATCGATCCGGCGGAACTTGTTGTTGCTCAGCCGACAGACACTCCAAACGTGCTGCGTGCTTATGCCTGGGATACTGAGCGTGGGGTCGACGCGGTCGGCGCGCTGGTGCTCGAGCAACCGGATGAACCCCAGGGGATTGCCGCCGATGTGGCAGTGAGGGAAGGTGCACGATGAAGCAGAGTCTGATACTGGCCTTGGTGGTGACGCTGGGATGCCTCGGCACTGGCTGCGGAAAAGTGGTTCGGGCAGGCAGCCCGGTGCCGGCGTCGATGCCGGAGCCGGAATCTCCAGAAGCCTCCGCGGCGGACACTGCGTTACCCGAGGCTTCGTCACCCGCGGCTTCGCCAGCCGAGAAGGCCGCCGAACCCGCGGACCACAGCAACAAGATCAAGTGGACCACCGCCAGCGAAGTCGACAATTTTGGCTACGAGGTCTATCGCTCGGATAGCGCGGATGGCCCTTTCGAGGTGCTCAACGATGAGGTGATCGAAGGCGCCGGTACCATCGACGAACCGACAGCTTATGAGTTCGTCGACGACACGATCGACCCCCACAAGGCGTATCACTACTACGTCGAGAGCATTTCGATGTCCGGTGTCCGCGAACGATTCACGCCGATCATTCGAGCGAAACCGAAGATTCCTGCTGCCGAGCCGGCTGATGATGATCGCGGCGCCAGCGCCAGCGGCAGCGGCAGCGGTGGCGACTGAGCCCTTGGCGCCGGGCCGTCTGCGATGTTCGGTGGGATGGGCTGGCAGGGTCTGTTAAACTGCACGAATGCTTCAACAACTTGAGGTGAGCTATCTGCCAGAGGCGGTAGAGAATACGGCCGTTCTGCATCTTCGAGGCAAGGCGACCTATCATGAGGCGCCGGAGTTGCGTTCGAGCCTGTTCGAGGCAATTACCTCTCTCGATGCCGGATCACGACTGGTGGTGGAATTGGCGGACGTCGAGCAGATCGACACCGCGGGTATGGCAGTTTTGGTGGAAGGACTGATCGCCACCCGTGGCCAGGGGCCCGAGATTTTCTTCTGCACGCCCTCGGAATCGGTCCGCAAGGTCTTTCGGCTTTCCGGGCTCGAAGAAGCTTTACAGCGGTGCGTCGGCTGCCTGGGTGACGTGCCGGAGCGAGCTGCTGCAGGCGGATGACTCGCAGCCCTTGGCGCCGTCTCGGCGCGGCGTTTCAGAACCTGCTGGCGGATATCGGTCGCCACTATCAGCTCGCTGCAAAGGTGGCCGACCGGACGTTTGTTGGGCCGTGGCGGGGAGAGAAATTCCGTTTTGAGGAGACCTTGGCTGAGGTCCATCGGGCGGGCAACGAGTCACTGCCGCTGGTGGCGTTGATTTCTGTTTTGGTGGGCATGATCCTCGCCATGCAATCGGCTTATCAACTCCAGCAGATGGGGGCGGAGCGGCTGGTGGCGCAGTTGGTGGCGGTATCCGTCACCCGAGAGCTAGCGCCGCTGTTGACCGCGATCCTGGTCGCGGGTCGCGTCGGATCAGCGATTACTGCCGAGCTTGGCACGATGAAGGTCTCGCAAGAGATCGACGCCTTGACCGTCATGGGGATCGATCCGATCGGCGCGCTGGTGGTACCGCGATTGGTGGGGTTGGTGGTGGCGGTTCCCTGCCTGACGCTGTTCGCCGACTTGGTTGGCATTCTTGGCGGCTGTGGTGTCGCGACGGTGTTGCTCGGTCAGAGCGCCAGCGGCTATCTGCTCGACAGCTTACATGCCCTCGAGCTCGAAGATCTTTGGGGTAGTGTGTTGAAGGCTCTCGCCTTCGGCGGCATCATCGGTCTCGTCGGATGCCACCAGGGACTCGAGACCCGTGGTGGCTCGGGTGAGGTCGGTCGGTCGACGACCACGTCGGTGGTGCGGTCGATCGTACTGATCATCGTGGCCGACCTTTTTGTGACCGCGTTGCTCTATCTGAGGCATTGAGCATGGCGCCCCCAGCGATCGAAGTGCACGGGCTCGAGAAGAGTTATGGCGCCAATCGGATCCTCAAGGGGGTCGACTTGACGGTGACGAGTGGTGAGACCTTGGTGATCCTCGGCGGCAGTGGCAGTGGCAAGAGTACCCTGCTTCGTTGCCTGGTGGGTCTCGAACAGCCCGACACTGGCAGCGTCCAGGTTCAGGGGGTCGATATTTTCGCCGCTGAACCACGGACCTTGGGTGAGCTGCGCCAGAGAATGGGGATGGCCTTTCAAGGGAGTGCCTTGTTCGGCTCCTTGACCGTGGCCGACAACGTCGACCTGCCGTTGCGGGAATTTACTCGGCTGCCGATCTCGACTCGCAAGATCGTTACACGTATCAAGCTCGCTCTGGTGGGGCTGGAGGCGGCCGCGGATCGTTATCCGGCCGAGCTCTCGGGTGGGATGCAGAAACGTGCCGCCTTCGCCCGCGCGATGGCGCTCGATCCCGAGTTGATGTTCTGTGACGAACCCTCTGCGGGACTCGATCCGGTCACCGCCGCAGGTCTTGATCGACTGTTGATTCGCCTCAAAGAAGTTTTTGGTATGACCCTAGTGATCGTCACCCACGAGATGGAGTCGGCTTTTGCGGTGGCGGATCGCATCGCGTTGATGCACAGTGGGCGGTTCCTGGTGGCGGGGTCTCCCGAGGAGGTGCGCCAGAGTCGGGATCCGATTGTGCGGCGGTTCCTGGACCGTTTGCCAGAACAAGACGCGGATGAGGGTGAGCGTTACGAACAGCTGATGAGGAGTTGGCAATGAGCCAGGCGAGCGAAGCACGAACCGGCCTCTTCGTGATCACGGCGCTGGCGATTCTCGCGCTGGCGTCACTGTGGATCTTGGGAGCAAGTCCGCTGGCTGGGAAGGGGGCGAGTTACGAGGTTTTGATGAAAGGCGCTGGAGGCGTTCGCCGGGGGGACGAAGTTCGGCTCTCCGGGGTCAAGGTCGGACGGGTGGACGATGTCCAACTGGCTGCGGGTGAGGAGTGGCCGGTGACCTTTGTGGTGACGTTGGATGACGATATTCCCCTCACCGAAGACAGCAGTGCACGTTTCGCCAGTGATGGACTCTTGGGCTCGAGTTATCTCGAGATTGTTGCCGGCCAGTCATCCTCCGACCGATTGGCGGCTGGTGGCCGTCTTTATGGCAAGGGTAGCGGAGGTCTCAGTGATTTGATGGGCGGGCTCGACGAGGTCATGCACAAGGTCGAGCGGCTGTTGGACGAAGGGGCCGAGCTCTTCGATAGCCTCTCCGGCGAGCTCGTGCCGACCCTCGATCGTGTCCAGGCGCTGCTCGCCGACGATAATCTGGACGCGGTGTCGGCAACGCTGGCGTCGACGCGTCGTACCGTTGCGGATCTCGAGAGCCGATTGCCGCCTCTGTTGGAACGCCTCGACGGGCTGGCAGTGACCGCCGAGAGCGGGTTGCAGGATGCGCCGAAGATGGTGGCCGACGCTCGCCAGCTGATGGCGGATGTCCGCCACGCCCTGGGAGAGGATGGCGAGCGTCTGACCGCGGTGTTGGACAAGGCGGCGTCGGCGTTGGGAGCTGCGGATCATGCCCTTGGAATGGTGGGAGATCGAGAAACCGACATCGAGACCGCGTTGCGCAATCTACGTCAGGCGTCGGCCAACTTGAAAGCCTTTTCGCAGTCGATCCGTTCCCAGCCATCGCGCCTGTTGCGAACACCACGAACGCCGGACCGTAAGCCTGGAGAGGGAGTCCCGTGAAGATTCGAGCCACCTGGGTCTTGGTGTCGCTGATCATTTTCGGATGTCGGTCGATGCCGGAGACCCGTTACTACACGTTGGTCACGCCAGCAAGGTTGGTCACGCCAGCAGGGGTGGTCACGCCAGCAGGGGTGACCGCAACTCCCGACCAAGCGCCCGAGCCGGCAGGCGGGGATGAGATCCGGCTCGGCATCGAAACCTTTATTGTTGATCCGCCCTACGATCAGGGGTTGTTGGTTTATCGCCTGGGGAGCGATTCGGTGGAGGTTGGCTTCTATGACTACCATCGCTGGGCCTCACCCCTCGGTGGCCTGGTGTCGGCTGCCTTCGTCGAAGGTTTGCAGGGCAGTCCGGGAGTGGCGATCAGCGAATGGGTGATGTCTGAGAGGTCCTACTCCGCAGTGTTGAACGGCAGAGTGGTCTACCTCGAGGGAGTCGACACGTCTCGAGGGCAGAATGTGCGGCTCAAGATCGAGCTGTCTCTCGAGTCCCCTGACGGTGAGTTTTTGTGGCGGCAGACACTCTCCAGCGACACCAACATCCAGGCCGACAGTGCAGCAGACATTGTTGATCAGGTACGGCGCGATCTTTTCCGGTTGATCGAAGGCAGCCGACAGCCGATCGCTAGAGCGCTGGCTAATTAGCTGGTTTCCATCCAGGAACGCATCGAGGGCTCGGTCGACCTCGTGGGCTGCGCAGCAGCTCCGAACTCGCCGGTCCTCTTGCGAGACGCATAAGTGCATGTATTACAACTCGATACGAGAAGCCAAGATTCGTTTAGCTCGAACACGCTCGCTGCTTGCTCGCTCCACGAGCTCTCCCTCGCTGGGCCGAAAACGGCAAGAGGGTTGCGGTCGAAACGTAAGAGATCGCGCGAGTTAGGCACCGCGCGGAACCCACAGACCGACCGCGCTCTCGCGCTGTTTCTGGGCGGGATCCAGTTAGCTCAATCAGCGCCGGGGCTGCTCGGGTCGTTGGGCAGGTCGACCAAATACCCTTCGACGCAGTCGGGGCACAACCCGTGAGTAAACTCGGCTTCGGATCGATCACGGATGTAAATCTCGATTCGCTCCCAGTATCCGCGATCATCCCGTACATTCTTACACGCTGAACAAATCGGCAGCATCCCACTGAGGGTCTTGACCTCGGCCAGGGCGTCCTCTACTTTCCTCTTCTCTTCGACGAGCTCGCTCGTCCGTTCCACGACCCGAGTCTCCAACTCTCGATTCTTGACCTCGACGCGTCTCAGCCGAAGCCGATGAGAGGTCGCCGCCAGCATGGCCGCTGCGAGGACGCAGAGGGCGGCGAACCAACCTCGGCGCCAGAATGGCGCTGCGATCGTCAGCTCGACGACGGAAGTCGCCGCGGTCCACTTTCCATCGGAGCCTGCCGCCTCGACTAGAAAGCGGTAAGAGCCTGGCCCCAAGTTGGTATAGCGGACCCTGGTGTCAGAGCTCGGAGCGCTGGTTTCCTGATCGTAACCTTCGAGTTTCGATCGGTAGACCACGCTGCGGGCGTCGCGAAACGAGATCCCGACGAAGGAGAACGTGACGTCCCGTTCATCCCAGGGAATCGCCACTCGAAAGGGTTCTTCGACAAATTGTTGACGAGGAGTCTCGACCGCGGTGATCCGAACGATCGGCGGCGCCAGGCTCGTGTCACGCAGCTCGGGCGGGAAGCGCACCAGGCCGCCGTGGTTGGAAAAGCCGAACCAAGCTGCTCCATCCGGTGTCGTCAGGGTAGCGTAAGCGGACAACTCGTCTTCGATCAAGCCGTCGCGCTTCGAGAAATTGATCCACCGTTCGCCGTTGAATAGATCGAGGCCGTGATTGGTAGCGAGCCAGATTCTGCCTCCGGCATCTTCGATCAGACCCCAGGTGAAGTCGTCCGAAGGGCCGTCGCGAGTGCCGGCGGGAGCGTCACGGTCTGCGTGGTGAGTTGTCCAGGCGCCGTCTGAGTAGCGGTAGAGGCCGCGGCCGTCTGTGCCTGCCCAAAGCGACCCGTCACGGGCATAAACAAAAGCTCGGACCGCCACCCCGGAGAGCATCTCGAATTCTTCTGGGATGACGAAGCGATCTCCATCGAGACGGGCCATTCCTTCGCTGGTGGCAGCCACGATTCTGCCCTCGGGGTCCTCGCCGACCATCAACGCCAAGTAGCTGGGTAGGCCGTCGTCGTGATCCCAAAGTTTGAACTCGCCGTCTGCAAAGCGAACAAGTCCACGCCGGGTGGCGAACCAAATCACGCCCTGCTGGTCGAGGTGAGCGCCGTAAAGTCGGCGGGCTGGAAACTCTGGTGGCTCGAAGTGTCGCCAGCTCTCGCCGTCCCATCGAAACAGGCCGTTGTTGCGGGTCCCGAACCATTGTCGTCCCACGGTGTCGGTGAGGATCACTCGCACCATCTCTTCATTCAACGGATTCGAGCCCTGCCAGGGGGTCGCGCGTTCGCCATCGAAGTGGAAGACACCACCTTCGGTGCCGACCAGCAAACTGCCATCGGTATCAGTGCCGAGGCTCCAAACCGATGCGTTGGTCAGCCCGTCGTCGGCTCGGAAAATACGAAAGAGATCGCCAGGGAAGAGGGTCAGGCCACCGTCCGAGCCGATCCACAGGTTGCCCTCGTGGTCCTCGAGCAGAGAATAGAAACGATCCTGGTTGCGGAGTCCTTCCGCAAGCCCCAAGCGGACCAAGTCCCCGGAGGCCTGTTGTCGATAGAGTCCGTTTTCGGTCGCGATCCACAAGGTTCCGACCGAGTCGACCGCCATCGCGCGGCCTCGGCCGATCGACTGTCCACCGTGGGTCCATTCAGTTGCGGTGCCCCCTTGAAAGCGCCATAGGCCCTGGGGGGTTGAGAACAGGAGTGCTCCGTCTTCGGCAGTATGGAGCATCGTGATGGGTTGGTTCCACGGACCCGGCTGTGGATTCCAGCGCGTACTGCCCTCCCGCTCGACTCGAAAAATACCCTCCCGGGTACCGAGTAGGAGCTCGCCGTTCGCTGACTCGGTCAAGATTTTGAGTGCGTCGGTATCGGTATCGGGAGTGGTGACTCGGACAGGTTTGTCGTCCTGCAAGTAGACGACGCCGCCACGCTGTGCTGCGGCCCACAGCGTACCGTCGCGGTCGATGTAGATATCTCTGACGGAGATCGGAGTTGGGGCGTCGAACAGGGGTGACGCGATCGGCGTCACCTGGGATCGGTCGCCAGCAGCGAGTCGAACCAAGCTGTCGCCAGCGGCGAACCAAAGATTTTGCTCAGCGTCTTCCACGATGTCGAAGACGAAAGAGCTCGGTAGCCCCGAGCGCAGGGTGAGATATCTGAATCGGTCACCATCGAACCTTGCGGCGCCGCTCCAAGTGCCAACCCAGAGCTCGCCCCGGCTGTCTTGCAGCAGAGATAAAACCTGGGACTGGGGTAGGCCGTCAGCGGTCAGGTAGTGACGAAATGGCAGCCGCCCGGCAAGGGCTGCAGAGCTCAGTAATAAGGCTGCTGCCTGGCCTACGATCAAGACTCTGGAGAACGCTCGGAGCATGGAAAGAACATCCTACCCTGTTAGAACGTGCAGTTTCTTGATCGGCTGCTTCCAGCATTTTTGCAAACGGCGGGTACTTTTCGGTGATCATCCAAGGGGAGGGGAGAAGTGAAACACATGAGGCTCCGCTTCTCTGGTTTATCTCTCTTAGAGATGATTTTTTGCTTTGTTTGCAGCTTTGGGTTTTATGTCTTTTCTTTTTAGGAAGAGAGTGGCATAATTCCTAAAAGCGAACTAAACATCGTGACGAAGTTGCGGATCATTAGTCGTCGGGGGGCGATAATGACCAGGAGAAGCAATTCATGAGTTGGCCCGCACGGTTGATCATAGCCGGCACCCATTCTCTCTTCCGCGAATGTCTCGCTTCGATGCTTTACAAGCTCGGGCGTTTCTCCGTGACCCACGATACCGACGATCTCGGGAATGCGTTGGAATTGGTCGAGGAGCATCAACCGGATGTGTTGGTGATTGACCTCAATGGTTCGGGCGAGGCAGCAACCAAGTTGGTTCGCGATACTCGTAGACAATGCCCGCAGGTCAAGATTGTTGTATTAGGACAGTGTAATTCCGAGACGGCAATCCTCAAATGCATCGAAGCAGGAGCCGGTGCTTGTGTCTCGAAAGAGTCTTCGCTGGAGGAGCTCTGTCGAGTGATCGAGCGAGTTTTGAACGGCGAGGCGATCTACTCGCCACAAATCGCCTATTCGATGTTTGCGCGGTTGGCCGAACTGTCGCGCGAGCGCGCCCGAAGTGAGCGGGTGGAGGCCCTCGAGCTCACTCCTCGCGAGATGGAGATTCTGGAGCTCATCGCCCTGGGGCTGAGTAATCGTCACATCGCGGAGCAGTTGGCTTTGTCGGTCTACACGGTGAAAAATCACGTCCATCACATCTTGGAAAAGCTCCACGTACAAGATCGTAGAGAGGCCGTCGAGCATGCGTATGCTCGACACTGGCTGAGGCCGCAAAGAGTTGCGGAGAGATGACGCCGGCTCGGGACCGAGGGACTTGGTTCTGCGGGAGCCTCGAGAGATCCACAGCTGGATAGATCCTTTCTGAATCGAGTGGTTCATTGTGACAAGGAGTGTGACTAGGGTAAAAATAGAGATCTGAACGGTCGACGAGCATCATTGCAGTTGAGGTTTGATGGGGATCTGGCCTCAGCTCGACGAAGCGGAACTGAGCGAATTTGAAGATTCTATTGGCCAACAGGCCAAAGATGCTTCGTGAGCTCTTGAGGGAGCTCTTGGGCGGCCAAGGCGATATGCAGGTCGTTGGCGA
>JAJCXQ010000889.1 GCA_029263355.1 Acidobacteriota bacterium | reverse complement strand
CGACATAACAGCCGCCGCTAGGACCGCGGCTTTCCAGGTCAAGAGCAGGCCAAGATCGAACCCCAACGTCTCGCGCCCCAGCGGCCCGTCAACCGCCAGCAGGCGAAGCAATAGGAAACCCACCGCAGTGGGAGGTAACACCAGGGGCAGGCCGGCCAGCGCTGAGACCAAACGTTTAGCCCGGAATTCCCAACGCGCCAGGGCATAACCCAACGCGGTGGCCGGCACCACCACCAACGCCGTCGCCACGGTGGCGACTTTGAGGGTGAGCCAGATGACGGTGAGGAGGTCGCCGGTCATCGCTAGGGAACGGTGAAGCCGTGCTGCTCAGCGATTGCGCCGGCCGATGGGCTCATCAGATAGTTGAGGAATCGGTGAGCAGCTTCGGGATTCCGGCCGTCGGTGATCTGAGTGGCGCAGTAGACAATCGGTGCTGTTGGGACCTCGGGAAGCTCGACCAGAACGCGAATTTTGTCGGAGGTTGTCGTGTCGGTCTGATAGACGATGCCGAGAATTTCTGGATCTGTTTCGACCAACGCCAAGGCGGCTCGGACATCCCGGGCCGGTGCGACGCGATCTGAAACAACTTCCCACAGGTTGGAGTCGTTCCATGGCAGGCGCTCGAGGGATGCCCGAGCATAACGCCCCGCCGGCACCGCGACTGGATCAGCTAGGGCGAGAAATCGGAAACGGGCCGTCGCCAAATCGAGTGGGCTGTCGATTTCGAAGGTTGCGTCCCGGTGAGCGATGAGCACAAAACGATTCCCAAGGAAGTCTCGCCGTGATCCATCGACAGTGCGCTCATTCTGGTCTAGAAACTCGACCCACTCTTGATCCGCGGAGAGAAAAATGTCGGCTTTGGGGGCGGCTTTGATTTGTTGGGCGAGGGTGTTGGATCCTGCAAAGTTGAACACGACTTCAGTTTTGTCGGCGGCCTCGAAATCGGCGCCAAGATCGGTCGCGACGTCCCTCAGGCTAGCGGCTGCAAAAACAACCAGTGGGTTGGCGGAAGAATCCGACGTGCCGCAGGCGACCAGGCTACAGGCCATGAACGCCGCGAGTGCGCGAAGGGAAACGCATCGCATGGGCAGGCGAACTCCTTGAATCATGAAATCAGATGACTCGTACAAGAATGGGCGGGATGCTATCCGAAGTGTAGCTTTTTGTACGAGCAGTTTCACCACGGCCTGCTATGATGTTAGCAACATGATTCCAGCGGAGCATGACGCGAGCTCCTTTACCTTCGATGACCAAGCCGAGAGCTTCGACCGCCGTGCTGGACTGCCTGCGGCATCCGCTCGAGATGTTGCCCTCGTCTTGCAGGAGCTCCTTGACGGCAGCGGTTTGGTGATCGATATTGGAGCTGGGACCGGTGAGATTGGCTCGGTGCTGGCCAGTGGTTCCTCGAGTTATGTTGGGATCGATATTTCGGCGCCGATGCTGTTTGCTTTTCGCCGCAAGCTCGGGCCGCACTCGGGTTGCTTGGTACAGGCAGACGCAGGTCGAGGGTGGCCGATCGTCAGTGGCCAGGCCAACCTGGTGTTCTCATCGCGAGCGGCGCACCTGTTGCCGCCGGAGCTTTTCGTGCGCGAGACCCTGCGGGTGGCGCATCCCGCCGGCGCGGTCGTTGCACTCGGCAGCGTGAAGCGCGAGCAAGGCAGTCTGCGTGCCGATCTGCGGCGAGAGATGCGCCGTCTGTTGGCAGCTGCTGGGATTCGCGCTCGGGGCGGTCGACGGGCCCGCGAAACCCTGGTCGCCTCCTTCGAGACTCACGGGGCACGTCCCTTTCGTCCGCGGCGGGTGGCGTCCTGGAGTGTCAGCGAACGCCCTGCAGACTCGCTGCGCGCCTGGCGGGAGAAATCTGGATTGGCCGGAAGATCTGTGCCCGAGCAGATCAAGGATGATATCCTGCGGCATCTCGAAGATTGGAGCCAGAAGCGCCACGGTGAGCCGACGACGAGTCGACAGACGGTGGAGCACTACGAGCTTTCGGGTGTTTGCCTACCCGGCCGAAGCACCTCTGAGAATGTCTGTATTACAGATATTGTAAGAAACAAGGGAGACGTATGAACGGTGAACTATTGAGCGATCTTGGCCGCACTCTGGTCGAAGGTTCGCTGACCGATCGAGCGGTCCTCGAGCAGACCGCGGGGCCGGTGCAAAGGATCTTGCCCGAGGCCAATGTGGTCAAGATCGGGGGCCAGAGCATCATCGATCGCGGCGCCAAGGCGCTGATGCCGATCGTCGAAGAGATCGTCAACAATCTCGAACGGCACCAGATGATCCTTGGAACCGGCGCTGGAACACGTGCCAGGCACGCCTACAGCGTTGCCTTGGATTTAGGCTTGCCGACCGGCGTGATGAGTGTGCTCGGTACCTTCACCAGCATGCAGAACGCTCGCATGTTGCATTACCTGCTGGCCAAACACGGTATTCCGTTCATTGAACCGATCCAGTTTCCGCAGCTACCGCTTTTCCTCATTGAGCGGCGTGCGGTGGTCTTTTTCGGTATGCCGCCTTACACCTTCTGGCAGCAGAATCCGAAAGTCGGGCGTATTCCGCCTCATCGAACCGACACCGGTTCTTACTTGGTCAGCGAAGTTTTTGGCACTCGCTCGATGATTTATGTCAAGGATGAAGACGGTCTCTACACCGCCGATCCCAAAAAAGACAAAGGCGCCAAGTTCATCCCCAAGATTACCGTTCCAGAGCTGAAGGCGATGGATTTATCCGATGTTGTTGTCGAGCGTGCTGTGCTCGATTTGATGGTAAACGCTCAGCATGGACGATCCGTTCGAATTGTCAACGGTCTCAAACCCGGCAACCTCACTCGCGCGCTCGAGGGCGAAGATGTGGGAACCTTGATCACTGCGGAGTAAGACGTGATGAACGATCAAAGACACCACGTAAATTCGCTTCTGATGCGCGAGAGCCTGATCGATAAAGACCTCGTCGCGTCGACTGACGATCATGCCCCAGTTTTTCGGATGTTGCCGGAAGCTCATGCTGTCAAGGTGGGTGGGCGCTCGATCATCGACCGCGGTAGTGCGGCGCTGCCACAGCTCGCCGCGGCCCTCGGAGACGCCTTGGAGACGAAAAAGCTCGTCATCGGCACCGGCGGTGGCGTCCGCAGTCGGCATATGTTTTCGATTGGTCTCGATTTAGGGTTGCCCACCGGGGTGTTGGCCCAGTTGGCGATTGCCGACGCGTTGGGTAACGCCCACATCTTGGGGACATTGCTCGCTCCTTACGGTGTGGTGGCGATTCCGCCAGAGATTTTCGGGCACCTCCTGCCTTTTTTCATGAAGGGAGCGCCGGGGGTGATCTTCAACGGTGATCCGCCCTATTCCTTGTGGGAGCATCCACCGGAGATCGGACGTATTCCACCCCATCGCACCGATGCCGGGAGTTATCTGACCGCCGAATGTTTTGGCTGCAAAACCTTGACGTTGGTCAAGGATGTCGACGGTCTCTATGATTCTGATCCCAACAAAAACCCATCCGCCGAGTTCATTCCCGAGATCAGCGTCAGCGAATTGCGAAAGCGTCAGCTGAAGACGCTGCCGTTCGATGAAGTGATGCTCGATCTGCTCGAGCGCGCTCGGTTGGTCAAACGTTTCCAAGTCATCAATGGTCTGAAACCGGAGCTGCTAGCGCCTGCTCTCGACGGTGAGCACGTCGGGACGATCATTCATGCCGAATGAGGTTTCGGCGAGTGACAGCACTGCGAGGGACCGTGCTCCGAGGGACGGTGCTACGAGGGACGGTGCTACGAGGGACGCCGTAGCCGAGGTCTGCGCAGTCGAGTACCACTATGACGGGGGACAGCCGGTCTTGCGCGGCGTCGACTTCACGGCCCGTGGTGGGACGGTGACCGTCTTGATCGGGGCCAACGGCTCCGGCAAGTCGACGTTGTCGAGGATCCTGGCAGGAATTCTCCAGCCGCGCTCTGGGGTGGTCCGGTTCCTCGGAGAGCCGATGGGCAATCGAGTTGACAGGGCGAATCTGTCGGCTCGATTGGGTTACGTGTCTCAGGATGCAGCGTTGGATCCGGAGATGACAGGGCGTGAGATCCTGACGCTTTTTGCGGCGCTTCATGGTCTGCGGCGGGATCGTCGGTCACAACGATTGGTCGAGGTTGTGACGGGTTTGGGACTCGAGTCCTGGCTGGACCGGCGAGTGGATACCCTGTCCGGCGGTCAACGGCGTCGGCTGCACTTGGCGGCGGGCATGATTCACGATCCCGAGTTGCTGTGTTTGGATGAACCCGGGGTGGGCTTGGATCCGGACGGTGTCTCGCTGTTGTGGAACGAGCTCGAGAATCGGGCGCGGGCGGGGCGAGCGGTGGTGATCGTCACTCATGATCTGGCGGCGGCCGAACGCTACGCCGGGATCGTCGCGATTTTGGATCGGGGGCGATTGGTAGCTTGCGGCCCGCCCAAAGAGCTCCTGTCCGAGCAGGCGCCCAGCTTACGCGAGGTGTATCAGCTCCATACCGGTCGTGAGCCGGAAACTCTTGGACCGGGAGGCCGCGGCAGAAAACGTGGCGGTCAAGAACGTCGCGGTCAAGGACGTGGCCATCGAAAAAGCGGCCATAGAGTGAATCCACGGTGAATGCGCCGGTGGACATCGTCTGGCTGCTGGCGCGGCGGACTTGGCTCAAGACTTTACGTCGTCCGGTGACGCTCAGTTTCTCCCTGGTTCAGCCGTTGATTTGGATGACTTTCTTCGGATTCCTGTTTGCGCGATTCCGACCGGAGGTGCCCGCGGATGGCGTGACCTATCTCGACTTCCTAGCTCCGGGAGTTTCGGTCATGACCATCCTCTTTGGCGCGTCACAGGTTGGGGTCGGCTGGATCCGCGACCTACAGACGGGTTTCCTGCCACGCATGTTGAACACACCGGTCAGCTATCACGCATTGCTGCTTGGCAAGGTACTGGCAGATGTTGCGCGTTTGTGGCTACAGGCCCTGTTGGTGTTGTTGTTGGCCTGGATCTTAGGGGCCAGGCTGAGCCCCACCTGGAGCGCCGTGCCTTCAGCATTGTTGTGCCTGACGCTGTTTGCCACCTTGTTTGCCTGCATTTCCTCTGCGGTTGCCCTCAAGGCGCGTAGCCAGGAAGCGATGGCGACCTTCATTCATCTCATCAACATGCCATTGCTGTTCACGTCTACCGCCTTGGTGCCGGAGCGGCAGATGCCGGACTGGCTGGCGACGGTCGCCAGCTGGAATCCCCTGACGCTCGCGGTTGATGCCTGGCGAGGGGCGTTGTTGTTCGGGCAGTCACCGTCGTTCAGTGCGCAGGTTTTGCCGCTCCTGATCCTTACGATTTGCGTTTATGCCATGGCTTTGCGAGCGATTCGGGGTGTCGCCGAGCTGTATTGAGGTGTCGCCGAGCCGTTCCTGACGAACCATCCCCTTGCCAATGGATCGAAAGACATCTAGTCGCTGCAGGGGCGCAAGGCTTGCGCCCTGTATCGACTCCGAAAGCCGGGTGGAGTCGGTCGCCCAGGTAACCATCCGCAGGTGAAGGCGGTTGCGGTAGTCGCCCGCCATGCCACCGGTGGCGCCCGGGAGCGCCATCTGGTGGCATTTTTTGTTGGTGAGGCGGGCGGACAGCAGCTCCGGGAGTTTCTCGCACGCCGTTTACCGCCGTATCTGGTCCCAGCGTTTTTTGTGCCGCTGGAGAGCTTGCCCCAAATGCCCAATGGCAAGCTCGATCGACGCTCCCTGCCCGAGCTCGACAGCGGACGGCCTGCCCTCGAGGCGCCCCGGGTCGCGCCTCGATCTCAGGTCGAAGAGATCCTTGCCGGCATTTGGCAAGAGGTCCTCGGGTTCACCGAAATCGGGCGTCTGGGAGAAAGTTAAGCTCTGACACCGACCCAGAGCTCTACTCTGCCGCAGGCGGGAACTCGACTCATCCTGCCTCGTTTTCCTCCATGAGCTCCTGAGCCGACGCGACGATCTTCTCGGCACGCGCTTGCGAGGTCCCGAGGATCTCTGCGAGTTGCTCCAACTCCACAGCCAGCAAATCATCAACGGTGTGAACATCGTGCTCCGTCAGACGGGCGCCCAGTTTCTTGCCGATGCCGGCGATGTCGGTGACGTCCCGCTGAGTCAGCGGGCTGGAGGTGCGAGCCGGCTCGATGGTGGGGGCAGAGGGGGCGTCGTCCGAGGTGATCTCGGTCGGTGTATCGGGCTTGTCGCCGGACTCCTGCGGCGGCTCGGGATGTGTGACCCCTTCAGCAATCGATGGCGGTTCAATGTTCTCAGTGTCGCCAGAGTTTGCGAGGGTGACGGCGCCCGAATCCAGCTTGGGGAAGGTGACCGGACCGCTAATGGCCTCCTCTTCTGGCTCTGGAATCGTGACCTCTCCATCCTCAGGTTTTGGATCTGGAATCTCGACGTCTCCAGACTTTGGATCTGGCGCTGGAAGCGGAATCGAGGGCGGTACGAATTCGACCGCAAGGAAAGCGTCTTCCAGTAAGACATCGCCGTTGAAGATCTGGATCTCGGCGACCCGTGCGGCTTTGTCCGAGCGCAGCTGTACCGCGGCTTCACCGCGGCTGAGTTTCAAGCTCTGAACCGGAGCGCCCTGCACGTCCAGCAGGGTACCGTGACTGGC
>JAJCXQ010000888.1 GCA_029263355.1 Acidobacteriota bacterium | reverse complement strand
AAGCCGCGCGCGTGATCAAGCGCTTTTTCGGATAGCTCTTCAGCGAACGTTGTCGCGACTGCCAAGACACAATCCGCGAAGGGGAGAAGATCGCCAGCCTGCTTCTTGAGCGCGAGGAGCAAATGCGTGGGGTCGGCCTGGAAAGCCTTGGACCGTGCAAATTGCCTCCAGGCTTCGCGATCTTCGGTGATCTGCCGTAGGTCCAACTGCTTGAAACTCCGGGCAACCACTTCCGCAACCGTCTTATCTGAATCCTCCCTAAGCCGGAGTAGTGTTGCCTTCGCCGCGTTAGCGTACCCCCCCTCACCCAACAAGGAAGCTGCTACCTCAGCGACCCCCTTGCGCTGCGGCGGCGTGCCAGCGATGCACTGCTTGAACCGATCTTCAAGCCTGCCTGTGACCAAGTAGGCCGCTGCGACCCACGTCGAGCCGGCAGTGGCCGCTTTCGGAAGCTCAGAGGTCACCATAAAGTCGATCGTAGGCAGAAGCTTGTCCAAATGACTCCGATACGTGTAACGAACGAAGCTTCTCGCCTCACGAGTGGCCAAGACGGCAGCTGACCCGGCACTTGCTTCGAGGAACAACGCCACAGCCAAATCTCGTTCGACGTTGATCACGGGCAGGCACGCCGCCACTGCGGCAACTCGCACAGCTGGGTGGGGATCTTGCACCAAACTCTCAATCGCCGGCCTGAGCCGGTCAAAAAACGTTGGATGCTTGAACAACAATGCTTGGACCGTGTAGCCGGCACGACCACGGGTCACGGTCAGCGCGTTAGTTGCGAGGCGGTCGAAGCTTCAGAATCGTCTGTGTTCGAGCCCACCGGAAAATAGTCCGGTGCTGGATCTTGGTGATGCTGTGCGACCCAAACGACGAAATCCAGCGCCGTTTCGCTCCAGGTGTATTCAGAGTAACGCGCAAGAATCGAGCAGAGGGATCCTGCGACTTCGGTGTCGTCGTCGCTCCTGGCAAGCAGCAACACTGCCGGAAACTTCAGGATCTCTTCGAGCAAACCATATGATGGAGGTGTCCAGGTATCTGCATCAGGCTGCACTCGGTCGCCTGGAAAAGCAAGACCCGACAACATGGCTTTGAGCAGCGCGGGGTGACCGTCCGCGGGCCATCGGGTCACCAACCTCCCGAATCTCTCCGGCTCGCGCTGGGCAGCTTGCCGGAAGTCCGAAGCCATCATCTCGGGTGAAGCTTCCGTAGAGTAGCCTTCCCCCCACCGCAATTGACCAGCTCCGCGATGGCCTACAAGCTTCGAGCTCGAGGCAACCTTCAGCCAGGCGCTGTCGGTCATCACCCTTCTTGCGTGCTCACCGAGCGGTGACCCGCCGTAACCGTCCATGTCATGCCCCCCTTTGTCGAAGTCCGAGGCTGCCGGAGCCCCAAACTTGCGTCTGAGTTCGGCGATGCGTCGAGTCACTTTCTCCGACGACTGGTCGTTGAAGCGCGAGGGCAGTTTCGGGAGAAGGGCATGAGGGGTGCGACCAAAGAAGCTCTGAAAGCTGAGATCGCCTCTTTGCTTGATCCACTCGTGGCGCCGTCGGTAGTGCTCTGGAAAATCCGGTTCACAGTAGCTGAGCAGCCAGTCCTCGAGCCGCTGGAATGTCTCCAAAGAACAAACCGGGGCAAAACGCTCGATAAGCTGCCCGGAGAGTCTCCAAACCCCGCCATCGCGCCGCAGCCGCAGTCTTACTCGCCACGGATCGGCCATCAACCAACCCAATGCCCAATTAGCGAGATCAGGATGAGCTGGCCCCATCTGGAGGCAATTCAGGAAGATGATCTCGGCTCGCCGATCCTTCTTCGAAAGCCTCTCACCAAGGGTCACAAGCTCAATCCAGTTCTCCTCTAGCAACGAGCGGCCCAAATCTTGGAGGAGCCGCAACACGGGCTCCAGAGTCTCGAACTCCACGGCATAAGACTCGAGGATATGATCTTCCTCGCCTCGGAAACTCCGGATCCTCGCCAGCAACGACACGGATTGAAACAACGATTCCCAAGCTACATGCCAGAGCTCGGTGGGAAATGATGCTCTATGTCGTTGAAAAGAGCGGAGACCGTGTCGCCCGACTTCTGCGACCACTCCTAGAAAAAGACGAGACTTGGGCAAGAAGGGTGGCTTGGGTTTTGAGGTTCGACCCATCGGAGGACTCTGACGCTTTGTTCGAGCTGCGGCTCGAGTTGGTAAAGCAGGGTGTGTCCACTGGTGAGCACGTTAATTGGGATCAGTTGGCCGAGAAACAGCAGCGCCCACCGATCCTCGAACCTGTTCCCGAGCTTGTCCCAATAACCGCCGTACGCCATGAATACTAGGCTCCAAGCCTATGATCCCGCACTGGCTTGCGGATCTCTGCTGTTTCGGAGTCGATGCAACGTCAACTCATCAATATATCTATAGGGGCCGATCAACCCATCTGGAGCATGGGTCGCCCGTGTCCGATGCCCTCGAAGAAAACGCATAGATGCCTGGCACAAGCTCGGGAGGGGGGCCTGGCACAAGCTCACAAGCGAGCTACCCGCGGCGTTGCCACCGCGCCGGATCGCGCCCTTGATGAAGCACTCGGAGAACCGAAACCACCTCGTTGTCGACAATGTAGAAGACACCGTAAGGAAACCTCCTGGTGGGGGCGCGACGGACGTCTTTGTAGACACGAGGGTAGCGCAGTGGATTCCGTTCCACCTTCTTCAACACATCATCGACGGCATCCAGAAACTGGGCACCGAGGCCAGAGCTCCTCTCTTGATACTACTTCGATGCCTTGGCCAGATTTGCCCTGGCCTCAGGCCGAAGCTGGACTCGGTTCATAGCTGTCGCAACAAGTCGGCCTTGGCTTCAGGCCACGGAGTGCCCGCCTCCGGGTCTCGGTCGTAAGCCTCGAGGCTCTCGTCGAGGAGCTTTCGCTCACCATCGGAAACCGGTAGCGACTCCCACTCGGCTTCCACACTTCCCCATAGCGCGCTGGCGAGCTCGAAACGTTCCGGCAGGGGTAGTGCGAGAATCTTGTCAACTTCTGCTCTCGTCATACGCCCATCCTCATGGTTCAGCTTGGTGTGACTCATCATTGACCGGGACATCTGTCCCCTGCAAATCTACCATGATCGAGGCTCACCGCAGACCACCGAGCTGGCCTGGAAGGCAACTCTGCCGGTGCCAGGACCGATCTCCGGCCTCGACCTAGATCTTCCACACGCCCTAATGCCAGGACTTTCTTGCCAAGCTCCACTCAACCCGCCGCCAGCACCTCTTCGTAGACCTTGATCACCCGTTCGATCATGCGTTCGGCATCAAGCTCGGCGTGGGCTCGAGCGCGAGCTCGCTCCCCCATCGCCCGCCGCAGCTCGGGATCCTTCAGCAGTCGTTGGATGGCCTTCGCCAGCGCCGAGGCATCGCTAGCAGGCACCACCCAACCGGTCTCGCCGTGGACGTTCACAAAACTGGTGCCGGTGCCCAACTCGGTCGACACCACCGGCGTTCCCGCCGCCATCGCCTCGACCTGTGCCAGGCCATACGCCTCACTGCGCCGACACGAGGGTAGAACGAACACGTCCGCCGCGGCATAGTAGAGCGGTAGCTCGGAATCCGGCACATCTCCCAGAAAGTGAATTCGCTCAGCCACCCCCGAGACGTTGACGATCCGCCGCCAACACGCCTCCATCTCTCCCCGCCCGACCACCAGAAGAGTCGCGTCGAGGTGAGACATCGCCGCCAACAGATCCTCCAGTCCCTTGTAGTACCTCAATCGACCCACGAAGAGCAGCAACGGGCCCGGCCAGCGACGGCGGATCGCTGAGACGTCAGTGTCGTCGGGTGCAGCGAATCGCGCCAGGTCGACGCCAAGCGGCACCACTGTCGTCTTCGACGCAAACCGCGACAGAGTGCTCGAGCTCCAGAGATACGCCTCACTCGAAGCCAGGATACGGTCGGCGCTCGCCAACACACGGAACATCAGGGGGCGATAGCAGAAGCCGAGCCAACGCTGGCGGACGATGTCGCTCTGGTAGGAGATCACCAAGGCACCGCGACGAGGGCTCAACAGTGCTGCGACTTCCCCCATCGGGTACGGAAACTGGAGGTGCAGCACGTCAGGGCGCAACTTCCTCAGGCGAGACACCAGATTCAGACTGAGCGGCGTCGAGGCGACCTCACCAAGACGTGCCGCGCGAACCACCTCGACGCCGTTCTCATTGCTGACCGACGGCCGCCGATCCCGCGAGGTGACGAGTACCGTGACCCGCAAACCACGGCGCACCTGGCCCTCGGCCAACAGCCGAATGTGGTTTTCGATGCCGCCCAGCACGGGCGGATAGTCCTTGTAGACGTGAACGACGTGCATCGAGCCCAGGCTAACTTCTGGCTGCTGCTCGTCGGTAGGCGTCGAGGGTCAAACGT
The DNA here is from genome assembly GCA_029263355.1 of Acidobacteriota bacterium. GTDB lineage: Bacteria > Acidobacteriota > Thermoanaerobaculia > Multivoradales > J023 > JAAELT01. The sequence goes on along the minus strand of JAJCXQ010000888.1, from coordinate 11,099 downwards.
GCGGTCTGCTTCCAGGTCAACTGCGCCGCCCGGGTCTGACTGCGCTCACCCAACATCCGAAGGTAACCAGGATTCTTGAACAGCCGTTTCAAGGCTTGGACCATTGAGCTCGAATCCTCGGGATCGAAGTAAATCGCGGCATGACCTGCAACTTCCGGCAAACTCGAGGTCTTCGAGCAGGCCACCGGCGTACCGCAAGCCATGGCTTCGAGCACCGGCAAACCGAAACCTTCGTAAAGCGACGGCACGACCAACAATCGAGCAGCGGTATAGAGGGCTTGCAGATCGTCCTCCGCCACCGCCCCCAGGCACCGAAAATCCTTCAGTTCAAGGCGTCGCGCGATGCTGGCGGCGTCGAGCTGCTGACGGTCGTGCTCGCCGGCCAAAACCAGCCCCCAGTCGACGCCGGCATCACTTTGGAGTTCTCCCCACACCTCCATCAGGCGTTTTAGATTCTTATGAGCTTTGTTGGTTCCGACATGCAACACGAAACGCTCGGGAAGCAACAACCGCTGCCTCAGCTCAGCGACATCATCCTCCGGTGCCGGCGCGAAGCCTTCCGGGGGCGCCCCCGGGGTGACCATTACTCGCTCAGCCGGAATCCCGAGCGTCTCGACCAGGTCGTTCTTGGCGAACCGCGAGAGTGTGATCACGGTATGTGCGGTGCGCAGTGCCACGCGGGTTCCGACGATCGCCGCCAACCGCGCCTTCGCCGAGGGCACGGAATCCGGAAACTTTGCGACGATCGTGTCGTAGAGGCCGACAACCAGCGGGCAGGGACTACGATAGGCGGTCATGAAATAGGGCGCGTGAAAAACATCGGCTGCCAGCTGGCGAAGCTGGCGCGGTATCTCGAATTGCTGCCGCCAACCGCGGATCGGCGACGACACCGGGATCAACCGGATACCAAGCTCGGTCAGCTTGTCGAGCTGAAATCGACTATTCGTGTCGTCCGCCGCGATGAAGAGATGAATCTCGGCGTCTTTGGCGACCGCAGGCAGGTTGAGCAATAGATTGAAAAGATAACGCCCGATACCCGGGAAATGATCCGTCAGGCAACGTCCGTCGATAGCGATTCTTAGCGTCAATTCATCTCCCCGACAGCGTCGTGTGATCCTCGTTGTCTGCAGGACATCGCCAATAGCGTTATTATTTTGCGATCCGTCGCCCGATGCCCCATCATCATTTCACGAAGAGGCTCCAGCATGAAGATCGTATTGAAACCGACTGTCTCCAGGCAGGCCTCCCGTCGGCTGGCTTTCGCTGTCTTGGCTTGTGCAGGTTTGGCTTTGGCTCTATCGGCCTGTAGCCCTGGCTCTCGTACCGACACCGGCACTGGAGACTCTGGCTCTGGAGACTCTGCAATCAAACCCGCCGATCTGGTGCTCAAGGGCGGCAAGATCGTCACCGTCGACGACGGCAACCCGGAAGTCGAAGCGCTGGCGGCACGGGATGGAATGATCGTGGCCCTCGGCACCAGCGCCGAGATCGCCGCCTACATTGGCGACAACACCGAGGTCATCGAGCTCGAAGGTCAGTTGGCGGTCCCCGGCTTCATCGAAGGCCATGGTCATTTCATGAGCCTCGGCGACGCCAAGATTCAACTCGATCTGCGGTCGGCGAACAGCTGGCAAGACATCCTGGACCAGGTTGCTCGTGCCGCCGCTGAAGCGGCCCCTGGCGAGTGGATTCGGGGGCGCGGCTGGCACCAGGAGAAATGGACCGGAACGCCTCAGCCCAACGTCGAAGGTTTCCCGGTCCACGCATCGCTGAGCGCGCTGACTCCGGACAACCCGGTGTTGCTCACCCACGCCAGCGGTCATGCGCTCTTCGCCAACGCCAAAGCGATGGCGTTGGCCGGTGTCGACGCCACCACCCCAGATCCGCCCGGTGGCGAGATTTTGAAAGACACCCAGGGCCAACCGATGGGGCTATTTCGCGAAACTGCCGAAGAGTTGATCCACAACGCGCTCTCCTCGTCGTCTGAAGACGAGGGCCGCAAGATGGCGCAGCTGGCGTCGGAGGAGTGCCTGGCGAAGGGCATCACCAGCTTTCAAGACGCTGGCTCTTCGTTCGACGAAGTGGCGCTGTTGCGCCAGCTGGCAGACGAAGGCGAGCTCGGGGTCCGCCTGTGGATGATGATCCGGGCTTCCAACGAGGCGCTGGCCGCCAACCTCGCCGCTGCAAAGACCGTCGCCGAGGGGGACAGTCATTTTGCGGTCGGCGGTATCAAGCTGTCGATCGACGGCGCGCTCGGCTCCCGCGGCGCTTGGCTCCTCGAGCCGTACAGCGACAGTCCGGCCTCCACCGGCCTCAACCTGGTGCCGGTTGACGTTGCCCAAGAGACCGCCGAGCTGGCGATCGAGCACGGGGTGCAGCTCTGTATCCATGCCATCGGCGACCGCGCCAACCGGGAAGTGCTCGATCTTTTCGAAGGCGCCTTCGCGGCGCACCCCGACAAAAAAGATCTACGTTGGCGCGTCGAACATGCTCAACACTTGCATCTGGACGACATTCCACGTTTTGTCGAGCTTGGGGTGATCGCCTCGATGCAATCTGTCCACTGCACTTCCGACGGCCCCTGGGTGCCCGACCGTCTCGGTGACCAGCGCAGCGAAGAGGGCGCCTACGTGTGGCAAAAGCTGATGCAATCGGGTGCCGTGGTGATGAACGGTACCGACGTGCCGGTCGAGGATGTCGATCCGATCGCCAACTTCCACTCCGCGGTCACCCGCCTGATGTCCAACGGCTCCCAGTTCTACCCGGATCAGAAGATGAGCCGCATGGAGGCTTTGAAATCCGCCACCGCCAACGCCGCTTACGGAGTTTTCGAGGAGCATCTCAAGGGATCTCTCGAAGTCGGCAAACTAGCTGACATCACGGTCCTTTCGAAAGACATCATGACGGTTCCCGACGATGAGATTTCGACCGCCTCCGTGGTCTTTACCATCGTTGGTGGCAAAGTGGCTTATCGACACACGAGTTGAACTCACGGGCGCCGCGTTCGAGTCGAGAACACGGACCTAGCCCGTTTGACATGTAGTGAACATGTGATTATTCTGGTCGCATGTCTAAGATGATCCAACTGCGCAATGTTCCAGACAGCCTGCATCGCAAGCTCAAATCACGGGCAGCACTCGCCGGGATGTCTCTCTCAGACTATTTGATCGCGGAGATCCGGCTAACTGCCGAACGGCCTACCGTGTCCGAGATCAGGCAACGCCTGGCTCAGCGGGTACCCATCCAGCCGAGCATTTCGCCAGCGGAAGCCGTGCGTCACGAACGAGACCAACATTGATCGTGATGGATGCCTCGGCGATGATCGAGGTGTTGTTGGTCACTCCCTCCGCCGTCCGAATTCAAGATCGTCTCTTCTCGAGCTCCGAAACACTGCACGCGCCCCATCTTCTCGATCTCGAGGTTGCTCAAGTCATCCGCAGGTATCACCTGCTCGGAGAGATTGACACGCTGCGGGGGCAACAGGCGCTGTCAGACCTACGCGACCTGCCCTTGAATCGCTATCCGCACGAAGAGTTACTGCCCCGGATCTGGGAGCTCAAAGGCAACTTGACGGCCTACGACGCGGCCTATGTCGCGCTGGCGGAGGTTCTCGCTGCCCCGCTTCTGACTGGGGACGGACGTCTCGCGGCGGCTCCCGGTCACAACGCAACGATCGAGCTGATCTGAGAACATCTGTGGCTCAGCTGCCACCGGCGCCTTCACCGACAACCAAGTCGACCCACACCAGGGCATGATCGCTGGCCTCGGCCTCACCGCTGACCAGGCGATGCAGAGGATCCTCGGGCGGCGGCCAGAACACGCCGGACTCCCGGATCTTCAAATCACGGCTGGGGAGCACGTAGTCGATACGACCGTAGGCAGCGGTGTGCAGATCGACCGGTCCAGCGTAAGAACGATCGATGACCACGCTGCCAGCGTGCCGTGGTTGAGGATCCTGGATCCGCGGATGCTCGAGGAGCTGGCTGATAGCGGTGCGACCGTAGGGGTTGTCTGCATTGTAAGGATCGGCATTGAGATCCCCCATCACGACAAAGCTGGCCGCCGCGGACAAGGCGCCGGCCATCCCCTGGTCGTCGACGATGTACGCCGCGGCTTCGTCACCGGTGAGGTAGTCCGCCCACAGTCGAATCTCGTCGAAATTGCGACGACCGTTGTGGTCCTCGTCGCCGTCGAAGGCGGGAGGCGTGGGGTGGCTGGCTAGGACATGGAGGGTGAGCGAGCCGATGCGCACTGGCACGTCCCAATGGCTCTTGCTCGACAAACGAAAGATCGCTACCTCCTCGGCGCTGAACCAATCCGGCTTACCGTCCACCCCGTCGGGGATCACGGCGTTGGGCATGTCCCCCCACAGGAGCTTTCGGAAGGTGCGAGCGTTGGAGTCGATCGGATAAAGGCTAAGCAGCGCCATACCGTATTGGCCGGGATACCTACCGAAGCCGTAAGCGTCCGCAGGGCCGTCGGTTTTGCCGTCGTTGTCGAAATCGTGTCCGGACGGGACTCCGGTGTTCGTCGGCTCGAAGAAGACATACGGATAATCGATGGGCTCCTGGTCATGCTGCGCAACCTTCAGGTAACGCTCGACAAAAAGCCCCACGCTCTGCCGCTCTTCGTCGAAATCGATCTCGTTGAGCAACAGGATATCGGGACGCAACCGCTGGATGATCTCCGCCGCACTACGCAGCTGCGGATGATCCCCAACCCCTTCCAACATGTGGTCGAGCTTGTCGCGCCCCAGTTCCTTGACGTTGAAACTAGCGACCCGCACCACCATGGGCGCTGCCGGCGCGGCGGCGGTCGACTCATCCGCCTCCTGCGGTCCGGCGCAGGCGAGGAGCCCAGCCGTCAGGCAGAAAATAGGGAGCAAGCCAGGTGCGAGACGTTCGACCGCGCTACAGTTGAACGTACGCTTCGGGATGTCGCGGGGTGCCATCTTCGAGTCCTCCAGATTGCTAGCGGGGCTTCGCCTCAGACGGCGAAACCTACAGCGGCGTCCAGGAAAGTCAAGAACTTGACTTTCCTAGAGCGACTGCAGGACCGAGTCTACCGGCACACTCACATCTCAGGGAGACACATTCGACCACAACGTCGCGTCGCCGGTTTCGAACCCGTCTGCGAACAGGCGATGGGGCGGAAGAAACTCGGCGTCCGAGCAGATGTTGTCGAGGACAAAGGTCTCCCGACCGGACCTCGAGGTGATGGGGTCGGGACCGCTGAGATAAGTCACCCACGCTTGGGCGCGATCGTCTCCGTAGAGGCCTTCGACGCCACTGTGCCGTTCGTCCAGCACCAGCCATCCGAGGTCGGCGAGACCCGGCGGCACGAAGTCACCCAACCCAATGCTGTTGGTCGCCAGATCCACACCTACCCAAGCCGACAGCGGGTTCTCTTCTTCGTCGAACACCAGCACATCCGACTGCGCAATCGGTAGGCCGGCGGGTAAGGCGCCGCCACAGGCAGCGGCCGACCCGGCGATGGTCTCGCGCCAGATCAGCAACTCTGCTCCCGGGGTCAGGACGCTGTGATTGGCCGCAAAGGTCGACGGTAACGGCTCCCGCCGATCTCGAGCATCGGCGGCGACGTAACGTCCGTAGAAGGTGTGGTCGCCAGCCAGGAGCTTCGACCCTGCCGGATCGGCCTCGATGTGGACCGCGGCATGACTCTGGTAGACATCAGGTCCCAGGAAGAGCACCTGCCCCATCAACACATTGTCGAACGCTGCCACTTCGTCGAAATAACCGGCATCGGTGGGAAAGAGGACCGTGCAGTCGTTGACAACATCAAAGGTGAGGTAACCCCGCGCCACGTTGTCGCCATGGTCGGTGCCGGCGCAGCCGCCAAAGGTCTGCTCGAAGACGCCGGTGTGAGCATTGCGCAATCGATCGAGCAGTTGGCCGGTCAACAGGGGATTCATGAGGCCGGGCTCGATCAGCTCACAATTCGGCAAAGCAGGCGCCGGATCGGAGAGCTCCCCGTGGTTGCTGAACAGAGTCGGGCCAGTCAGGGGCAAGTTGCCATCGCAGAAGGCCGGTTTGAGCTCGATCACCTGCTGATCGAAACCGGTGAGGTACAACGAGTAATTGATCGTCGGCACTCCCCAATCGGTCCACAACGTCATGTGGACGACAGTTGACGCGGGCCGAGTATTGACGACCGTGACCACCGTGTCGAGCCCGCCTTCTGTGCCGCAAGCATCGAGGTCGACTTTGAAATGCGGGATCAGCAACGTCGCCGCGGGAACGTCGTCAGGGGCACACAGGACTGCCCCCGCTGGGTCCGTTGTCGCCACGGCAAACACGGCAAACAGAGCCAATGCGCGCATCGCGATGATCAACAAGCTCATGGCGGCAACACTCGACCAGGACAGATGTTGTCGAGGCTGATCGCGGGAAATCCAGCATAGGGCGGCGCGGGCGCCGGCGGCTCGTCCGGAGCCCGCGCTATCGAGATCAGGCGCGGCGTCAGGGACGTCACCCAGGCTTGGGTGAGACCATCGCCAAACAGTCCGCCTTGGGCGTCGTGGCTCATGTCCATCCGCAGCCACCCCGCCGCGGGGGACGGCGGCAAAATGTCCGCCAAGGCCAGGCGCTGGGTCTGTAGATCGGCGCTCAGCGGAACCGCAATTGGGTTTTCCTCCTCGTCGAAGGCCAAAACGTCCGGCGCGGCGAGCGGAAACTCGACCGGCGAGCTACCACATTCAGCACCCTGAAGATCATTCAGCCCAGGTGACTCGCGCCACACCAAAAGCTCAGTGCCGACGGCGGCGCTGTCGGCTCGCACAAAGCTGGCGCCGAAGGTCGTCGGCAGCGGCTCGCGGCGATCGATGGCGAGGGCGGAGACGAAACGGCTGTAGAACGTGTGATCACCCGGACTGAACAACATCCCATCGGTGTCGGCTTCGAGATGCACCGCCGGATAACTCTGGTAGAAGCCGGTCGACGAGTCGCTGTAGAAATACTCCCCGAGCAGCTTGTTCTCGAAGCCGACAACCTCGCTGAAATATCCAAACTGATTGGGAAACAGCAAAGCACACTGATTGACGACATCGAGGGTCAGGTAGCCACGGGCCACATTGTCGCCATGTCCGGCGCTGAAGCAGTTGTCTCCACTCGAGCTGAGCGACTGGCCGGTATGCCCGAGGCGCAGTCGGTCGAGGAGTGCTCCAGTCAGCGCCGGATTCTCGAAAGGGAAAAAATTCTCGCACTCCGGCGGGAACGCGGGATCCTGCGACAGGTGCCCATGAGGACTGGTGTTCGGCCCGGTGATCGCGATGTTGCCGTTGCAGAAATGATCCGCCAGATCCAGGGTCTCGACATCAAAACCGGTGAGATAAATCTCGTAGTGGAGCACCGGCGCTCCCCAATCCGTCCAAAACGTCAAGTGGGCCAACGTGGTGGTCGGCGATGCGTTGGTGACCTTGATGACCGTATTCAGCCCCGACGTTTCACAGGCATCGAGGTCGACCATGAAGTGAGGAATCAGCAAAGTTGCCGCCGGCACCTCGTCGACGGCACATAGCTCGCTCGACGCGGGAGTCGAAAAGCCGAGGCTCAGGACGACCAGGCTCGCGACCGTTCGGGCGACAACCCTAGCCAGGGCACCAAGGCGCGGGCTGCGATAGCCCGCCGTGAAGAAAGGCTTGAGTTTCATAGCTTCGTCCAAAGAACAATGCTATGAGATCATTATTATTCATTGCCGTCAAGCATAATCAAGGGAACTAACTCCCCAGCGTCTCAGTCAGGAAGTCGAGGGTCCTTTGCCAAGCCAAAGTGGCGGCTTCGGCCGCGTAGCGGGTGCCGGAGGGGTTGGCGAAGGCATGGTCCGCCCCTTCGTAGATGTGGATACGCCCGTCCTTGCCAAGCTCAGTCAGTGCCTTCTCGAACTCGCGTACACCTGCGACGGGGATGCCGCCATCCTCACTGCCGAAATGACCGAGGATCGGGGTGGTGAGCGTCGCGAGCTGGTCCCGATCGGTGACCACTCTACCGTAGTAGATGATCGCCCCATCGAGCTCGCCGGGCAGCAGCAACGCGGTTTGCAGCGACCAGCCACCGCCAAAACACCAGCCGATCGAGGCGACCTTCGTCGCTCCCTGGCCTTTCAAGAAAGCGTAAGCTTCTTTCAGGTTGCGCTTCAGAACCTCGCCGCGATCCATCGACGCGGTCATCAGCTCACGAGCCTTGTCACGATCGGCCGCAACCTCGCCACCATAAAGATCAACCGCCAAGGCGACATAACCGGCCTCGGCCAACTGACGCGCCATCGACTCGATGTTCTCGTTCAGCCCCCACCATTCGTGGATGACGATCACGCCGGGGGCGTTCTCGATACCTGCTGGCTTGGCGAGGAAACCCGTCACCTCTTCGCCGTCGAGGTTGGCGTAGGTGACCGTGGCCGACTCGATCTCAGCCTGCGTCTCGACCGCCGCGGCCGGACTCGCGACCGGCGTGTCCGCTTTGTGCTCCTCCGCCATGCGCTCCGGGTAGTCGTCTTTGGCGCCACAACCCACGAGTGATGTGCCCATACAACCGGTCAAGATCAAGGCGGTGAAGAGTCGTCCGATCGACAAACTGGCACTTCTTGTCATGGTGTTTCTCATCCTGCTTCTCCTCACTGGTAGAATCGATCCATGGCTAAAGTACGTCCCATCCACGCCATGATCGGCGTCCTCTCTATCGCGGCCCTGGTGGTTGTTGCTGACTATGCTCTCGACGGCGGCTTCAGCAAAGGACAATTTCAACGGGTTTCACCGGACAGGAACGGCCAAGTTGTCCTAGAGACTTCCGACTTGAAGTCCGGAGACGCGAGATTCTACCGTTTCCTCAACGCTGGCAATCAGGAGATCAAGTTCTTCGTTGCCCGTGACCTCCACGGCCGAATCCACACCGCCTTCGACGCCAACGATATCTGTTACAAGACCAAACGAGGCTATAAGCACCAAGGCGAATGGGTCGTCTGCAACAAATGCGACAAGGCCTTTCGAGTCGAGGGGATCAACGAGGGTGGCGGCGGCTGCCAGCCGACTCCCTTCGCCCACACGGTGCAAGGCGACAAGCTGATCCTGGACGAGCGCGATATCCTCACCGGTTGGCGCTATTTCCGCTGAGCTGTGCGCTCATCTGCCCACCTCTTCGTTGTCCCTGTGGTTCGAGACCCACCACCACCACCGTGTTGGCCAAGGCCATGAGCTTGGAAGAACTACCGTCCCGGGCTGAGCAGCTCACCCTCGATCCCGCCGAGATCCGGCGTTATGGACGCCACCTCACCTTGCCGGAATTCGGCATGACGGGGCAGAAACGTCTCAAGGCGTCGCGGGTGTTGATGGTCGGCGCCGGCGGCCTGGGTTCTCCCCTCGGCCTCTACCTGGCTGCTGCCGGGGTCGGGACCTTGGGGCTGATCGAATTCGACCGGGTCGACGAGTCGAACCTCCAGCGGCAGGTGCTCTACGGTCAATCCGACATCGGCCGCCCGAAGATCGAGGCTGCCCTCGAACGTCTGCGCGAAGTCAACCCTCTCATTACTCTCGCCTCGCACCCGCAACGTCTCGACGCCGGCAACGCTGCCGAGTTGGTCGAGGATTACGACGTGGTGGTCGACGGCAGCGACAACTTCCCGACTCGGTATTTGGTCAACGACGCCTGCGTGCTCGCTGGCAAGCCCAACGTGTGGGGAGCGATCTCCCGCTTCGAGGGTCAAGTCTCGATTTTCTGGGGAGATCGCGGGCCATGTTACCGCTGCCTGTTCCCCGAGCCGCCACCTCCCGGCCTGGTGCCATCCTGCGCGGACGGTGGCGTGCTCGGCGTTCTGCCCGGTATTATCGGCTCGCTACAAGCCAACGAGGTCATCAAGCTGCTGGCCGGCATCGGTGAGCCTCTGATCGGTCGCCTGGTGTTGTTCGATGCTTTGCGCATGCGTAGCCGTGAACTCGCCTTGAAGAAGAGCCCGGATTGTCCGATCTGTGGCCCCCAGGCGACGATCCGAACACTGGTCGAGTACCATGGAGCGCCCTGCGATCCACAAGAGAGTGTCCGTCCAGCCGATGGCCCCGGCCATCTGACCGGCCGCGCCAATCTCCGTCCGGAAACGACCCAACAGGAGACCGTCATGCCGGCGCCCGAGGAAACCCCTTTTGCAATCGACGTCGAGCAGCTCAAAGGCTGGCTCGACGAAGGTCTGGAGCTCCAGATGCTGGACGTCCGCGAGCCAGTGGAGCTCGAGATCTGCCGACTGACGGGATCAACCCACATTCCGATACGACAAATCCCTGAACGTTTCGACGAGCTCGACAGCGAAGTGCTCACCGTCGTTTATTGCCACCATGGGCCACGCTCGGGTCAAGTGGTCGCTTATCTGCGGCAGCAGGGCCTGGAGAAAGTCACCAACCTCAGCGGCGGCATCGAGGCCTGGAGCACACGGATTGACCCCTCTGTACCGCGCTATTGAGCTCGGCGGCCGAGCAACGGGCCCTGAGCTGCTGTAACTAATTGGGTAGGCCCATCAAAGACATAGACGCCACGGCAAACGGGTGCCCGGCGTCTCGAACAAGCGACAGGTCAAACGTGCAGCGTGTCGGCTGCTTCACGCCCAGGGCATGTCATGCCTCGAATAGGGTAAACTTTAGCGTCTCTCATGACTCACCTGAAAGCTCAACCGACAGCATCGATGGATCCCGTCAGCGATCCAGACTTGGTCCACCGCGTTACGCTGCGCGACGAAACCGCGCTGGCCGAGCTCTTCGATCGCTACTCGAGCCTCTTGCTCGCCCTGTCTCGCCGCATCGTCACCGAGACTTCGGACGCCGAAGAGATTCTCCAGGAAGTTTTCCTGCAAGTTTGGAATCAAGCCGAGCGTTATGACCGCGCGCGGTCATCGGTCTCGACTTGGCTGGTGCTGATCACTCGCAGCCGATCGATCGACCGGCTGCGCAGCCGCCAAGTCAAGGATCGCACCTTGACCGCATTGAAACATGAAAAAAATGATGCTCATACATCCCCGCAAGGCATGGGCTCCGTATTACTCGAGCAGAGACGACAGCGACTGCGCCGGGAGATGCAGGAGCTGCCCAATGAGCAGCGACAGGT
>JAJCXQ010000887.1 GCA_029263355.1 Acidobacteriota bacterium | reverse complement strand
TGTCAACGTCGGATGCGGCCCGTCTCAACAGCATTCCCGGAGTAGGGAAAAAGACAGCCGAGCGGATGATTCTCGAGTTGCGCGATAAAGTTCAGGACTTGGCGATAGAGGCCCCCTCGAGGCCTGGTGCAGACGAGAGCGACCTGGTCCAGGCTCTGGTCGGGCTCGGCTACAAAGAGGTTGCAGCGCGGCGCGCTGTGTCGCAAGCAGCGAAGCAACATCCTGACGCTCTATTTGCCGATCAGTTGAAGGCGAGCCTGAAGCTTTTGTCGAGAGTCTGACGGTCCTGCCGATACAATCTCATCCATGGACGACAATCCAAGGCTAGTGTCCGGAGATCTCGAGTCTGAAGATTTTGGGATCGAGACGTCGCTACGTCCGAGAAGACTGGATGAGTATGTTGGACAGGCTGGGATCGTAAGGAACCTGAAGGTCTACATTCAGGCCGCATTGGAACGCGGAGAGTGCTTGGATCACGTATTGCTCTTTGGGCCGCCGGGGCTGGGAAAGACGACGATGGCCCATATCATCGGCAACGAAATGGGAGCGCCGGTGCGTACCACCTCGGGACCAACGTTGGAAAAAGCTGGCGATTTGGCAGCCATCCTGACCAACCTCGAGGCTGGGGAAATCCTCTTCATTGACGAAATTCACCGTTTGGGGGCCACGGTCGAAGAAATCCTCTATCCGGCGATTGAGGATTTCAAGTTGGATCTCGTCATTGGCCAGGGCCCTGCGGCGAGAACCATGGAGATACCTCTGCCGCGCTTCACTCTGGTTGGTGCGACGACTCGAGCTGGGCTGATTACCAAACCGCTTCACGGTCGGTTTGGCATCGTGCATCGGCTCAACTTCTACTCTGCCGACGAGTTGACCAGGATCGTCAAACGTTCAGCGCAAATACTGGACATCGCAATAGATGATGCCGGAGCGCGGGAGCTAGCATGTCGAAGTCGTGGTACTCCCCGTATTTCCAACCGCCTGTTGCGTCGGGTGAGGGATTTCGCTCAAGTCGAGGGCGAGGGGCACATCGATCTCGAGACGGCTGGAAAAGCCCTCGCGATGTTGGAGGTCGACAAATTCGGATTCGATGAAGTCGATCGCAAGATTCTCGGCACCCTGATCGAGCATTATTCAGGGGGACCGGCGGGAATCCAGGCACTTGCGGCTGCTGTGGGCGAGGATCGCGGCACTCTAGAGGATCTTTATGAGCCGTTCTTGATTCAAGAGGGCTTTATTCAACGTACGCCCCGTGGTCGAGTTGCGACTCAAAGGGCCTATGAACATCTCGGCCACAAACCGCCGCCGGGCACTTCTGGCATGCTCTTCTAGAGCCCGCGTTCGTTCTACGGCGAGATCTCTAACATTGCGCCCTTCCGTCTTGATCTACAATCCCAAGTCGGGTCGCCAGCAGGCGGCTCACTTGCTCGCCCAGGTTCTCGATGTCTTGGCCAGAGCTGGATTCGAAGTCGAGCCGATAGCGACTCGGGGCCCAGGAGACGCGACACGGCTGGCACAAGAGGCGGCGATCTCAGGGAAGGAGATCGCTTTTGCGATGGGTGGTGATGGCACCTTGCGCGAGGTCGGACGAGGCCTTCTTGGTACCGAAACGGTGTTGGCTCCGTTACCAGCCGGGACGACCAATGTTTTGGCCTTTGCTCTAGGTTTGCCGCGGGACCCTCTAACAGCCGCGCAGGTGATGTCGAGTTGTCGACGACGGTCCTTCGACATTGGCCTCGTAGGTCGTGAGCCCTTCCTGATGCAGGTGTCTGCAGGGCTCGATGCCTCAGTTATGGCACAGCAGAATGCCAAGGCCAAGAAGCGGTTTGGCAAAGCAGCTGTCGCTTGGACGGGTCTTTGTCAGTGGATGACCTACGGTTTTCCAGAGATCGAGCTATGTCTAGATGGCCGCGCCGAACAATGTAGCTTCTTTGCGGCATGCAACATTCCGCACTACGCGGGTTCTTTTCGCATGGCGCCGAAAGCAGATCCAGGCGATGGGCTTCTCGATGTTGTTGTTTTCCGCGGTCGCGGGCGTTCTGCGACTCTGGGCTTTGCCCGTGACGTCGCTCTGAGCCGTCATGTGGAGCGCTCGGATGTCGAAGTAAGCCGAGTCAAAGAGCTCGAAATCGTGAACTTGCCGGAAGCTCGGGTGCAAGTGGACGGGGACATCCTGGCGGAACCCTCGCCGCTGAAGATCTCTCTTTCGGCACAACATCTGTGGGTGCTTTCTCACGTCGACCGAGCCTGAGATCGACGGTCGGGGGTGCCGCAATAGGGTACTGAAGCGGCCCTGAAAACGTCAACCGACGCTCATGAATTGCCAACGCAGCTGACGAGGAAACGTCTGGAAGACTTCAGGATGGATTCGCTCCGGGAACTCGCGGAGCAACGAGGCGAGACTCTGGCCCCGGGCCGCACGCTCGATCGCGTCGGCAGCATCTGAGCCCGCTCGACTAATGTAGGTCTGCCAGATTGCTTGGCGGGGCGACATCATGCTCAGAGAAATGTTGGGGAGCTTGGCGACACCCTGACGCAGCACCGAGATTTTATGCTCGAGATTGCGTTTGTCGTCCATCGGTTCGCGTTGCCATGGCGTGTAAGGTTTGGGGATCAAGATGTTGCAGCCCAGGTGAATATTCCCGACCACCCCGGTTTTCGATGCCTCCTCCAGCATCAATCCGCGGCAGGCGGCGCCGAGCTCCAAGATCGCATGGACATCTTCCATGGTTTCTTGCGGTAGACCGATGATGAAGTAGAGTTTCAGCTGGGTAAAGCCGTGGCGAAAGATCAGCTTGACCTTCTCCAGCAAGGTGGCATTGGTGATCGGTTTGTTCATCAGCTGGCGCAGACGATCACTGCCGGTCTCAGGCGCCAGGGTGATCGAGCGGGATCCAGAGGCATGGAGCGGCTCCAGCACCCCTTCTTTGACGGCCGGTATTCGAATCGATGACACCGAGCTTCGAAACCCCGACTCCAGAGCCTGTTGCAGAATGCGCTCTATCTCGGGGTGATCTCCGACCGCCGTGGCAACAAAGCCCACTTGATTCGTCACAGCACGGGCACGGTCAAGCGACTCTAGAATGAAGTCGGCGGGGTGCCAACGAAATTTCCCCATACCAAAAGTTGCCCAGCAGTAGCGGCATTTTTCTGGGCAGCCGCGGGACATTTCGATCAAGAACTTGTTTGCGAACTCGGTCTTTGGGGTGACGATCGAACTGGTCGGAAGATTCCCGGGAGACCGCATCTGCTCGGCGGTCAGCTCCATCTTGCGGAGTTTGGGCAGACGCTCTTCTTCCTCGGGCCAGTGGTGGCTAGGGAGATAGAATCCGCGCTCCCCTGCGAGGCGGTCGAGGACGGCGTTACGATCGTCTTCTTCGGCGAGAGTCGGCAGCAAGGTTGGTAGGACATTCTCCGCTGCCCCAAGAGCGAAGACATCAATGAACTCGGACATCGGCAGCGGATTGATCGACGCACAGGATCCGCCCATCACGATCAGTGGATCCCACGGTCCTCGGTCTTTGCGGCGCAAGGGTATGCCGGCTCGATCGAGCATCTGAAGCAGATGGAGATAGTCCTCTTCGAAGGAGACAGAGAATGCAACACAGCCGAACTGGTTGAGGGGGGTATCGCTCTCGACAGAACGAGGAATCCCTCGGCCATCTGTGAAGAAGCGCTCGCAGGTCCACATTGGTGTTTCACCAACGAGCTCGTAGACCCGCTGAAAACCGAGGCTCGACATGCCGACTTCATAAGTGTTGGCATAGGCTAGAGCCAGACGGAAGGGGGCTTGCCTCACAGAGGGGCAGATCAGCCTTTCCGCAGCGCGGAAGGGCGCCCAATCGTGAGCCCGCGCGCCAGCTCGAGCATGTCTTTTGCGGAAATTTTTCATGAAGTGGTGTCGACGATCGAAGCTATTGACCTTGAATCCAGCAGTCTACAGTGTACCTTGGAGGAATGAGAGTCCATGAAGACAAACAGCGTCTGTCGCGCCTTCGCTCCGGCTTCGGTCTCGAATGTCGCCTGCGGTTTCGATGTTCTCGGATTTGCTATCGAAAAGCCCGGGGACGAAGTGGTTGCGATCCGATCTCCAAATCAGGGGGTCGAATTGTCGAAGATCGACGGAGATCAAGGGCGCCTACCTCGCGAGGTGGAACGAAATACCGCGGGGGTTGCGGCGCAGGCCTTGCTCGACGCGGCGGGCAGTCGCGAAGGTGTCGCGCTCAGTTTGCACAAGGGAATGCCTCTGTCGAGTGGTTTGGGGTCGAGCGCGGCCAGTGGTGTCGCAGCAGCCTATGCGGTGGATCGCTTGTTGGGCCTCGGAGCGTCGCAAGAGGAGCTCTTGCGGTGCGTTATGGTTGGCGAGAAAGTCGCTTGTGGTAGCGCCCACCCTGATAACGCTGCGCCATCTCTCTATGGTGGGTGGGTGCTCATTCGACCCGCCGATCCGCCTGAGATTATTCCTTTGCCGATACCTGATGGCTTGTGCTGTGCCGTGGTTCGGCCTCACATCGAGGTCGAGACCAGAGCCTCGCGTACTCTTCTCGGGGATGCGGTACCGCTAAGGGCCGCGGTTGTCCAATGGGGCAACCTGGGAGGGCTTGTTGCCGGTCTTTTCCGCAATGATCTCGAACTGATCTCAAGATCCTTGGTTGACGTCATCGCTGAACCTAGACGCGCCGGTCAAATTCCAGGGTTTGCTCGAGTCAAACAAGCGGCTCTCGACTCCGGAGCCCTGGGCTGTAGCTTGTCAGGCTCGGGACCCTCGATTTTTGCCCTCTGTGCTTCTCGCCAAGCTGCCGAAACGGTTGCGGACGTAATGGTCGGCGCCCTTGCGGAGGAAGAGCTGACCTCGGATCGCCTGGTGTCAGCGGTGGGTTGTGAGGGGGTCAGGGTTCTTCCCAATTCCCCGGCGAAATAGCGTTCATCAGATTCTTAGGAGCGTCTGGAACTCTGTGACGCACAATGTGGTTTCCAGCGCTGTGATCGAGGCCAGCGCCATATAATGCGCCGTTACCGTTTGTTGGAAAGTCGTAACATGCCCTTTCGAAAAAGTTCATTGCGGAGAAGAACTTGGCTCGTCTGTTTCCTGCTCCACCGTCGACCTTGACGTCAGCTCTCTCTCGCGCTGCGGTCCACTTTCCAAATCGGGGTGTTTCGGTGTTCGATAGTCGGGGTCGCGCACATCATCGGCGATCCTACCCCGAGGTTTTTGCGGCCGCTCAACAAGCGGCGGGCTGTTGGGTAGCGGGTGGGGTCGAGCCGGGGGACCGGGTCCTGGTCTCGCTACCCACCTCATGGGCGTTCCTCGACGCCTGGTTGGGAGCTCTCCTGTGTGGCGCCCTGCCTCTCGCCGTCGCTCCAGGAGCGGCGCTGGGCGCGGGGGCTAGCCAGATTCGCAAGATTGAAGCCCTGGTGGATCGCCTCGATCCCCGTCGTGTCCTGGTCACAGCCGGCTTCCGGAGGTCGGCCGAGGCTGCTGAAGCCGCCCGAATATTGGCGGTAGCGACAACCCCCGAAGAGATTGCAGCGCAAACATCAGCGTCGTCGGTTCTGCCGACCCCCGAGCCATCTGATATTGCGTTCTTGCAACTGACAAGCGGCTCCACTGGACACCCGCGAGCCGTCTCGATTCCTCACCGCGCGGCGGTTCACAACATCATGAGTTCCGATCAAGCCATTGGCGCTCCGCAGGGTAGCCCAGCCCATGAATGGGCCGAAACGATGGTTGCCTGGCTGCCACTACATCACGACATGGGGCTGGTCGGCACGTTGTTTCAGTCGATCGTCGGAGGACTGGATCTCTGGCTTCTCCCTCCGGGCGCCTTTTTAGCGCGCCCACGAAAGTGGCTCGAGCATTTGGGTCAACACGGGACCGCGTTTGCCCCGGCACCCAACTTCGGCTACCAACTCTGCGTCGAGCGTCTAGATGCCGCCAGTCGCGTTGGCTTGGACTTGTCGAATTGGCGTGCTGCCATGACTGGCGCTGAGATGGTGCGACCGGAGACCGTCGCAGCATTCTGTGAAGCCTTCACGCCTTACGGATTCAGGCCAGAGGCGATTCGGCCCTGCTACGGTATGGCCGAAGGAACACTGGCGTTGACGTTTGATATCAAAGGCGAAGGCATGCGCACCCGTCCGCTTCCGCAAGGTGCTGACTCGAGCGCCGGCTTGAACGAGATCGTTTGTGTCGGCGAGCCGATCGCAGACACAGAGGTGCACATTGTCGACGCCGGTGGACGACCTCTCGCCGATGGCGAGATCGGCGAGGTTGTCGTTTGCGGTCCCAGTATCTTTGCTGGATACTTCAACGACCCTGAAGCAACTGCCGAGAGTCTTCGTGACGGCAGGTTGTGGACCGGCGATCTTGGATTCTTGCATGAGGGTGAGCTCTACATCACCGGGCGACTCAAGGATGTTCTCATCGTACGCGGCTCCAACCTCATGCCGCATGAGATCGAATGGTTGGCGGAGAGCGTAACAGGTGGTGGCGGTGCACTCCGAACCGGGGCCTTTTCGGTCGCTCGAGGTGCGGCAGGTGAAGAACCGGTGGTTGTGGTAGAGGTCAATGAGCGCGAACCGGAAAAACTTCGTGCGATGGGACAAGAGATCCGCAGTAACATCGGCCGGACGCTGTCTCTACCCGTGGCTGATCTGGTGTTCGTTCGACGAGGCAGGATCCCAAAGACCACCAGTGGCAAAGTACAGCGTCGCGCATTGCGCGATCAGTATCTGAGAGGCGAGATCGAACGCCTTGAGACAACCGACGAAAATTAGGCGAAGTCTGCCGTTGCAGGGATCCTGGAGCGGCCGCCGCCCGCGGAGATTTGACAGATGGATATGACGCAGAAAGCCCTAAATGTGGTCGCCAAAGTGAGCGGGAAGGACGTTGCTGCCCTCCAGCCGGAGCTCGAGCTCGTCGCCGACTTGGGCATCGACTCGCCCAAAGCGTTGCAGTTGCTTCTCGATCTCGAAGAAGAGCTCGACATCGAAATCAGTGACGAAGACGCCGCCAAAATGGACACGGTCGGCGACGTGCTGGCCTTCCTGAATCCGGCCTGACACCGAGCTTTCAGACGGAAGCGAGCGCTAGGTGGGTCTCGACAAGGACAGCCGATACGGCTCCATTCTGATCGGCGTCGGAGCTGGTTTGGCGCGCTGGATCATGCTGACGCTGGGATGGACTTGGAAGACCAGAGTCGTGGCGGGCCAGCAGTACCTCGACGCTCTGTTGGCCAAGCCTCGTGCGGTGATTCTCAGTTTCTGGCACAACCGTCTTTTTCTGAGCGGACCGTTTGTGTACAAGAGCCTGCTCGGTAAGGGCCTGCCCATCACGCTTCTGGCCAGCCAGTCGCGCGATGGCGAGCTCGTCACTCGAGTTTGCAAACGGTGGGGAATTCATACGGTTCGTGGCTCGGCGAGCCGTGGTGGACTTCAAGCAATGCGCGCTATCCATCGAGCGATCAAGCGCCAACAGTCGTCGCCGATCATGATCCCTGATGGCCCCAGGGGACCTCTTTATTACTTCAAGCCCGGTGTTGTTGTCCTCGCCCAGATGTCGCAGGCGCCAATCTTGCCCTACGGCATCGCAGCTCGGAAATTCTGGTCCCTCGAGTCCTGGGACCGAATCGTGGTGCCGCGCCCTTTTACCGATGTCGCGGTGGTGATCGGCGAGCCCCAACTCGTCTCCCGAGAGTTGTCGAGCGAACAATTGGAGACGGAACGTCAGCGTCTCGAAGAGATGCTGAACGATTTGACCCGACAGGCCGAAGCAGCGGTCGGCGCAGCCGACGTGGCGAGGCGTCCATCGCGATAGCCGAGGCGCCCCGCCACAGAGCCCTTCGATAGCTTCCGATGTTCGACGACTTCATCGAACGCTGCCTGTTGCTGGATCTCGAGACGGGTATCGACCATCGGATCCTGAAGATTGGTGCGGTTTCCGGGTTGCGCCGAGGGGCTGGCACCTTCCTGCGCCAAGGGGCGTTCGATCTCGAGCTTGCACTCGATGAGCTCGATCGGTTGGCGAAAGACGCCGACTTTATTCTGGGGCACAATCTGCTCGGGCACGACTTACAAGTCTTGCGCTCCGTGTCGCCAAAGTTGGCGTTGCTCGACAAGGCGGTGGTCGACACGCTGGTCCTTTCGCCGCTGGCTTTTCCTAAGAATCCTTACCATCACCTGGTCAAGGACTACAAGCTCGTCCGCCAGTCGTTGAACGATCCGGTGGCCGACGCTCGTCTGGCGGCCCGAGTCTTTCGCGATCAATGGCAGAGCTTCGCGGCCCTGCCTGCTGACCAGTTGGCATTTTATGCGTTCTGTCTCGCCGGCTTGCCGGGCGGAAGCGGGCTCGCGAGTCTCATGGCCGGGTGGGCCGACCGACCGCCGATGGAGCCATCGCGGGCGTTGAGCTTCGTC
Organism: Acidobacteriota bacterium; assembly: GCA_029263355.1. Lineage (GTDB taxonomy): Bacteria > Acidobacteriota > Thermoanaerobaculia > Multivoradales > J023 > JAAELT01. The sequence goes on along the minus strand of JAJCXQ010000887.1, from coordinate 6,272 downwards.
GCCACCAGTTGTGCTGGTCGCGTTTGCCGTGTCGAGCTACGACGCTTGGCGGAGGGTGAGCTGTTTCAGGGAGGAAATCGAGCAGGCTTGGCCTACGTTGTCGCCTGGCTCGGGGTCTCAGGCGGAGACTCGGTGTTGCCCGCCTGGGTGTGGCACCGGTATCCCGAAACCGCGGCGTTGCTGAATGCCTTGCGCGAAACGCCCTGTGATGATCCGGACTGTGTCTACTGCCGCGAAACTCACGATCCACGCCGTCAGCTGAAACGTCTCTTCGGTTTCGATCGTTTTCGGCCCGAGCCCGCAGACGACGAGGGGCGTAGCCTTCAAGAGGCCATCGTCCGTCGTGGCATCGGGGGGCGCCCCCACCTCGCGATCCTCGCGACCGGTGCCGGCAAATCGATTTGCTATCAGCTGCCGGCGCTGGTGCGCTACTTTCGGCGCGGTCAACTGACCATCGTGATTTCGCCGCTCCAGGCGTTGATGAAAGATCAGGTCGATAACCTGAACGAGGCGGTTGGCCTCGACCGTGCCGTCGCCCTCTATGGTCTGCTGACGCCCCTCGAGCGCGGCAAGGTCCTCGAACAGTTGCGCCTCGGCGACGCGGCCATTCTCTACGTCGCACCCGAGCAATTGCGCAACCGCTCGTTTCGTCGGGTGATCGAACAGCGCGAGATCGGTTGCTGGGTCTTCGACGAAGCACACTGCCTGTCGAAATGGGGACACGACTTCCGTCCCGACTATCTTTATGCCGGGCGTTTTATCGCGGAGCTCGCGGGCCGCCAGAAACGAGCGCCACCGCCGGTGGCCTGTTTCACCGCCACCGCCAAGAGCGACGTTCGTCAGGAGATCCTCGAATATTTTGCGGATCATCTAGAACAACACCTCGACGTCTTCGAGAGCAACGTCGATCGCGACGAGCTTCGTTTCAGGGTCGAGGCGGTGAACCCGGCGCAGAAGCTGCCCCGGGTTCATGAGTTGCTCGTCGAGCAAACGACGAGCTCACCGGACGGCGCCCGCGGCAGCACGGTGGTCTACTTCGCCAGCCGGCGTGCGGCGGTTGAGGCGGCCACCTATCTGGAGCGCCGAGGGGCTCTGGCGGCGGCGTTTCATGGTGGTATGAAGGCGGTGCAGAAACGTGAAGTCTTGGAGGCTTTCATCCGCGACGAAGTGCGGGTGGTGTGTGCAACCAACGCTTTCGGCATGGGGATCGACAAGAGCGACGTCCATCTGGTGGTTCACGCCGACATTCCGGGGTCTCTCGAAAGTTACCTGCAGGAGGCCGGACGAGCGGGTCGCGACCGACGAGACTCCGATTGTGTGCTGTTGTTCGACGAAGGTGATATCGAAAAGCAGTTTCGACTCGCCGCCTCGTCGCGCCTCGACCCGCGCGACATTGCCCAGGTCCTGCGCGGTCTGCGTCGTGCCCGGCGGCGGGAAGACGACGCCATCGTGGTCACCAGCGGTGATTTGCTCCGAGACGAGACGATCGATCTGCGCGGCGACTGGCAGGCCGACACCAAGGTCAAGACCGCCGTTGCTTGGCTCGAGCGCGCCGGTTTCGTGCGGCGCGATGGCAACGAGACGCGGGTCTTTTCGGGCAAGTTGCAGGTGGCCAATCTGGAAGAAGCTCGGCGTCGTCTGGCGAAGCTAGGCCCCAAGCTGCGGTTGCCGAAGGCCGAGCACAAGAGGTGGCTGGCGATCCTGGCGGCGCTGTTTGATGCCGACCCCGACGAAGGGCTTTCCGCCGATGAGCTCGCGGAGTTGCCGGGCGTCGGAGAAAGATATCCCTCTGTGAACACTGGAGAGGCTCCGGGGCTGGGAGTGATTCGGACCCTGCATGGCTTGGCCGAGGCTGGCTTCTTGAGCTCGGGTCTGCAGCTCACCGCCTACCTCGAGACCCGAGGTCCCCGGCGATCAGCGACCTCCTACGAAGCTCTGTGTTCTCTCGAGCGCACCATGCTCGAGTTGCTGGCGGAAGACGAGCCCGATGCCGACGCGGGGGAGTGGATCGATCTCTCCTCGCGGCTTCTCAACCAACGTCTGGTGGATCGCGGCCATCGTTCGACCCCTCAGATCCTCCGTCAGCTGCTGCACAGTCTGTCCGAAGATGGCAAGGGACTCGCCGCCAAACAGGGAAGTCTCGAGCTGAGATACCGGTCGCGGTTCCGATATCGGGTGCGCCTGAAGCGCAGTTGGCGGGCATTGCGCGAGCTCGCCGCTCTGCGCCAAGGGGTCGGAAAGGTGCTGCTCGACGCCTTGGTGGCGCGGGTGCCGGCCCAGGCTGCTGGCAGGGTGCTGGTCGCCTTCTCGACCGACGACCTCACCACCGCGATCCGCAACGATCTCGTGCTCCGGAGCCAGGTGCATGATCCCCTGGCGGCGGCGGAACGCGCGCTGCTTTTCCTGCACGAGCAGAAAGTTATCCATCTGCAGAACGGGTTGGCAGTTTTCCGTCAAGCGATGACTCTGCGGATTCGTCCCCAGGCCAAAGGCCGCCGTTACACCAAAGGAGATTTTGAGCCGCTACGGCAGCATTACGAGGAACGAACCTTCCAGGTCCATGTCATGGCCCGTTATGCGTTTCTTGGCCTCGAGAGAATTCGTGGTGCGCTCGCCTTGGTGATGGATTATTTTGCCCTCGGCAAGACGAGTTTTGCCGAGACGCATTTTGCCGGTGAAGAGGACGTGTTGCGGCGCGCGACCAGCCGCGACTCCTATCGCGAGATTGTCGACGGGCTCGGCAATCCGGCCCAGATCGCGATCGTTGCGGCGCCGTCGGACCAGAATCTGCTGGTGCTCGCCGGCCCAGGCTCCGGGAAAACGCGGGTTGTGGTCCATCGCTGCGCCTACTTGCTGCGGGTCGAACGGGTGCCGGCGGCTTCTATTCTCGTGCTGTGCTTCAATCGCAACGCCGCTCTCGAACTGCGTCGCCGCTTACGAGCTCTGGTGGGTGACGATGCCCGCGGTGTCACGATATCGACCTATCACAGCCTGGCGATGCGTCTCACCGGCACCTCCTTCGCCGCAGCCTTGGATGACGAGAGTGCGTCCGGGTCACGTCGCGAGCCCGATTTCAAGCGACTGATTCCCGACGCCGTCCGCCTGCTCACTTCGGAGGAAGGTTTGCTCGGTTTGACGGCGGACGAGCTCCGCGATCAGATTCTTTCGGGTTACAGCCACATCCTGGTTGACGAGTATCAGGACATCAACCAGGAGCAATACGACCTGGTCTCCGCCCTATCGGGTCGAGCCGAGGCTGATCGCGATCGCAAGCTGACGATCCTGGCAGTGGGTGATGATGATCAAACGATCTACGGTTGGAGCGGCGCTAGGGTCGAATTCATTCGCCGTTTCCGGGACGACTATCAGGCCGAGGTGCGTTTTCTCGTCGAAAGTTATCGTTCGACGGCCCACATTCTTGCCGCTGCCGGCCAGGTGATCGTCCCGAACCGTGATCGCATGAAGCGAGACGAGGCGATTCGAGTCGACGCAACACGGGCCGTTGATGACCCGGGAGGCCGCTGGTCGGCCCTCGAGCCGCTCACCGGCGGCAAGGTCTGGCACGTCCGAGTTGGCAACGCAGCGGCCCAAGCTGCTGCTCTGCGCGACCGTTTGTTCCACATGAAACTTCTCGATCCGGAGCTGCGCTTTGGCGACTGTGCCGTTCTGGCTCGGCGCCACTTGGATCTCGAAACGATCCGGTCGGTTCTGGACCATAGTGAGGTCCCCGTCGCTTGGTCGGCCGATCGCGAGCGGTTACCGCCCTTACACCGCGTTCGCGAGCTCGTCACCCTCATCGAAGAGCTGAAGGACCGCCGGCGGGAGATCCGCCGCGCCTCGTCGCTGGAGAGTCGTTTGACGATCTTGCAGGCCGACCATGGCGACAATCCGTGGTGGAAGCTGGCATCCGAGATCCTCGCGGAGTGGCGTGAAGAAAGTGGTGATGCGGAGCTCGCGGTCAAGAGTGCGCTGGAGTTCGTCTACGAGGCATTGGCCGAGCGCGCTCGCGAAACCGCTTTCGGCGACGGCGTGCGCTTGGCGACGGTACATGCCGCCAAGGGGCTGGAATACCCCATTGTCTTCATGCTCGATGGCGGCTGGAGCTCGGGGCGCGACCGGGCAGAAGAGCGCCGCCTCTACTACGTCGGCATGACCCGGGCTCGCGAGCTATTGCACGTCTTCGAACGACGTGACGAAAACAATCCTTTTATGGCAGATCTCAGCGGCGGGCACGTCGTCCATAGCGAACCGACGATCGAGCTGCCGCCGGTGGAAGTGTCCCGCCGGCGTTATGGGATCATCGGGCTGCAGGATCTCTACCTGAGCTTCGTCGGTGACCGCCCGCCGACCGACCGTGTTCACCGTCACCTCGCGCGGTTGCAAGTCGGCGATCCTCTGGAGATCCGCTCGTTCGGTGAGAACCTGCGGTTGGTCGACCCTGCCGGTGAGGTGGTGGCGGCGCTTTCCGGGGACGGCGCTACCTGCTGGCGAGCACGGTTGAGCGATATCGAGTGGGTGCGGGTCGTCGCGATGGTCGAGCGTCGAGCAGAGGACAATGAGCCGGCGTATCGTGGGCGCCTGCGGAGCGAGCGATGGGAGGTTCCCCTCGTCGAGGTGGCTTACCGTTCGTGACTGTTGTTCGAGATTTAACCCCGGGATCAGAGTCGAATTCCCCGGGCTCAGGGTTGCGTGGCGCTTTGCGCCAGCTTACCCTGGCTGTTAGAAAGAGCCTCCTTTGGGGTTCGTCTGCGGAACGCGAAATTTTGCGTGAAAGGCTCATGGAGCAGCTATGACAACAACGACTATCCGATCACTCCTCGAAGGCATCATCGACTACGCCGGACTCTTTCCTCCCGCGGCCCTCGAAATGGCTCCCGCGGTCGAAGAATTTGCCCGTCAACGGCAATCCGACTACGCCTGGATGTTGGGGCGCTTCGTGGTGCCCGTCGGTCGACTCGACGAGATGGAACGCGCCGCGGAAGGTCACTGGGGCCGAGAGGGCGGTAGGCCTTGGGGGCTGAGCGTCCTGGTGCCGGGAGATTTGGCGGCGGCGCGCGAGCGTATCGACGCCTTCCACCGGGCTCACGCCGAGACCGGCCATGCGCTCGTCGAGTCGGTCGAACGGCAGATCGTGAGCCCCGACGACGTGTTGCCGGCCATCGAGACCTTCGCCGGCTTGGAGGTTTATCTCGAGATCCCGTACCGGCAAGATCCGAGCCTATTCATGACCGCCCTGGCGCAACATGGCGGGCGAGCCAAAATTCGTAGCGGCGGCGTCACCGTCGACGCGTTCCCAACGCCCTTTGAGCTGGCACGTTTCATCAACGCCGCGGCGCGGGCCGGGGTGCCGTTCAAGGCCACCGCAGGTCTGCACCATCCGTTGCGGGGCGACTACCGATTGACCTACGAGCCGGAGAGCCCCTGTGGCACCATGCATGGATTCCTGAACGTGTTCTTGGCGGCAGCCTGGTCGAAAAACGGTGGGTTGAGCCAGGAGGAGGCCGAAACCTTGCTGAGCGAGCGCGATGCGACCGCGATCACCTGCACCGAGGAGGCCGTTCGTTGGCGTGGCCATGAGCTGGGCGCCGAAGCATTGGCCGCAGCGCGAAAAAACTTCGCGACGTCCTACGGCTCATGTTCCTTTCAAGAGCCGGTGAGCGACCTTCAGGCCCTCCGGTTGCTCAACCGTTGAGCTTGAAAGCGGTGCGCCGGAGCAATTCCGGCTCGGTCTTTCCCTGACGGATGCGGTAGAAACAATCGGGCTCCAGGCCGCGCACGATCTGGGGGTCTTTGCTCCCGGGCCAGCGGATGGCGAGTGAGCGAATGGCCGTTGCCTTGCCGAGGCCAATCTCCTGGCGCAGGGTATTCGAACCGAAGCTGCCACCAGAGCCAACGGTACGGTGAAGAGACCTGGGCCCCTCGGAAGTTTCGAGGCGGAGCTCGAGCCGCGCACCGATGGCTGCCCGGTTGGCCGGTCCTCCAACCAGTTCGAGGTTGATCCAGTGATTGGATCCGCCTGGGTTGTTGAACAATGCGTTGTGGAAGCCATCGCCGGAATGGGACCCGCCCATGACGGCGTAAATATCTTGATCTCCGTCATGGTCGAGATCACCGAACGCGATCGCATGGCCCTTCTGGAGATGTCCGAAGCCGCCGGCCGAGGTGACTTCCTGAAAGCGCTTGCCCGCTGCATTACGGAACATGCGATTGGGCATCAGGGTTTGCATCTGGGTGTTGCCGGTCGCGGCATAAAAGTCGAGAAAGCCGTCGTT
>JAJCXQ010000886.1 GCA_029263355.1 Acidobacteriota bacterium | reverse complement strand
GGCCAGAACATGGGATCCAAGACCTCGTCGTGGATGACCCAGCTGCGCACCAGGCTGGGCCCGTTGGAGACCAACCGCATTGGCGGTGTGAGCTCCTCGAGCGCCTGGTTGAAGGCGTCGAGGTGATCCTCGGAAGCAACCTTGTCCAGCGCCCGAGCAAGGAACAAGTGGGTGAGGGTGTCGCGAATCTTCAGCGCGTCTTCAATCGTTGCCTTGCTCTATTCCGGCTCTGTTGGCGCCTGCCTGTTCAAGCGCCCAGCCGTCTCCGCCGACACCAGGCCAGCTTGTAGGGACCAGGTGACGAGCGTCTTGTAAGAGTTGACCGCCAGCTGGCGGTTATTGTCCCTGGCGTTGGCGGTGTTGACGAAGGCGAGACAGAGTGACCCGGCGATGTCCAGCTGAGGGCTTCTTGGTGGCGGAGCTTTCCTTGGCATAGGGAGATTATAGCACCGCGGGGGAGGTTCATTCAGGGTGTTCGTTCAACGAACCGCCGGCGATGATCACTGACCATCGCCGATCTTCCCGATCCCAATCGAGTAGCTAGCGAGCCGTGGTACTGGTTAACGGGCGTTCGTAGATGCGGTAGCGACTCGGGTCGTTGCTGACGATTCCGCGTGCCACGCCGGTTTGGACAAGCTCTCTGAAGCCGGTGGGAACGTCGTCAGGATCGGTCAACGAGGAGACCTCCAGCGGAGTCCGGAGAAACGGCTGAAGTCGCGGTCCGTCGAGATCCGCTCGCACCCAGATTCGATCGCCGTCGCCGCCAGATGCGAGTCTTTCGGCACAGCAGCCTGATCTGATCCTCGCGACGGCGTTGACCAGGGATTGGGGAGATGTAGACTTCTTACGTCGACAGTTCGATCTAGAGGAATGAAGATGCCTGTTCGAAAATTTCGCAGCATTGAGGAGATGAACGGAAACACCTGGAGGAGTCCAGGAGACTCCGGTTTGCACCAAGCGATCCGTGAGACCTGGGAATTCGCCCAGAAGACGTTACAACCGAGATTTCCACCCGGTGTCTACAAGCACCGGTCGATCGAAGACGCAGAGAAGTTTCGCGAGAGCTGGGAGCGCGACAGTTTCGACGCCTATCAGGAACGAATGCGAAGCCGTCGCCGCACTTGACACTGGTCGATGTCTCGTTCGATCGTCGCGAGCCCGATTCCGTAGGCACGCGTCGCCTTTCGAGAATGGGATGAGGGAATCAAAGCCTCTATAACGCCTCTGAAGGCTGGACAGCTGTACCGCTGTACCAGTGTTTCAAAGGACGCATAGGAGGCATCACATGATGACGTATTCGTCGAGACGGCAGACTCAGGTTTGGATCTTCTGTGTCTTCGTCGCTTGGATATCGAGTCGAGGCTTGCAGGCCCAAGCGCCAGTCGATCCCTCCAGTGGTGTCGACGCACGGGTCAACTACGCCTCGCTCACCCAATTCGGACCCTGGGACGATCGCAACTATGCTCTGACTCATGATGATCTCGAGCTGCTGTCGCCGGAGGAGGCGAGCCTAGATTTACCAATTCCGGCTTTTTTTCGCGTCGCCCTGCGCCGCGAGCTGGACTTGCCACAACGCGGTCGATGGCAGTATCCGCTCTCTGCGCCGGAGATCTTTCAACGACGTTTTGGTGGGTTCCAAGTTCGTGGACGTCATTACCGTCGGTTAAAACGGGTCGACGGACGTTTGCGTCTCGACCTTTCCGCTCCCTCGGTGGTGAGCAGCGCATCGGCGGCGGTGGAGCTCGATGGGACGAGTCGTGTCTCGAGCCCAGCAGGCTCTGCGGAATCCGCGGTGGCGGTGCGGCCGGGGGATCCTCTGCGTTTGATCGCTGCCTCCAACGGTCCCGAGTTCAGCGCCGTGTGGGTGCATCTGTCGACCGACGGTGGCGTCACCTGGCAACGCGTGGCATTGCCAGAGGACGACACCAGCGCTGATCCGACGGTGGCCTGGTCGGCGGACGGCAGCAGGGCCTACTTCGCGAGCCTGGCCAGTTGTCAGCAGCCTGGGGGTTGCGATCTGCACGTCTATCGTAGCGATGATGGCGGGCTGACCTGGAACGGTCTCGAGCAGGTGACACCGGGAGATCCGCGACGGGAGTTCGGCAAGCCCGCCGACAAAGAATATTTGCACGTCGATACCCACCCGGACTCACCGTTTCACGATCGGGTTTACCTCGTTTGGTGGGGTTTCGGCCTGGGCATGCGGGTCGCCCACTCGACAGACTTCGGCAATTCCTGGTCGATTGCGGTTGTCCCTGGGGCGCAGGGAATCGGCGCCGACCTCGTCTCCGATCGCAGCGGTCGACTATTCCTCCTTTGGCACGACCCGACTCAACGCAGGGTCCTGGTGTCGAGGTCGACGGATGGCGGCGTGACCTTCGAGGCGCCGACTCAGGTTGCGGTCAACAGTGGCTCGTTTCGCTTCACCCCGCCCGCTCAGGGGGCGCGCGGTGTCGCCATGATCCTCTCTGCGGACGCTGATCTCACGGGCGGTCCTAATGCCGACAGCCTCTATGCCACCTGGTCAGACCTCGTCGTTGAGGAGAGCGTTTATGAGGCCGGGGCTACTGTTGCCGGAGCTAGTGGGGCTGGCGATGCGGGGGGTGATCACAGCCGGGTCGTGGTGGCGCGGTCGCATGACGGCGGCCAGACTTGGCAGGAGTCGAGTCCGCATCCCATCGCCGATAGCCTGACCGTCGATCGTTTCAATCCTTGGCTCGTCGTCGACACCTCCGGCCATCTCCACGTCACGTTCTACAGCACCCTGCGGGATCCGAGCCGCACCTCTGTCGACCTTATGCGCAGTGTCTCAGTAGACGGCGGGGCAACGTGGTCCCACCCTCATCGGCTGACCGAGGTTTCGTCCTCCAGTCCCAACGATATTTTCCAATTCGGTGACTACAACGGCCTCGCTGTACTGGCTGGGCAGGCGGTTGCAACCTTCACTGACAATCGCGACGAAACGGGCGCTGGCGTCGACTCGGTAGATATCTACGTCGCCGGTTTTGCGACGGGAGCGTCGATCTTCGCTGACGGCTTCGAGTCTGGCGGCACGGAAGCCTGGTCTTCGGGACGGCGCTGAGTGAGTCCATCCAAACGTTGCGTCCCTCTCCCCGAGAGGAGAGAGACGCAACTTCAAGGCTTACAGCGACGTCGAATTCGGCGTCGGGCTGGACTGGATCTGCCAACTGCCGGCAAGATCCGTGCGCTCGATCGACGAGCCGCCGGGCGCGTCCCCCGCTTCGGGAGTGCTCGCGGAGCCGGTTTCGTCGATCAGGCCGCTACTGTTGGTGGTGCCGTAGCCGACGGCGTCGATGGGTACGGTGGTGGAGGTGATGGCGGCGGCCGGCACATTGAACGGCGCGACGCCGTCACTGGTTGAGCCCGAGTTCTGGAAGTCCGTTCGAGTCGTTACGAACGATCAGCGATCGTCGCGGTCCCAATCGAGGAATTCGGTAGCGGTCGTGCTGGTCAGTGCGGGTTCGTAGGTGCGGTAGCGGGTGTCGGTTTGTGTACTCACGCTTACTTCCTTCGCTTCCCTTTCTTCCTTCTTGGTTTCTTCTTCGCCGACGGCTGACGGAAACCTGGCTTTAGTGGCTTCTTGAGAATGTCCGCTCTTAGAGCCTCGAGGCTCTCAGCCTCGGAGTGGTTCTTGGGAAGACTCTTGAGAAAAGGATCCAGTAGATCAAACGCCTCTTTTCGTCGCCCCAGAGCAATGAGAGCTGCTACTGTGTGGCTTACCGAACCGGCTGTAAGGGGATTTTCTCTGCCAAGGACTTTCTCGCGAACAGCAAGAGCTTTCCTGTGAAATTCGAGCGCCTTGTCCTTCTTGCCTGTGGAGTGGCTGCCTTCAAGAATCCGCAGGTACTCGCACCAGGTCAACGACCTGTACAGAAGATAGGCCCCGGCTAATTCGAGGGCTAGAGGAAGACCTTTCAAGCGGAGGGCAATAGCCAGCGCCGCGTTTTCCTCCTCGGCCCCTTGAGGAGCGCGACCTGCTTCCTCCATCATCATGGCCAGTGATTGTTGCTCGGTCAACAGTGGCAAGTCGATCGGCAAGAATCCTGGTTGTACGGCCCGGCTCGTAGCCAGCAAGTGGGCTTTAATGCCGGGGTGCGGTAGGTAGGGCTCGAGCGTGTCTAGTTGCTCTAGGTCGTCAAAGACTATTAGACAGCCGGAGGTGCTCTGTAGGCGGTGCTGTGCAACCTCGAGCTTCTGGCGATGTTCAGACTGTGGCGCGATCCACCTCGCTTCCACTGCCAAGCGGGTGAGTTGGGCGTCGATATCTTGGGCCGCGTTGAGCCACACGACACCACCTGGATACTCCTCACTGTACCGCCAAGCGTATTCAACCGCGAGCTGAGTTTTGCCGAGGCCTCCCAGGCCAAGAATTGAAGCCGCGTGGCCAATCGCCGTAGGGCGGCCCTGGGTGAGCTTTCCATGCACTGCGACTAAGGCATCGTCGCGTCCGATAACGCGCTCGCCCTTGGATACAAAAGGAACGAAAAACGGCCGATTGTCGGGGGAGTAGGGCGCTGCGTCGGGTGTTTGGTCGATCTCAACTGGAGTCTCGCTCGACCGCTCAGGGGTAGGCGCCTGCGCTGTAATCGCTGCTTCAGGATGATTTGCGGATTCGACGGCCGGGTCTGTCAGTCGACCGAGCCCCTCGACTAGAGCGACTAGCGGCCGACCGAAGTCGGCGAAAGGAATAGGCACCACCCCGGCCGGCCACTGGCGGTTTTGCTCCCCCTCCCGCACCAGCACATAGTGTGGGCCTACGTGCCCCTCGAAGAGATCTGTGACTCCTCGAAGCTCAACGCCGACGTGCTGGTCATCAAGACTGAATCCGATGAAGAGCAATGAACGTGAAGCCATTTGATTTCGAAGCGTAGCTCGCGCTGATTCGTAGTGCTTCTCATTGTCTTCTGACGAGTAGAGACGTTGGTAGCCGTCTGGAGTCAGAATGAGTTCGGCGGCATTTCGTATCCGGCCGTGGAGATGCCAGATAGTTGGTCTTTTAGCTTGACCATCGCGTAGCAGGCTGCGTTGCTCGACCGTCGCCTGAATGTCCCAGGTACTGAGATCTTGGCGGAGCTGACCTGGACACGCCCACTGCAAGACTCGATCGTAGTTTGTAGTGAGGACGAGCTTGCTGCCGAGGTTCCACACAGCGCGTGCAAGATCGAGACTCGCCGGGGCGGCCAGTTCCGGCTTGATGTCGATCTGTTGCTTGAGAAAGTCGAACCAAATCGGGCCGAGTTTCTCTCGTAACCGACGCGCGGCATCCTGGTATTCAGGCTGAGCAATCTCTAACAGGCTGCGCACAAGGCGGGCATGCTCCGGATTCTGCTCGCGATCGAGCCGGTCCGCTCCACGCAGCAGCAGATCTTTCCAACTCGGAAAAGCCCCTTGCCGTCTTTACCTTTAACCGCCATCGATACCCCAGCGCCGACGAAGGGGATCACCTTCCCGGCTTGGAGCTGGTCCCGGAGGGATTGCGGAATCTTCGGCTCGTTGGTCATTGACTATCCATTATGCCAAGAAGAGTTGTCTTGCGTCGGGGACTGAACTTGCCGGAGCGGGGCAGTAGCTGGTTCTGCTGTCGGCCCCACATATCTTCAGCGATGCTTTGGTGGATTAAGGCCAAGGGTTGACACCGTCATCGACTACAGCGAGTTGGCGGTCGCTTACGCCTCGGCTTGGCGCCAATCGGACTGGCGGGCACAACACCGGATCCGGTGCTGACTTCGTGACACCTTGACTGTGATGGAGGACCGCCTCAGTTGGTGGTCTCTGGAAGCACTCGCATTCCCAAAGTATTGGCGCAACGCCGGACACGGCCATCGTAGGTCAAGAGTGCAATTTCCGGATTCGAGCCCCTGATGTGAAGAGCGCTGGCCAAGTGGAGGGCGTCGAGTGACCGAATCGGCTCTTCAGGAAAGCTGTCACGAGCCCGCTCGATAATCGAGTCACTCAAACGTAATACGATCCACCCCAACGCTAGACGGCACAGCTCTTCACGCAACTCAACGAAGTTTGCAGTCGAAAGCTCGCCAAGTGTGTGAGCACGGTGGAATGCTCGATCACACTCGACCAATGTAAGGTCAGAGGTCACTACAAATTCAGCTTGCTCCAGCGTCTTTTGCACTTCCGAGCCGGCCGGCTCGCCTAAGAGCCAAGACAGCACTGCGCTGGACTCGGCATAGACGATCATCGATCGTCGCGGTCCCAATCGAGGAGCTCGCGAGCCGTTGTGTTTGTCAGGGCAGGCTTGTAAGTGTGATAGCGACTCGGATCATTACGGACGATTCCACGGGCCGTGCCTTTCCGAAGAAGCTCTTGTAACCCAGCTGGAGCGTCGCCCTCGCGTTCAGGTTCAGGTGCCCGCAACTCCGCGACAACCTCGCCGTGGGAGGTGACTTGGATTCTCTCGCCGGCGCCTGCTCGACGGACATACTCGCTGAGGCGGTTCTTCAGATTTCGGATTCCTACTGTACTCATGGACCGATTGTAGCCCCACGTAGCCTCAAAGACCAGAGGCACGAAGCAGCCCCTCTCCTCGAGAGGAGAAGGGCGGTCAATGCACTGCGTTACAGCGACGTCGAATTCGGCGTCGGGCTGGACTGGATCTGCCAACTGCCGGCAAGATCCGTGCGTTCGATCGACGAGCCGCCGGGCGCGTCCCCCACTTCGGGAGTGCTTGCGGAGCCGGTTTCGTCGATCAGGCCGCTGCTGTTGGTGGTGCCGTAGACGACCGCGTCGATGGGCACGGTGGTCGAGGTGATGGCTGCGGCCGGCACATTGAACAGCGCAACACCGTCAGCCGTTGAGCCCGAGTTCTGGAAGTCGGGGCTGAAGTCGATCGCTTGATCGAAGGTTGGGCTGCCGTTGCTGCTATCCGAGGTCAAGCCGCCAACCACGAAAGTAGTGCCGGCGGCGATGGTGCCGGAGAGCTGGACGGTGCTCGAAGTGTAGTTGCTGCCGCCGTTGCCGAGGCTGAACGACGCCAGGTCGATCGATTGGCCGCTCGAGTTGTAAACCTCGACCCACTCGTAGCCGTTGTCGGTGCCGCTGCGATCGTAGAACACCTCGGACAGCAAGAGGCCACCCGGGGGCGGCGCCGGGAAGGCGACGTTGGGGTTGGGTAGCGGCTGGACCTGCCAAGTGCCCGCGATGTCGATGCGTTCCACCGACTGACCGGAGGTGGCGTCGCCGACGTCCGGGGCGCTGGCAACACCGGTTTCGTCGAGTAAACCGTTGGTGTTGGCGGTGCCGTAGACGACGGCGTCAATGGGTACCGTCGAGCCGTTGACCTGCGAGCAGCGAACGTTGAACAGCGCTACCCCGTCAGCGTCAGCGCCCGAGTTCTGGAGGTCGGGACTGAAGTCGATCGCCAGATCGAAGGTTGGGCTGCCGTTGTTGACGTCCGACGTTGGGCCGCCAACCACGAAGGTTGCGCCCGCTGCCACGGTGCCGGAGAGGCTGATCATGCTGGTGTTGTAGCTCGAACCACCACTGCCGATGCACAGATCGGTCAAATCGATTGAGGTGGAGGTGTTGTTGTAGATCTCGACCCACTCGTGATCGTCGTCGCTGCTGGTGGCGTCGTACAGCACCTCGGTCAACAGCAGCGCGCCGGTCGGCACGGTGAACGCTTGACCGCTGATGCGGGTGCCAGGGGAGTAGGCGCTGCCGCCGGAGCCCACCGCCACGGTGTGTTTGACGAACGGTGCGTTGGTGTAGTCGGGATCCCGCACCAACGATTGGTTGTCACCGCCGGCACTGTTGTAGGTCACCGTCTGGACGACAACCCCCAGATCATCTTTCAAGGTCACAGTGTCACCACTGTTGTTGAGCGACACACCACCGGTCGACGCGGTGAACACCAGGCCGTTCGCGGCGGCGTTGCCGAAGTCGCCGGTGGGGGTGCCGCCGCCGAAGACGACCGTCGCCTCACGGGCCGGCAGGGTGGTGCCAGGAGCAAAGGTGTGGCGTACTTTGATGCCGTCGGACAAGGTCCAGCCACTGATGTCGATGGCCGTGAAGCTCGGGTTGAGGAGCTCGATGAACTCGTCTTGGGTCGCCGAGCGAGAGCCGTCGCCGTTGGCGTCACCGGCCAGGCCGGAGGCTGGATCGGCGTGGATCTCGGAGATCACCACCGGCGGTAGGTTGACCTCGTCGGTGAGGAAGTCGGTTTTGTCGCGGGGGATGATCTGGTAGCCGGAGTTGAAGGGCACCCAGGAGTCGAATTGACTGGCGATACCGATCAAGTCGAAGGCCTGGGACGGGGTGTTGGAACCCGGGATGTCGGTGTCGCCGTCGATCCGTAGAGTGAGAGTGGAGACGCCACCGTCGTCGGTGATCGTCACGTTGCCGCTGCCGCTCTCGGGGATGGTGCCCGACACCACGCTGACGCCGTTGATGCGGATCAGCGATCCCTCAACCGTTTCACCAACCTGCGAGACCGTCACCACTTGCGCGGCGGGCACGCTGCCGGTACCGATGCGGGTGTGGCCGAAGTTGCCGAAGCCACCGGCCGCGCTGAGCTCGGTGGAGCCGCCGAACTGTTCGAGCTCGCCAACCCAGATCACGTCGTCGCCGCGCTCGATGGTGTTGTCGATGCTGGAGTCGAAGATCTGGATACCGCCGGTGCCGTCTTGCACCCAGGCTTGGGTGACGAAGGTGTTGAATACGTCCGGGGCGATCAGCATGTTGCCCTGCACCCGTGCGCCGTAGGTTTTGGGCACCAACACGCCGTCGGTGTCGTTGACCCGGAGGGTGGAGACGTTGGTGGTGCCGGAGTAATAACCCTGGGCCGGCGACAGCTCGCTCTGGGTTGCGGTGTCGGTGGCTTCTACCCGAAAACGGACCTGGGTGCCGTTGGTTTGGGCGGGGATGGTGCCGGTGTAGGTGACCCCAGAGGACAAGGTCATGGCGATCGGCGTCTGGGCGACACCGTTGAGGTCGTATTGCAGCTCGACGGTGACCGCGCCATCGAGATCCTCAACGTCGGCTTCAACGGTGACCCCTTCAGTGGCGAGGGGGACAAGCGGAGTCCGCAGCACCCGCATCACCGCTGGCGGATAGTCGCCGATGGTGCCGAGGCCTTCGTCGGCGGAGAACGCCGAGGGGGAAATGCCGCAGGCGTGGACGCGATAGCTGGTGCCATCGGAATAGAGGGCGACGGTGCCAGGCAAGCCGAAGGCGCCGTCGACATCGTCGCAGTCGCCGATACCGTCAGCGAGGGTGTCGTCGGAACGGGTGTCGTTGGGATCCCCTGGATTCTGCTGGATGAAGATCGGCGTCTGACCGTTGGTATCGAGGGTGTTGAGGAAGTCCTGCACCACCACCGCTCTGGGGTGACCGAAGCCGTTCGAGGCCGACATCTGGGCGAGTCCGAGCTCGGCTTTGAGGGTGCTGAGGAAGGCCGGCACTGAGCTGGTCTCACTGCCGTGGTGGTTGAAGGTGTAAACGTCGACATCGCCGGCCCATGGGGCCGCCTCTTGCTCGACCTCGGCGACGCCCTTCGCCGCGTTGCCGGTGAGATCGCCACCGATCCAGACGTCGACGTCGCCGTATTCGATCACCATCGCCACCGAGCGGGCATTCTCTTGTTGGTTGGTGCCGGTGAGATCCACTGAGGTGGCGTCGGGCAGCTCGGCGTTGACCACATAACAACGGATGGTGACGCCGCCGCCGAGGGTAATGGTGGTGTTGGGGGTGATGGTCGTGCGGTTGAACATCTCGGCGCCGAACTCATAGTCGCCATAGGCGAAGGTCGAGGGGGTGCCGCCGTCTTCACCTCGGTCGTAGGCGATGGCGCCGGTCGCCAGGGGAACGAGTTGGTAGACATTCTCCATCCGCCCGATGTGGTCTTCGTCGTAGTGGGTGGCGATGGTGTGCGTCACACTCGTCACAACCCCAGCGTCGATCAGGTCATTGATGAAATTTTCGATCTCGTCTTCTTGCGTTTTGAGGCCGGTGCCGGCATCGATCAAGACGGCTTCACCGGTGGGGGAGACGATGAGAGTCGAGCTGCCTTGTTCGATATCGGGGTAGTAGATCCGCAGCAATTGGCCCTGGGCCGGCAGAGCGAGCACCAGGCAGGCGGTCAGAAGGACGGGCAGGACGCGGAAGACTCGGAGCATCATGGGGTTTCCTTTTGGGGTCGATCGGGTCGTGGGCGATCGGGTCTGCTCGACGGCTGGCTAGGATCAACGGGTCGAATCGGCATGGAGGTGGTTCTCGGCCACACGTCGAAACGATGCAGACCGTTAGGACGAAGCAGGCAGACAAATCCTGCAAGGCTCGCGAGAGCGAGCTGGGAACGCGACAATTAGGTATGCCAAAGTGTATTACAGTGTGCGATTCAATGCAGACGCGTCAATGTAGGACGCTGCTATACTGACCGGATCCAGTCCGAGACGCCGTATTCGGTGTAAGCGTTCGGGTTTGGGGAGCGAGCACGGAGCTGATTGTTTATTCATGTTGCCTAGAATTCGCACCGCCCCCGAAGACTTTGTGGTGGAGGAGCAGCTGCTCTATCCGTTGCTCGGATCCGGGGCCCACGTCTACCTGCAGATCGAAAAGCGACTTTGCAATACGGATGATGTGGCGCGCTCTCTCGCCGAAGCTCTGCTGCTACCGCGACAGGAGGTCGGCTACGCCGGACGTAAGGATCGCATCGCGGTGACCCGGCAGTGGTTCTCCGTGCCGCGATCGGCAGCAGCAAAACTCGACGATTGGCATTGTCCCGGGACCCGGATCGTCTCCCAGGACCTGCACAATGAACGGTTGCGCATCGGTCAGCTGCAAGGCAATCGTTTCCAACTGATCGTGCGGGGAGTTGATGAGGACACCGCGCAGACGGCGACCGAGCGTTTGGCGGAGCTTTCGCGTCTCGGTTTGCCGAACCGTTTCGGTCGTCAGCGCTTCGGACGCGACGGCAAGAACGCGGAGCGCGGCGCCAGGATCTTGCGCCAGGGACGCGCCAGAGGCAACCGTCGCGCGGCCTGGCTGATGCTCTCGGCATTACAATCGGCGGTGTTCAACCGCGTGCTCGAACTGCGACGGGCTGGCCTCGACGAATTGTTACCGGGTGATGTCGCCTTGACCCACGCCACCGGCGAGGTGTTCCTGGTGAGCGAGCCTCCCGACGACGATCGACTCAGGCGTTTTGAGCTCAGTCCTACCGGGCCAATGTTCGGCACCAAGATGAAATGGCCGCGGGGTGAAACGGCTGAGATCGAACAGCGCGCGATGGCGGAATTTGATTTGCCTGATCCCAGACGCCTCGACTTACCGCGGGGATTACGCCTGTTCGGAGATCGTCGAGCTCTACGGGTGCAACCCGTCGCAACCGAAATCGTCTGGATGGGAGGAGATCTACACCTCACTTTCGAGTTGCCGGCGGGAAGTTATGCCACCGTCTTGTTGGAGGAGCTGTTGCCGGCGGGATTCACCGAGGGCCCCGAGCCGGCGTCAGCACCGGACGAAACACCCGGCTGATGGCGCCATGGTTGCGACTTTGGATTCCATGATCGATCGCTTTCGCCGCCGGTTTGGATGGTTGGCCGTTCTCGTCTCAGGAGTGCGTACCTTGGGATGGTGGTGTTTGGGGTGGGGCATCCTGTTGGTGGCATTACGGGCTGGGCTGGGGGTTTCCGGCAGTGTCTGGTGGTGGGGTCTGATCGGAGTCCCACCGGTCCTGGCTGTAGCCCTGGTGACGGGCTGGCGCAGCCGACCGCCGCACCGTGTGGTGCGAGCACTGCTCGATCGCCACAACCGTCAGGGTGGTTTGGTGATGGCGGCCGGTGAAGTAGATCTCGAGACCTGGGAGGACCGTGTCGGCGAGCTTGCGTTGCCGCGACTGCGAGGGCGTCCACCCTGGGGGCTGCTGGCGGCGGGTGCTGTGTTGGTAGTGGCCGCGGCGTGGGTACCCACCGTGCCTGCTGAGTTGCAAGGAGCGCGAGCCCTGGCGATCGGCGAAGAGATCGACGAGTTGGCGCGACGTGTCAGGACTCTGGAAGAGGAAAACCTGCTCGACGAGGAGCAGGCGACAGGTTTCGAGAATGCGCTCCAACAGCTGGCGGAAGAGGCTTCGGGTAAGGATCCCGCCAGTACTTGGGCGACCCTGGACCACTTACAAGAAATGACCGATCGAGCCGCCGACGAGGTGGCAGAGACGGCGCTCACCGAAGGGGAGCAGCTGGCCGCGGCGGCAGCGATGGCGAAATTCCTGGCTGCTGCCGATGCGCTCGCCGGTGGGTCGCCGGACGGTGGGTCACCGGACGAAACTCGGCTCGCGGAAGCGGTTGCAGAGCTTTCGGCAATGACCGCTCGCACCGCGGCGGAGAGCCGTTTGCTCGATCGCTCAGCGGTCGCCCAGATGGCCGCCGCCGCTGGCTCGAGCCCAGCCGAAATGCTCGACGCCCTCGGCCACGGCAAAGCAGATCTGGGCGCTCGGCTCGATCGCTTACACGCTGGCGGTGCGCTCGATCTCGCCGACCTGTTGCGAGCCCGTGAGGCGCTCGAGAGCGGCTCACAATCCCTGGCGCGATTCCTCGACGAGAACGATCTGGAAGCCACCGGAGCGTTTCTTCCCAGCGCTTCAGTGCGGCCGGGAAGAGGTGGTGTCGATCGCGGTCGGGGGGACGCGCCAATGCTGTGGCAGGAAGCCTCCACTTCGGAAGGCGCCCGCTTCCGGGAGCAGATCCTCGATGCCGGTTCGATGGCGCAGTTGGGGAAACATCGGCTGATGAGTTTGTCGGTGGCCGATCCGACGATTCCACAGGCCGAGCGCTTGGCGCCGGGTGCGGACGGCGTCGATCCGAGCCTTGTCGCAGGCGGTGGCACGGCGGTGACCCAGAGGTTGTTGCCGCGCCACCGGGGCGCTGTTCAACGCTACTTCGATCGTTCGGATTCCACCCGACAACCCTCGACGGAGGACCCATGAGTCCAACTGCATCCCCCGGAGCCCTCTTGCGGCCGGAAGATCTCGCGCCCAAGGTCGAGTTGGCGAAGGCCGCGCTGGCAGCCCTCGATCGCGTCCTGTTGGGGCGGCAAGAATTCCATCGTCTGGTGATGGTCGGCATCCTGAGCCGCGGACACATTTTGCTCGAGGGGGTGCCCGGAGTTGGTAAGACGGTCTTGATCAAGACCCTGGGAGAGGTGCTTGGCCTCGCCACGAGCCGGGTGCAATTCACCCCGGATCTGATGCCGGGCGATATTTTGGGTAGCCACATTCTGCAAGAAGCGGCGGCGGGTGGGCGCGAGATGACCTTTCAGCCGGGACCGGTTTTTACCCACATCTTGCTGGCGGACGAAATCAACCGCGCCTCGCCCAAGACCCAGTCGGCGTTGCTCGAAGCGATGCAGGAAGGCTCTGTCACGCTGCTGGGAACTACCCGTCCGTTACCCGATCCGTTTTTTGTGCTGGCGTCGCAGAACCCGATTGAGCTCGAAGGTACCTATCCTTTGCCGGAAGCTCAGCTCGACCGGTTTCTCTTCAAACTTCAAGTGGAGGATCCCGGAGTCGATGTCCTCGAAGAGATCATCGCCACCCGACGCAGAGGCGTCGCTGAGCCCGCCGGAGCGGTGCTCGACGCTGAGGGATTGCAGCAGTTGTTCGAGACCATGGAGCACATCTTTCTGCCGCACGCGGCGGCCAACTACATCGCGCGGTTGGTTGCGGCAACCCGCCCGGGAGCGGATGGGAGCCCGGCGGAAGTGAGTGAGTACCTCGACTATGGAGCCTCGCCGCGAGCCGCGATCGGTATAGCGGAGGCGAGCCGCGCCCATGCGCTGTTGGCGGGTCGCCCGACGGTCGGGTTCGACGACGTGCGTGCGGTCGTTTTGCCGATTCTGCGCCATCGACTGATCCTCAACTACAAAGCGCGCTTCGATCGCATCGACACCGCGGTGGTCGTCGACCGATTGTTGGCGGCGGTGGATGAAACGGGGATCGATCTGCCGGCTGGCGTCAACCTTGGCTGAGTTCGTCGGCAAGGCCCGTTCCGTCGTGCTGATTGCTGTCGGCACGCTGGTCGCGGTGATCGGCACGGTCACCCCGGCGACGGCACGGGAGATCCGCTACGGCGATGTCGTGATTCGGCCACTGGCGGATTTACCGCAGACGGCGTCCCACGGCTACCACGAGTTTTCCTTCGTCGTAGTCAACGAGTCACCGACGGAGTCGCGCCGGGTGACTTTGTCCGGCCCCCAGTCGTCGGAGGTTGATATCGGTCTGCCGGGGCTGAGCCGGGTTGGCCGGACGGTCACGGTGGGACCGGGTTCAACAGCCCGATTGCACCTCATGCAGCCACCCCTGCCGGTATTTGGCAACAGCCTGCAGGTGCGTATTGACGGCGAGGTGCAGAGCGAGATCATCCCATGGGTCACAGCCCATCCCAGGTATTGGGTTGGCAACCCGCGTCATATCCCGAGCCGTGGTCCAGGCTCCAGGGATCTGCTGATCAGCCAAGGGTTGGACGAAGACAGCTTCCCGGCGCATTCGGATGAAGACTATCGGGTCTCCCGAGCGACGGTGCCGATCTCAGCATGGAGTGAAAATTGGCTGGCTTACTCGGGTTACGACGGCCTAGTCACCACGGTTGCAGAGCTCGAGCAGGCTCCCCGAGCGGTGGTGGAGGCGCTGTGGCGCTACGTCGAGGCGGGGGGTGCCTTGGTCTGTCTGGGAGAGGTGACGGACGGCTCAGAATGGTTTCGCGAGCGTCGTGAACGGCCCCGGGCGTCGGTGCTCGAGCAAGGCGTCGAAGTGGACTACGCCGGTTTTGGCGTGGTGCTGAACGTTGCGGCGTCAACGGTGGCGGAGCTGAATTCCGGCCAGTTGGATCGCCTCGATGCGGCTTGGCGCCGCAGCCGTGACCCCTGGGATCGTGCCCGTGACCTGGGTTCTGTCCACGGGCAGTTCCCGGTGGCAGCCAAACTCGAAGTGCCGGTCCGCGGTTTGTTTGTTGTCGTGTTGCTGTTCACTTTGTTGATTGGCCCAGCTAATCTGATTTTCTTGTCACGACGGAAGCGACGGATATGGTTGCTGTGGACCGTGCCGGGGCTCTCATTGATGGCTTGTGTGGCGGTGGTGGTGTGGGTGCTGGCGGATGAGGGGCTGGTCCGTTTCCAGAGGAGCGCAACCATCACTGTGCTCGATGAGCGAGTGCGCCGCGCCACGAGTTATGGCTGGGCAGGCTACTACGCTACCTTGACGTCAGGGGATGGCTTGCGTTTTGGCCTCGAGACGGAGGTGTCTCCGATCTTGGCCTGGAACTACCGCGGCCCGAAAGCCTCCCGCACGGTCGTTTGGGGGGAGGCGCAACATCTCGACCAGGGCTGGCTGAGGGCACGAGTACCATCGTATTTCATGCTCCGCAAGACTGAGCAGCGCCGCGAGCGTTTGAGCTTACGTTGGTCCTCGGCGGAAGGTCCAGCAGGAGGCCTAGAGGTGGTCAATGGTCTCGGCGTCGATCTCGAAACCTTGTGGGTCGCCGGCCCGACCGGCCGCCTCTACCGGGCTCGCGAGTCCCTGGCAGCTGGCATCGCGGCTGAGCTTGAACGCACCGACGCAACAGCGGCGGGGGACGTCGATGCGGTGCGTCGCCTCTACCATGGTGACTTGATGGGGCGTCTACGGCGTCTCGAACAGGAGCCGGCTCAGTTTCTGCGCCCCGGGACCTATCTAGCGGTGACTCGCAGCAGTCCGTTTGTCGAAGACGGGCTGGATCGGGTCGATCGCGCCCAGCAGCGAACCCTGATCTACGGCATTTCGCAAGACCGGACGTTGCAGGAGCTCGCACCATGAGGTTGAGCGTCGAGCACTTGAAACGTACCTTTGGCGACGTCACCGCGATCGATGACGTCTCGTTCGCGGTCGACGCCGGAGAAATCTACGGCTTCGTCGGCCCCAACGGCGCCGGCAAGACGACAACGATGCGCATCCTGGCTACTCTCGACGAGCCGACTGCTGGGGACGCTTTGCTCGATGGCGTCTCGCTGATCCAACAGCCGGAGCGAGCCCGGCGAACGATTGGCTTCATGCCCGATCATCTGCCGACCCATCGGGATATGTCGGTTGACGATTACCTGGATTTTTTTGCCCGCGCCTACGGCCTGCGGGCGGCCCACAGGCGGCGAGTGGTGGAGCACATCGAGGAGTTTACCAACTTGACGGGCATCCGCGGCAAGTTGATCCACACCTTGTCGAAGGGGATGAAGCAGCGCGTCAGCTTGGCGCGGGCGCTGGTCCATGATCCTGGGGTCCTGATTCTCGACGAGCCGGCAGCGGGGCTCGATCCGCGGGCCCGGGTCGAATTGCGCGAGCTGTTGGTGGCGCTTGCCGGGCAGGGTAAGGCGATCTTGATCAGCTCACATATCCTGACCGAGCTGTCGGAGATCTGCCATGGTGCGGTGATTCTAGAGCACGGGCGGATGGTGGGCGCCGGCTCGATTCGCGACCTGCTGCAGGAGCAGACGCAGCATCTCATCGTCTGCCTGCGGGCTCTGAGCGAGATGGCTCTGCTACACCGCGACGTGGTGGCGTTGCCCGGAGTCGTGGCAGCACGCCCGGTTGGCGAAGGGCTGGAGATTGATCTCGACGGTGACGAAAATCTCGCCGCCGAGGTGTTGGCGGCCTTGGTTGCCGCGGGTCATCGCGTCGTCGAGTTTCGGTCGCGCCAGGGTGACCTCGAAGATGTGTTCATGAACGTTACCCGGGGTGAGGTGCAGTGAAACGGCGGCAGTGGCTGGAGTGGCTCGACGACGCAGTCAATCCGATTGTGGTCAAAGAAGTGCGGCAAGCCGTACACTGTCGTTTCTTGCCCACCATCTTGTTGGCATTTTTGGGTTTCCAATTGGCGACGCTGAGCTTCTATCTGATGACGAAGGGAGCTTCGGGCATCGATCTGCTCGAGGGGGCGAGCTATGGTGAGGAGGTTTTCGGCGTTCTGATCTCCCTGCTGTTCTTTGCTACCGGCTTCTGCGTCCCGATCTCTGCCGCGGTGCGTATGCACGCTGAGCGTTCCGGACAGGCGCTGGCGCTCTTCTTCATCTCGACTCTGCCTCCCCGTCGCGTCATCTCGGGCAAACTGGGATCGAACCTGATCGTCACTCTGCTGTTGTTCAGCGCCTGCATGCCGTACCTGAGCTTCACCTACTTCTTGCGCGGAATCGATCTGCCGACGGTTTTTGCGGCCTTGGCGGTGGGTTTTGCCGCGTCGGCGGCTGGAATCTTGTCGGCGGTTTTTCTAGCGTCGTTGCAAGTCTCGCGGTTCCTCAAGTTGCTCCTCGCATTGGCTGGGCTCGGCTGGCTCGCAATTCTGTTCTCGATGTCGATCGGCTCTGCCTTCGCATTGCGAGAGCAGGGAGTGGCGAGCCTCTTCAGTGGCTCCGATCAGTGGGGGCCGATGTTGGTCGGGTTGGTTATTTGCGGAGCTCTCTTCAGTATGCTTTATGTCCTTGCCGTCGCCTTGGTGACTCCGGTAACCGCCAACCGAGCCTTGCCGGTGAGGCGATTTATCATGATGGTCTGGCTGGTGCTGACCCTGGGAGCGGTCGCGGACTGTTTCATCAGAGGGCAGCAAGACCTGGTGGTCCTGTGGGCGTTGTCAACCTATTCGGGCTTGGCGGTCGCAATCCTGGCCGCCATCGGCGCCCGCGATCAGTTGAACTCGCGGCTCACCAACGAGGTGCCGCGTTCGCGACTGCGCCGTGGGCTTGTATTCATGCTGTTCAGTGGGTCGGCGAATGGTCTGACCTGGGCGGTGGTGATGATCGCGCTGACCACCGCGGTCCACCACCTGTGCAATCGGCGGCTCGGCGACGATTTCAATGAAGTGGCGGGGCCGCTGCTCGGCATGTGTGCCTTCATCTTGGCCTATGCGTTGCTCGCGGTGCTGCTACAGCGGCGCTGGTTGTCGAGGTGGATTCGACGATCCCAGACCTGGGTGCTGGCGTTGACATTGATCACCGCGTTCAGTTTGACGCCGGTGATGATCGGTTTCTTGTTATCCCCGACATCGATGGCGGGATCAGCGAGTTTGGGGCTGTGGTTGGTGCTGAATCCTTTTGCGGTCTTCAGCGACACATTCGATGAGTTCGCGATCCACGTCGGTATCGGCTGGGCGGTCGTGATGTCTTTTCTGGCCAGGCATTGGTTCATGAAACAGATTCGCAACTTCAAACCGCCGGTGGCATCCGACGGATGAGTTACCGATTCCGACGTTTCATCGCCGAGGGTGAACGAGCTGCGGCTCGATATGTGTTGACTATGCCGCGGCGAGCGGCTGCCGGCAGCTCACGACTCGGACGGCGCAGCGGGAGCTCATTGGAATTTCAGGAGCATCGTCAGTACCAGCCCGGTGATGATCTGCGCCATCTCGACTGGTCGGCCTATGCCCGCAGTGATCGCCTGATGGTCAAGCTTTACCGCGAAGAGGTCCAACCCCATGTTGATCTATTGCTCGACGGCTCACGCTCGATGGCTCTGGCAGGGACCGACAAAGCAGGGACCGCGATGGGCTTGATGGCATTTTTCGCGCGTGCGGCAGTGCATGCCGGCCTGTCCCATGCCGCCTGGCAGGCGGGGGAGGGCTGTCAACGATTAGCGGCGCCGGGTGAATCAGCCCACCAGTGGCGGGGATTGGACTTCGAGTCTCGGGACAGCCTGCCGATGGCAGTCGATCGTCTGCCGCCGCGTTGGCGACCCGGAGGGATCCGTATCCTGATCTCCGATCTCCTGTGGCCCGACGAGCCGCGGAGGCTTCTGGCTCGAATGGCTCGAGGCGCCGCTGCGGTCTGGGTGGTGCAGGTGCTGTCGGAAGTCGAGATCGATCCGACCCCGGCTGGCTTCAGTCGCCTCGAGGATGCGGAAACCGGAGAGCATCGTGACCTGTTGCTCGATCGATCGGCGATCGAACGTTATCGTCGGGCCTTCGCCGCACATCGTGACGGTTGGCGCCAGGCGTGCCGGCAGGTGGGGGCGCGACACGTTACTCTGACCACGGAAACGTTGGCGGGCAGCTGGGCGCCCGATGTTTTGGTCGCGCTGGAGCATCAGGGAATGGTGGAGATGGCGGCGCGCGGTAATCTTTGATGTCGAGCCTCGGCCAGGCGTCGAGGTTGTGCCATGATCGAGCGATAGAAGTTCTGAAGAAGCGCCTGTAGCTTGATAAGATCCGGCGATAATTCTCCGTCCACGTACATTCGTTCACGAATTGCAGTTGATGACCTGGACGGTCCACGATTTTCACCGAGAGAGGTTGAATTGGGCACCAACAGGATCAACGACTCCGCGCGCATCAAAGAGCTGGTCGCGGGGCATGCGAATTGGTATCACCAGATCGAGCTGGCTCCCGGCATCACGACTCCGGGAAGTCACAACTCGAGCCTGGGGCTCGTCTACCTCGATGCGTTGGGGTTGCCAGCGGACTGTTCCGGCAAACGGGTTCTCGACATCGGCTGCATGGACGGTTTCTTTTCTTTTGAACTGGAGCGTCGTGGCGCCGAGGTAGTGGGCCTCGACTACGCCGACCCCGAGATCACGGGCTTTTCGATCGCCAAGAGTGTGCTCGGTAGCCAGGTTGAGCATCGCACCGACAATGTCTATGAGCTCAGCCCGGAACGATTCGGAACGTTCGACATCGTGATGTTTCTCGGCGTCTTGTACCACTTGCGCAACCCGATGTTGGCGTTCGACCGCATCCGTGGTGTGGTTGCCGACGGTGGTCTGATGTTCGTCGAAACCCAACTGTCGACCGATCCCACAGTTCACGATAGCGCGGTCCCGTTGTGGCACTATTTTCCCCGCAGCACGCTGCACCAGGACGGAACCAATAAATGGGCGCCAAATCCCGCCGGCTTGAAAGCGGTCATCGAGGAATGCGAATTCGAGGTTTTGCAAACCGCCAACTACGGCGATCGGGGGTATGCGCGGGCTCGAGCGATCGCCGATCATGAGCTCGAATTCTTTCGTGAGCTCGATGCCGGTTCGGGTATGTGGGGGCGCTAGGGGCGCGAACCCCGAGTGGGTTGAGCGGAGACCCGTCTGTATCAGTGTCCGCGTCCGACTTGCGATGTCGTTTTATGTGTAGTACGCTGATGACATGAGGTAATACCTCGGGTGTCTTCCGCGGTCGTGCAAGACAACTCATGGCGCCCAGGAGCAGTCGAGCTCATGTCTACGAAGAAAAAGTCCACCAAGCAGCCCGAGAGCGGGGCACCGAGCCCTCGGTCTATGAAGAATATGTCGTTGAAGATTTCCCCGGACCTCGAGTCGCAGCTCGAGGCTCGCGCTCGCATAGAAGGCATCAGTAAATCGAGCCTGGTACGAGAAGCCGTCTCTGAGTATCTTGTCCATGATGGAGTGCCGGCCGGCAAGTCGTTCTTGGACCAAGCCCGCGATCTGGCTGGTTGCCTGGAAGGGCCGGAAGATCTGTCGGTGAATCCTGCCTATCTCGCCACCTATGGCGGCAGCGCGGATCCCGCGTCGTAATGCCGCCGATCCTGCTGGACACCGGCCCCTTGGTCGCGTTTCTGAACCGGCGGGACCGTTACCACGCCTGGGCCAAAGAACGGCTGGCAGAGCTGCAGCCACCGCTTCAGACCTGTGAGGCGGTGCTTTCCGAGACGCTGTTTCTACTGCGTCGTGCGCGCCAAACGCCGGACGCCGTTCTAGAGCTGGTACAACGTGACCTGATCCGAGTCACCTTCGGTCTGAATGGCGAGTTGGCGCCGATCAGGTACTTGATGAATCGTTACGCGAGCCTTCCGATGTCCTTTGCCGACGCCTGTCTCGTGCGTCTGGCAGAGCTCCAACCTTCGGCGTTGGTGCTGACCCTCGACAACGACTTTCGCATCTACCGTCGGCATCGGCGAGAGAAGATCACCGCGATCATGCCCAGTGAAACGAATCAGTCGTCAGTGGCCAAGCTGGAGGTTTAGTCTCATTTGACCTTTGCCTGGCCGTGGGCTTTTGTAGGTCTGCTGGCGCTGCCAACCTTGGCGGCGATTTACTGGCTGCGCCAACGCGCGCAACGTCGAGCCGTGTCGAGTTTGATGTTGTGGCGCGACGAGCTGTCGAGTCGAGCGAGCGGTCGGCGGCCCGAACGGTTCGAATCATCCAGGCTCTTTGTGCTCGAGTTGATCATCCTGACCCTCCTGGTGCTGGCAGCGGCAGGGCCCCAGATCGCGGCGCCACACGCTCGACGCCCGTTAGTGGTGGTACTCGATGACTCACTTTCGATGGCCGCCCACGGGGCGGAGTCACCACGTGAGGCAGCAGTGGCGGCACTACAGCGCGAGCTGAAGGGAACCTCCCATAGCACCGTGACGTTATTGGTGGCGGGGGATCGGCCGCAGGTGATTGGCGCCGGAGCGGTCACCGCGGAGGAGGCGGAAAGAGAACTGGCGTCATGGCGTCCGCGGGCGGCGGTGGCGCGGATCGACGAGGCGATCAGCCTGGCGTCGGAGCTCGGTGGTCCGCGAGGGAAGATCTTGGTGTTGAGCGATCAGTCGCCCCCCGCTGCCGAGGGATCAAAACCTGAGCTCGGTGAGCGGGTGGTGTGGTGGGCGTTTGGGCGAGCGGCTGCCAACCTGGCGGTGGTCAACGCCTTGCGCAGCTCGCACGGCGCCCAGGAAGGGGGCGATCATTGTTTGGTCGAGATCGCGAACTATTCGCCACGATTGATGGTTGTTCGGCCGATGCTGGTCATCCAAGAAGGACACGGCCAAGAAGGAAACGGCCAGGAAGAAAACGCCGAAGAGGAGATGCCGGCGGACAGGCTCGAGTTATCGGCCGGGGAGTTGACGCGTTGGCATTTCTCCGTGCCCGACGCGGCGACGGCGACGATCCGGCTGGTGATTGAAGGAGCTACCGCGGATGGTTCGAGTCTGGACGATCAAGTGGTGCTGTTACCTCAGCCCGATCGCCGGGTTCGAGTGAGTCTCGCGGTCGACGACTCGGAGATGAGGCAACAAGTCGCCGCCGCGGTCGACGCGACGGAGCTTGCGATGATCGTCGATCGGCGTCCCGAGTTACGGATCACTGACGCCTCTGACGCCTCTAATGCCTCTGGCAGTGGATTGGATGAGGCATGGCAGTTGCGGGTTGTGGCAGACGACTCCGCGGTGCCTTTCCTTGGACCTTTCATTCTCGACCGTCGTCATCCCCTGACTTCCGGGCTGGATCTCGAGGGGGTCATCTGGGGGGCGGCTTCTAGCGTCCATGGTTCACAGACACCAGCAATCATTGCAGCCGGCGAGAGCCCTCTGCTCACCGGTGATGATTCTTCCAGGTGCTGCCCTGATCTGACGTTGTTCTGGCATCCCGGCCTTTCTAACCTTCAGCAGACGACCAATTGGCCGATTCTGTGGTGGAATCTTTTGTCCTGGCGATCGCGGTCTGTGCCCGGTTTGCAAGTGTCGAACCTCCGCCTAGGTTCCACCGCCGTCATAGGCTTGCGCGGTGAGACGGCTGAGCTGGTGTTGCCTGATGGCGAGCGTCGAAGTTTGACCCTGGGCAGCGAGCCGCTCGAGGTTGCGGCTGATCAGCTAGGTGTTTACCAGGTCACCCATGGCGGTGTCGTCGATCGTTGGTCGGTCAATGCGTTGACGGCTGAAGAATCGGATCTACGCTTGACGACAAGCGGACGGTGGGGTGATTGGGGAGCCGCCGCCGAAGACTGGGAACGGCGCGGCATCGGTTGGATCTTCTTGTTTTTGGCCCTTGGCGGTTTAACCGTCCACCTCGCTTGGACAGGGCAACAGGGGTGCCCGTCGTGATCTTGCTGCACCCGCTGTGGTTGGTATTGTTGGTACCCTGGGCGCTTGCCTGGAGGCG
>JAJCXQ010000885.1 GCA_029263355.1 Acidobacteriota bacterium | reverse complement strand
CGAGAAGCCTTTGGATGCGGTCTTTCAAAACATCTGCAGTGTACCAGCTAGGACTGTGAAGCGGCACGTCGCCCAAACGTCCGCTTGATGGATCTGGACACAAGCGGATTCCGTCCCCAGACCGTCTCATCAAGGATGGTTGATTCGGCGACTCGAGCGTTTGCACATACGACTCGACGAGCCAAGTCAAACCACTTGCGCGTTTGCACATACGACTCGACGAGCCATGTCAGACCACTTGAGAGTCGACGAGCCTGACGCAGGTGCCAGCCACTTCGGTCACCATCCTTGACGCAGGTGCCAGCCACTTCGGTCACCATCCTTCGGTCACCATCGCCACTTCGGTCACCATCTGCCGGACGCAGGTGCCAGCCACTTTGGTCAGCCTTGTTGACTTCAACACGATGCATTCATCGCATGATAAGATTGAATGCAAGGAGGAGCCATGCAACACCTGACGGTCCGCAATATCCCGCCCGAGCTCGCATCCGCCCTATCGAACGAGAAGCATCGGCGCCAAACGTCGCTCAATCAGACGGTCATCGACCTGTTGAGGCAGAGTTTGGGCGTCGTGCCTGGCCATCAGCGATCCAACGGCTTGGGACGGCTGGCCGGCAGCTGGACTCAGGAAGAACTCGAAGAGTTCGAAGCCGCCACAGCTCCTACCCGGGAGATCGACGAGGAGTTGTGGCGTTGAGCCGCTACGTCCTAGACACTTCAGCTTACAGCAACTTCATGCGAGGTCATCCCCAAGCGACCTCTCTGATCGACAGTGCCGATTGGATCGGCATGACAGCCATCGTGCTCGGTGAGCTCGATGTGGGCTTCCTACTCGGCAACCCGAGTCGTCTCGAATCAAATCGCCAGATTCTGCGAGACTTCGTCGACAATCCGGTCGTCGAGTTTGTTGGCCTCGACCGCGAGACGAGCCAAATCTACGCAGAAATTCTCGTTGCTCTTCGAAAGGCCGGGAAAAAGATACCGTCCAACGACATCTGGATCGCCGCGGCGGCTGCCCGGCTCGGGGTCAACGTCCTGACCTACGATCAACATTTCGGATCAATTCAACGTATCGGCGCCCTCGTTCTGACTCCGGCGATATCCTGAGTCTTCATCGACTTCGGCATTCCGCAAGCAGAGTCACGCTCGAGCCAGTTTCCCAAGGCACCACACCTGCCAGAATACGGCAAATACCGCCAGCTGTTCCACACCAGGCAGGGTAAGAGAGCGTGAGCACCGAGACCAGACCGCGCGGGGTCGCGACGACATGGGACGCAGAGAGCCGCTCTGCAATAGAGAGACTCGTCCGGTAACTCGGTCAATTTGACGTATGCTGCTGCCAACCAAATCTCATCCCAAGAAAGGGGCGAATTATGAGCGGAAAAAGCATGCATCGGGTCATGGTCGCGGTCGCTGTGGCCCTGGGATCGTTGGCGCTCGGAGGGTATTCAGCGGCGGAAGAGTTGGGCGATGACAAGGGCATCGATCATTCGCTGCGCTGATCCGCGCCGAGAACTTCGACTCCGTGCGGAGTGTCTACACCAACCAGCTCGGATTTTCGGTCACACCACCTCTAGTTTCCGCGGTCGGGGCCAAAAACAGCTTGATTTGGTTCGACGATCTCTCGTATTTGGAGCTTCTGACTTTCCTGATCGAAATGGTCGAGTAGACCCTGAGCCCGAGAACGGCGGTGCGTTCGAGGGTTGCTCAACCGTAGGTTCCTGGAACCTGCTGATTTAGTGAAGCGCCCCCTAGCAGGCCGACTCTCCATAAAGCTAGGTCTCTTTGCCGGTATACATCGATCCAATAAGATCCGCGTAGCCATTGTAGAGCAGAGTATCCCGCGTCTCCTCGGTGCCGATGTCTTGCTCCCACTTTTGGCTCCACCGTGGGTGAGGCTTGTGGGGCTCGACGTTGGAAAAGAATCCGTATTCCTCGTCTTGGAGATCGTTCCAAAAGGTTCCCGGACGCTGATCGGTGAACTCGATCTCGACGATCGACTTGGGACTCTTGTAGCCGTACTTCCAGGGGCAGGCAATCCGCCACGGCGCGCCATGCTGCATCGGCAGGGCATGGCCATAGCTGCCCACGACCACAAAGGCTAGGTCATTGCGGGCCTCATCGAGACGCAGCGCCTCGTAGTAGGGCCACGGATACTGTTTCTGGTTGCGCTGCCCGGGCAGGCCTTGCTCGTCGAGCAGGGAAACGAATCGCACATACTTGGCTGAGGGCAAGGGCTCGAGGTAATCGATCAGGGTCCGCAGTGGATAACCGGTCCAAGGCACTTGCATTGACCAACGTTCGACGCAGCGGAAACGGTAGAGCCGCTCCTCGAGAGGAAAACGCCCGAAGATGTCGTCCAGATCAAGAGTCCGTGGCTGCTTGACGAGACCTTTGACCTCAACCTTCCAGGGGTCGACGTCATAGTCCTGAGCCAGCTCCCAGACTTTGTCTTTGGTGGTGGTGAACTCGTAAAAGTTGTTGAACTGGGCGGAGATGCTTTCCGGCGTGAGCGATCTGTCGCCAAGCTCAAAGCCGTTGTTGCGACGGGCAGGAAACTTGTCGCCGAACCGCTTCACCGCTGGGCCTACGTTGGGGGACACGGCGGCGGTCTCATTCGGTGCGTCGGTGGACTCTCCTTCGGCCCCCGGCCGGGCCAGAGCGGGGGTCGCCAACGCCACGCTACCGAGCCCAAGCGCCTTGACGACCTGACGCCGATTCAGGAACGTCGATTCAGGAGTTGCCGGCTCACGGATCAACCATGCCGGCGGGATGCGTATGTGGGCCATAAAGTTCTCTCCACGAGGATGTACGTCGCCAGGCTCCAAAGAGATCCGTCCTGGCTATAGCTTGCTGTCTCGACGTTCTTATTTGGATGCACCGAGCATAACGCCGGTTACGCTCGCTTGCGAACGACTCACCACTAAGCTCGCTCCAGCTTGCATCGCCTTGGGTATACTCCGCGTCGTCAGTCGACAAGTCCCCCAAAAACATTCTACGGAGAGTCTCCTTGCAAGCTTTGATCTTAGCGGGCGGCAGCGGCACCCGATTCTGGCCTCTCAGCCGCCGTCTTCGCCCCAAACAGCTGTTGGCACTCGAAGGCGAGCACAGCCTACTACAACAAACTGTCGATCGACTCGCTCCCACGATCGAGCCCACCGCCGTCTGGGTATGCACCACCGAGGCTCTGGCCGACGCCATTCGGCAGCAGCTGCCCGAAGTGCCCCCACACCAAATTCTGGCTGAGCCGGAAGGCCGCAATACTGCCCCAGCGATCGGCTGGTCGCTCCGCTCGATGCCCGAGGAGATTCGTAACGAACCGGTCGCGGTACTTCCCGCGGACCACCGTTTCGCCGATCCAACCGCCTTTCGAGAGACGTTGCTGCTAGCCAAAGCCGCCGTCGAACGTGATGATCGGGTGATGACGCTCGGGGTCACCCCGCGCTGGGCAGAGACCGGTTATGGTTATCTCGAATTGGGTGACGAGATCGATCCCAAGACCGGATTACGTGACGTCGCAAGCTTTACCGAGAAGCCTGACGCCGACACCGCACAGGGCTACTATCAGGATCGGACCCATCTGTGGAACGCCGGGATCTTCCTGTTTCGCGGCACAACGCTTCTCAGCCACTTGGCGCGCTTCGAGCCCGAGATCGGCCGCGGTCTCGAGCTCATGGCACAGCAGCCCGAACGCACCGCGGAGATCTACCCGACCCTGCCGTCGATCTCGATCGACTACGCCGTCATGGAACGCCTGGAGTCGATCGCAACCTTGCCGCTCGATTGTGGCTGGAGCGATCTGGGATCCTGGGAAGCGCTGGCAGAAATTTTGCCCGCCAACGGGGATGGCAACCGGGCGCAGGGTGACACTCTGGCGATCGACGCCAGAGACAACCTGCTCTACTCCGATGCTGGCACGATCGCAGTCTTGGGAGTCGAGGGGTTGGTTGTGGTCCGCACTGGCGACGCGGTTTTGGTGATGCCCAAGGATCGATCCCAAGAAGTCCGGCGCATCGTGAAGGAATACCGCAGTCGGCAGCGTAACGACTTGCTCTGACGGCTCTAGACTTAACGAATTCGCATCATGAGACTCGACATGCTGTTTTCGGCCGGCGACCAAAACTGGTTGTTACCGGCCTTGAAACAACCGCTGGACCTCGACGACTTGATCCCCGGCGATGGTGAGTGGGAGGTCGAGATCGGCTTCGGCAAGGGGCGTTATCTGTTGGATCGGGCACAAGCGCATCCCGAACGGCGATTCCTCGGTTTCGAGGTGGTCTCGAAGTACTTCCGGATGTTGCGTCGTCGGGCACGCGCCCGCGGCATCAACAATCTACTACTGGTGCGGGGAGAAGCCCTCTACGCGCTGTCAGCAGTACTGCCTGCGGCCTTCGCTTCGATTGTGCACGTCTACTTCCCAGATCCATGGCCCAAAAGCCGCCACCACCGACGGCGACTTTTCGATCCTAGATCCTTGGATCTGGTGCTCGGCGTGCTGCGCCCAGGTGGCGAGCTCTGGTTCGCCACCGACTTCATCGAATACGGTGAACGTGTGGTCGAGATCCTGCAAGCGTATCCGGGGTTGGACGTCGAACTTCAGCCGGGTCCCTGGCCGGACGGCGCACGAACCAACTACGAGGCCAAATACATGCTGGAGGGACGTCCGATCCTGCGGCTACACGCACGATTGAGTGATTCCGCAGAGCCTTTGCGCCTGCACCCCGAAGGCAAGGCTGCAATCATCGCCGCCGTCACCAATCGCCTCCCGTCTCCCCAAGCTTGAGCTTGTCGATCAGCGAACCGAGCTGGAGCGACAGCCCGATCGTCGTCACATCACGATCGAAGGCATCGAGGTTGGAGTCGTATTCGGCAAAGCGCACCCTCAAGGAGAGGTTGACGAGATCAGCAACCTGGAGCTGAAGTTCCGCGCTCAGATCGGTCACGTCGTCAATACGGTCGATGCTACCGGTGCCGACGGTGGCGAATTCGTCTTCTCCTATCTCCGCCACGAGCCCGAGAACCGCCTTGCCGACGTCGAAGCTGAACCGCACCCCCTGACGTTCGGTCAGAGAGTAGGTGGCGCCCAGGTCAACCGAGAACCCCTGGTCGCGGCGCGAATAGGCGAGAAGCGTCGACCGAGCCGAGGGTGACCACAGCGCCTCGAAGGCGCCGGTCGTTTCATCGAAAACGCCAAACTCGGAACCTGCGTCAGCTTCGAGATCGCGGAACGCTAAATTTAGCCGGAAACTAAACTGGGAACCTTCGTAGCCGAGGAGAACCAACTCAGAGGTGCCGCTGTTGGAGAGTTGGCGAGCGCCGATAGGGAACTCGGTTGAGCTATCTTCGAAAGCGGCTCCTGCCGTCCAACCGTGGGGTGATCGATAACGTAGGCCAACTGTGACCGACTCCTCCTCGCGATCCAACAGCGGGAAGATATCGCTTTCGGTTTCCTGGCTCTCTCTCTCGGTGAGCTTGCCGACGGCAAAAAGCTCGAGACGGCGAGCAACATCGATCTCGAGGCTAGCCCGCGAGATATCGTTGCGTTGTGACGTCAACTCTTGGAGCTCGGACGAGAAAAAATCTTGTTCTTCCAACCGACGTTGAGAGACCTCGAATCGCAAGCGATTGAAATAGCCGAAGACACCAGCGCCGAAGCGTCCATTGACTCCCCGTTTGTCCTCGTTTTTGTCCCACCAGACGTACTCTGGCAAGGCATGGGCAGACCAGATCAGCTTGCCGGTCGGCAGATAACCGCGCAGACCGGCTCCCACCGTTACCGTGAAGTCATCTTCGGAGGCTAGATCTTGCGAACCGACAGCATTGTCCTGAAACTTGACAAAGGACGCGTCGCGCACTCCTAGCCAAGGTCGCAGGCGGATCGGTCCGAGGTTCCATTCGGCCTCTTGGATGCTGTTCTTGAAACGGTTTTCCTCGAAGATCGCATCGGTCTTGTCGAGTGCCCCGGGAGAGGTATACTGCGCCATGAGCGGCATCTCTCCCGTAACGACACACAGTGTCAGAGCCAGAGCAATGCTGCGGCCAACGAACCGGCGTCCGGCGACTGTAGGGGATTGAAACTGCATGGAGCCTCCTCGTTGTCGGGTCTCTCGAAGTCATCCCACCCATCCAACGTGCCTCAGCTGCTAGATCATGGCGGATCGCCCGGGAATCATACGTCAATTCGATGCTGGATCGGTGGTGGCGGCACTCATTCTGCTCGCGATCATCGGCCTTGGCCCGATCTACTTTGGTAGCGTCCTACCTCGGGAGAGGATCGCCTTACAGACCGGTGGCTTTTTGGCGCTGGCGGCGGTCGTCGCCGGCCGGAAACCACTCTCGGAGCTCCGCCTCATCGCAATCCCCGCCCTGGCGGTCGCCGCGGTGGGCATGTTGGGCCTCCTCCAATCGATGGCGTGGCCCCGTTTCCTCGTCCAGATCGTCTCGTCTCGTCTCGTGGCCCTGTGGGAAGAAGCCAGCTACCTGACGGGGGCCGCAGTCGACACCGTGCCCCTCTCCTTGGCGCCCGCGGTGTCCCGCAGCACCGGCATCCACTGGCTGGCGTTGGCAGCGTGTATGGCGGCGGCAGCGGCTGTTGGCAGTGAGCGACGACTGCGCCGGGGCCTCGCTCTCGCTGTGTTGGCAGTGGCGATCTTCGAAATTGTCTACGGCTCTGACAATTGGTTCGCCCAGCGCAACTCCATCCTCGGGTTGATCGTCGGCGGAGATCCGACCCGGATCCGCGGCACGTTCGTCAACCCGGACCACCTCGCTCTCCTGCTGATCATCGCCACGACCCTCGGCTTCTCTTGGTTATGGTGGTCGCTGCGACGGATGCGTCGTGAGGCATCGATCGAAACCCGTCTACTGAATGCTGTGTTGCCCGGCTTGCTTTTCCTGATGCTCTTCGTCGGTCTCGCTTTCACCGGCTCACGGGGCGGCTTAGTAGCGATCGTGTTGGCCATCCTCAGCCAAATCATGATGCTGGCGATCCACTATCGACGGTGGCAAGTGGGCATCTTGTACAGCGGCGCGCTCGCCCTCGGCCTGACCGGAATCATGGTCTTCGGTCTGCAAAAAGGTCTTGGGCGATGGCTGGACACTTCAGCCTACGACCTCGCTCTAAACTCCCGCCCCGAGGTCTACCGCGCCAGCTGGGAGCTCTGGCAACTCTTCCCTTGGACCGGTACCGGGCTCGGTACGTTCCGGCAGGCTTTTCCACTGGTCCAACCTACAAATCTCGACCAGACCTGGATCCATGCTCACAGCGATGTCCTCGAGCTGCTCGTCACGACCGGTCTCATTGGCCTGCCGCTGATGGCCTACGGCCTGCTAGCGCTCACTCGACGTCTGTGGACGGTATTCCAACTCGGTAAACGCTCAGAGGATCGCGCGGCGGGGCTCGGCGCTCTCGGCGCCGTGGTCGGCACGCTACTCCACTCGACGATTGATTTTGGTTTGACCCTCCCCGCCAACGCCTTCATTCTGGCAGTCATCTGTGGCTTGGCCTGTGGGTCCGCCACCCACCAAACCGAATAGCCCGCTTAGCCTTCGATCCACACCCTGCCCGGGTTGAATTGACTGCCGGCCAGTGTCCGCAGCTCGAGCAAATGCGGTTTGGGATCGATCTTCAGCTGGACCTCGAGGACCTCTCGCTTCATAACCGTTTGGGTATCGATCTCACTACCATCCCAAACGATGGCGATCACGGCGCCCGCCCCGGGCTTGGGCTCAACTTCGATCTTCAGGGTGGAGAGTGCTTGGGGGAGCGGCTCGGGGTAAACCTCGATGATCTTCCGGGCAACCAACTCTCGCCATTCGTCAATTTCCCACCGACGCTTCTGCAAGCTCGCGAGTCTCTCGTTGGCGACCGCCAGACCTTGCAGGTCAGCCGCCGCCCGGGCCACCCGCTGACGGGCCAGCCAATAGCCTGAGGAGCCATGTAACGAGTGGTGGACATCGTCCAATGCTTCGTCCGCCGCGGCAACCTCGTTCCTCTCTAACAGCCACTTGGATTTGACGATCAAGAACCTGCCCCAAGCCTTGCTCTGCTTCGACTCATCGAGTCGCTCGTACCTGCCGGTGCGGTAGGCGTCCTTTCCAATCAGGGCGGCGAGGGCGCCGCTCGGCGCGTCGAGATCGCCGATCGAATCCGTCAGCCGGCCCAGAGTCTGCGGCGAGAATGGCACCACCGACACCGTACTCAGATCCAGTGCCCAGTCGAGCCACTCACGGAGCTTTTCGGTATTTCTCAGGCCGTGTAGACCGGGCGGAAAAATCTCGAGAGCGCGGGTAGCCAACGGCGCGAACCGCCCGTCACGAGGCGCGTCGACCAACACTCTCAGACACATGTCGCGACTGGTAGAGAGGTCCCCGAGCCGCAGGCGCTCCTCAGCTTCGTCCAGATCCTTCGTCAGTTGCTGCTCCCAGACGTCGAGGTAGCGGCTGTGAGCGAGGCGGAATGACTCCCAATCGTTGACTCGAGCGTAGGTCACTGCGAGGTGTTTCCACACTCTTGGACTGTCGGGCATCACTTCTAGCGCCCGGTCCCCTGCCACCTCGATCCAAACCTCCGCCAGGCCGATAAACGCGTCGACATCATCACGGAACGTGTCCCGCACCAAGTCGAAGGCAGATGCACGCTTTTCCGGTGAAAGCGCTTCCCATGTTTCCAGGTAAGCGGTGACCAAGAACCGTCGCGGCTCTCGTTTGCCCCTCGCCTCTTCAACCGCTTTCAACAAGGGTTGCTCCCACGCTTTCGACTCGACATACAGTCGGCGATCGGAACGGAACGACCATTCGAGATAAGTAGCTGCGCCCAGGAACATCGACGCTTCCCAGCTGTTGGGTTGCTGCCTCAGCACCTCGAGCGCCAATCGTTGGGCTTCGGACAAACGCGCCACCGAAGCATCCAGGCTACCGGAAAGACTCTCGCCGCCGGTCATCGCGTCATAAACCAGGGCTCGCGTAGCAATCAACTGAGCGTGGTGGTGGGTCCGCTCGAGACCGATTCGTTGCGATACGCGAGCGAACCCTGAGCCTTCTTCCGGTCCTCGTAGCAACTCCCGCAACTCGCTCCGCTGAGTCCGCCAACGCATCATCGAAGCCATTGCCTCGAAGGCGCCAAGCAGGCACGCGGCGATCAGGATCACACGCAACAGCTGGTCGCGTCGACCTACCGCTCGAGCTTCGGGTTTCGAAGATTCCATCAGCGGATCGTACCTGAAGAACCGATATAGTACCGCCGAGGATGCCAATTCCGCGCTCAAAGACCCGTGGCGTTTCCCCCTGGCTGGCCCACGGCGCGGCATTGTCATGGACTGCGCTCGTTTTCCTACTGCTGCTCATTCCCGGCAACGGAATGGACACGATGCCTCACAAATTCCCCTGGACATTGCCCACTGGAACCGACAAGCTCGTCCACGGTTTACTCTTCTTCTTCGAAACGCGATTCCTGTTCCATTCCTTCAACCAACTACGACCTGGTCGATTTTCACTCATGGCGGCCATCGGCGCGGCGATCTTATTGGGAGCGCTGACCGAAACTGCTCAACTGTGGGTGCCGATGCGCGACGGCAGCGGCGCCGACCTGCTGGCCGATATTGCGGGAGCTCTCGCCTGTGGGCTATGGGTTTCTCGTCCTTTGAAAGCAGGGTCGAGGAGTATTTCATGAAAGTCATCGAGCACCTGGCCGAAGCCAAACGGCCGTTGATCAGCTTCGAGATCATACCGCCGCTGCGCGGCGGTGATATCAAGGGGCTGCTGGGGCTGATCGAAAGCCTGGTACAACATCGCCCGCCGTTCATCGATATCACAAGCCATGCGGCACAGGTGGTCTACGACGAGACCCCCAATGGCATCGAGCGCAAGATCAAGCGTAAACGCCCGGGCACGCTTGGAGTCTGCGCGCTGATCCAAAACAAATACGACATCGACGCGGTTCCTCACGTCTTGTGCCAAGGCTTCACCCGGCAGGAGACCGAAGATTTCCTGATTGAGCTGCGATATTTAGGCATTGAGAACGTGTTGGCGATCCGTGGCGACGATAGCGGCTACCGCAAACGCCTCGAGCACGGTCGCACGGTCAACAATCATGCCGTCGAGCTTGTCCAGCAGGTCAGCGCCATGAACCAGGGCCGCTATCTGGAAGACCTGCTCGACGCCGATCCGTCGGACTTCTGCATCGGCGCGGCGGGTTATCCCGAGAAGCACTTCGAGGCTCCTAACCTGCAGACTGACATTCGTTGGACAAAAGCCAAAGTTGATGCCGGAGCTGAGTACATCGTCACTCAGATGTACTTCGACAACCGCCATTACTTCAACTTTGTCGACGAGTGCCGAAAGGTAGGTATCGAGGTCCCGATCATCCCAGGCCTCAAGATCATTACCACCAAACGCCAACTGCAATCGATCCCGCGCACCTTCCATTGCGAGATTCCTGCCGAGCTCTCCGAAGCGGTCGAGAACGCCAAAGGCAAACACGTCATGGAGGTGGGCATCGAATGGGCCGCCAAGCAGACCCAGGAGCTGCTCGACAAGAACGTGCCGTCCGTTCACTTCTACGTGCTGCAGAACGCCAAAGCGATCAACACTTTGCTGCCACGACTCAGCTTGTGAAACGTCGGGCTAGTACCCCCCGACGACTTCCGGATGATCCGGCCCCAGCGCTTGTTCCAGGATCGGCAACGCTCGCGCCATGAACGACTGTGCCCGCGCCGGCTCACCGAGCCGATCATAGACTCGCGCCAGCTCTTTCAGTCGATAGCCGACATCAACATGTTCAGAGCCCAGGCTCTGCTCGAGGATCGTCAGTGACCGCTGCAGGGG
The DNA here is from genome assembly GCA_029263355.1 of Acidobacteriota bacterium. Taxonomy (GTDB): domain Bacteria; phylum Acidobacteriota; class Thermoanaerobaculia; order Multivoradales; family J023; genus JAAELT01. Next base: position 1,305 of record JAJCXQ010000885.1, on the reverse strand, counting down.
CGCCTCCGCTTCGGCGTAACGTCCTTCGTTGAACAATACGGTCGCCTGCCCCGCCAGGGCATAGGCCACGTATGGGTGATCCGGCCCAACGGAGCCCTCGAAGATCTCCAGACAACGTCCGTAGAGTTCCCGGGCGGTGTCGCGGTCGCCGAGCTCATCGTGGATGGTCGCCAGGTTGACGAGGCCGATACCCACCGCAGGATGGTCTGGGCCCATGGTCTTCTGCCAGATCGCCACCGCTCGCTCGTAGAGGGGTTTGGCGTCACCGAAACGCTTCTGATCGAGCAACAGCACGCCGAGATTATTGAGACTCGTCGCGACTTGCGGGTGTTCGTCACCGAGGGCGCGTTCGCGGATCCGTAGCGAACGACGGTAGAGGGGCTCTGCCTTGTCCGGCTGTTGTTGATCCTTGAACACGATCGCCAGATTGTCGAGACTGGCTGCAACTTTCGGATGTTCCGGCCCGAGCGTCATTTCGCGAATTGTCAGGGCGCGACGATAGAGCGGCTTGGCGTCGGCATACTTTCCTTGGTTCCACAGGATGATCCCGAGACCGTTGAGACTGTCCGCAAGATCAGGATGTGTCGGCCCCAACAGACGCTCGCGGGTCTCGATCGAGGTCTCGAACAGCGGTACGGCCTGGTCGAATTTTCCCTGTTGCCAGTAGAGGTAAGCCAAATGCGCCTGACTCGCTGCGGTCTCGGCATCGCCGCTGCCCAGTAAGTCCTGGCGGGTCGCAAGAGCGCTCTCGAGCAATGGCACCGCCTGATCGAAGAGCCCCAGCTTTCCGTAGACGGTGCCGATGGTGTCCATCAGCCGCGCCTGGATCGCCGGTTGACCAGCGAGCTCCACCGAAATCTTGTCGGCTCCGTCATCGAGGATCTCGCGCGCGGTCACAGTATTGCCGCGGGTCCGCCCCGGGTCGGAGAGCTCGAACAGGTCAACCAGGAAGTCTGACACCTGTCGAGCCGTTTCCGCCTCATGGCTGGCTCGCGCCGCTTCGCGGTTTGCGCGCTCCGCCTCTCGGCCGATGCGATGGGCTTGTAGCCCGAGGGCCAGGGTCACGATCATCAGGAAGATCATCGCCATCATCTGGACGGATCGGCGTCGCCGCATCCGCGGCTTGTCGCGAATCCATGACAGGCGCTCACCCACATCGATTGCCGAGGGGCGCGCGGCTGGCGCCAGCGACTTCATGCGCTCGATCAGAGCCGCCAAGTCGGTGTCGATGCCAACGGCTGGAAACGTCTCCCCCTTGGCCACCTTGGTGAGCATCAAGGTCAGACTCTGATCGGGCTCATAGGG
>JAJCXQ010000884.1 GCA_029263355.1 Acidobacteriota bacterium | reverse complement strand
CGGTGACCTCGCCGAGGATGAAGACTTCGCTCCCCACTGCGATCGTCTCCTCGCTGAAACGATAACCGAGAGTCCGCGAGTCGGCGGTTGCCGGCAGGCTGGGCACATCGAGGGTGAATTGACCGAGGCGCAGATTCTGCGGCCCCGCGCCGGCAGGCTCGAATCGAGAGGTGGTCTTCTCGGCAGTAAAGGTTGCTCCCGCTGGGTCGACGTCGAGGCGGCCGGTAGCGTCTTCGATCACAAAGTTGACCTCACGCCTTGTATGCGCCAGCTGGTCGCTCGTTTGTTGTGTCTGGCGAGAGTTGCTATTCCGTGCGCTACCGCTGTTCTGGGGCCGGGGCTCCTCGCGTTCACGCCGCACGTTCATCGAGTAGTAGATCGACTCGACTTCGCCGAGCTCAGAAACCAGTGGCTCGTCGCACCTCACCTTGCCACTGACGGCGGCATTGAAGTGCAGCGAACCCTGGCCAAGCCCCTCTGCCATCGAGGCGGCGAGCTGACGCAGATGGTCGACGGTGCAGACTTCAGTCGAGGCGATCAGTCCAAGCTTACGCTGCCGTGAGCGGTGGCCGAACTCCAAGCCCCCGGCGGCAGCCAGCAGTAGCAAGCCGATGAACCACATCAGGCAGCACTCTGCCATCGAGCCGTTGTGAAGGGTCGCATGGGGATCAGTTTAACATTACCGTAGGTGGCCAGCTGCCCGCGGTGATGTGAAAGAGACTGCCGGTTCATCGGGACTGACCTCCTCGCTGGCGGCGGCCCCGGCGGCGACTCGTATGCGGCCTCCTGTAACATTGAGCCGGTGGCAAAGCGGGTTGGCTCTTTCTGGTTGACAGGGCGAGATGGAACGATGAACTCTGAGCGCGATATCAGGTCTGAACGCGATGCCGGGTCTGAACGCCGTGCCGGGTCTGAAAGCCGTACGGGGTCTGAAAGTGATGCCGGGTCTGAACGTGATGTCGGGTCTGAGCGCCACGCCAAGGTCAAGGAGATTTTCCTGGCGGCGCGTGAGCAAACTCCCGCAACCCGCGAGGCGTTCCTGGCTCGCCAGTGTGACGGTGACGAAGAGTTGCAGCGCGAAGTCCAATCGCTTTTGTTGCGTCTTCAAGACCTGCCGCAGACAGAGGCGTTGCCGAGCGATATGTCTCGACCCATTGCGGAGTCGAATGAGGACGACGCGCCTACGCCACTCCTATCGAAAAGCGACATGAAGTCCTTGACGATCGCCAACTACCGAGTCCTGCAGAAGATCGGCGAGGGCGGTATGGGAGTGGTCTACGAGGCTGAGCAGCAGAAGCCCATGCGACGCCGAGTCGCCTTGAAGGTGCTCAAGAGCGGCCTCGCGACCCAGGAGGTGATCGCGCGTTTCGAGTCGGAGCGCCAAGCGTTGGCGATGATGAACCATCCCAACATCGCCAGGGTCTTCGAGGCAGGCGCCACCGAGCGGGGAGAGCCCTATCTAGCGATGGAGCTGATTCACGGTGAGCCGATCACCGATTACTGCGATCGTCACCGCTTGACGACCGACGATCGGCTGACGCTTTTTGGCCAAGTTTGCAGCGGGGTTCAACACGCTCACCAGAAGGGCATCATTCATCGGGACATCAAACCGTCTAATGTGTTGGTGGCGATGGAGGATGGCCGTGCCGCGCCCAAGATCATCGATTTTGGAGTTGCCAAGGCGACGGCGCAGCGCCTGACCGACCGCACGTTGTTCACCCAGATCGGCCAGTGGATCGGTACCCCGGAGTACATGAGTCCTGAGCAAGCCGAGATGACCGGCCTCGATATCGACACGCGCAGCGACGTCTACTCCCTCGGCGTCCTGCTGTATGAGCTATTGGCGGGAGCGCGACCGTTTGACTCACAGGAGTTGAGGCTGGCCGGTTTCGACGAGATGCGGCGCCGGATCCGTGAAGACGATCCAACGCGTCCGAGCACCAAAGTCAGCAGACTCGGCGACAGCTCGGAAGCTGCTGCCCGCAACCGACAGGCAGACGTGGCCACGTTGGTCCAGCAGCTGAGCGGCGATCTCGACTGGATCACCATGAAAGCGCTCGAAAAAGATCGCACCCGCCGTTACGCCTCACCGTCGGAGCTGGCAGCGGATATCCGCCGCCACCTCGATCACGAGCCGGTCGAGGCGTGTCCGCCGAGCACGATCTACAAGCTGAAGAAATTCGTACGGCGCAACCGGCTCGCCGTCATCGCCGGCAGCTTGGTGGTCGCCGCACTCCTGCTCGGTTTGCTCATGACCACCATCGCGCTCCACCGGGCGGAGAAGGAGGCGGAGCGCGCCAACCAGGTGGCGGACTTCCTGCAGGAGATCTTCGAGGACCTCAATCCCTACGCCGATCGCAGACCGGTCTCGGCCGAGAAGAGACTCGACCAAGCAGTCGAACGTATGGAGATCGAGCTCGCCGGGCAGGATCTGGTTCAGGCTCGGCTGATGTTTCAGATGGGAGCCGCCTACCGTCATCTCGACCTGTTTGAGCCTGGCGAGTCGCTACTCCAGCGTTCGTTGGAGATTTTCCAGGCGGAGTTGGGCCGCCAGCATGCGGAGACCGTGACGACGCTTCAAGAGCTCGGCTGGCTGGCCTACGAGGCTGGCGATTATCCGCGTGCGCTACATTTTCGCGAAGCGGTGCTGGATGTTCAGCGCCAGATTTTCGAAGCGGACGATCCGCGTATCGCCCACAGTGAAACTGACCTGGGGCTCAGCCAATGGGCGCTCGGTGACTTCCCTCGAGCCGAGGAGACGTTTACCCGGGCGCTAGCGACCTTGGAGCGGACGCTCGGCCCGGACCATCTCGACCTGTCGCAGAATCTTTTCCTGCAAGGTGTTCTGTTCAACAGTAGCGGCGACTACCGCCGCGCTCGCTCGGTGTTGGAGCGAGCCCTACGGATTCGGGTCGCCTCTCTGGGACCCGATCATGCCCGCGTCGGGTGGACGACACGGACGCTGGCGCGGACACAGATGCTGCAAGGTGACTACGAGCAGGCGCTGGTGTTTGGCCAGCGCGCCCTCGACATCATGGAAGAGGCGTTCGGACCCGATCACTCCGATGTGGCTTATGCGGTGGAGACTCTGGGGGCCGTCCACAGCTTGCTCGGCAACTTTGCCCAGGCGATTCCGTTGCTCGAGCGCTCGCTGACACTGCGCGAGACGACACTGGATCCAGATCACGTAGAAGTAGGGCTCTCCCTCAACAAATTAGGCAGCTGTTATCTGGAGATGAACGATCCTGCGGCAGCTGGACCTCTGTTCGAGCGCTCGCTCGCCGTCAATCGCCGACATCGACCACCCGGCCATCCAGTGATCGCATCGACGCTCAGCGCGTTGTCTCGCCAGCGGCTGATGAGCGGCCGATTGGAGGAGGCCCTGTCCCTGCAGCGTGAGGCCCTGGAGATGATCGAGGCGGCGAGCGGGCCCGAGAGTCCTGCCCTCGGAGCCCACCTTGCCAACCTTGGTGTGGTGCTGCGAGAGATGGCTGATTATGCCGCTGCTCGACCACTCCTCGAACGGGCCCTGAGCCTTCGTGAGCAGCAGTTGGGACCCAAGCACCGGCGAATCGCCGACACGTTTCAAGAGCTGGCGGTGCTCTACGACCTGACCGGCGAGGCGGCGTTGGCGGAATCACATTTCGAACGCGCGTTGGCGATGTATGAGGCGACGGTGGGTGATGACCACCCGGCGGTCGCCCGCTGCCTGCAGGCCTACGCCGTGTATCTGCGGAGGATCGACAGAGCGGTCGATGCAACTCTCGTGCTGACCGACGTGCGTTGACCCTCGAGACCAGTGTTCACGACCCACTCAGCCGGACGCCTTTGGCTTCGGCGCCGAGCTCGATCTGATGTGGCAGGTGACGGCCTTTGAGCCACACCACACGCTGATCTTCGAGGTCGCGCTGGAGGGCGGCCGTTGCCCGCTGGAGGCGGGTGACCGCGGCCTTGGGCTTGGCGAGATCACCGAGGTCGATCGCTTCTCCCCAGCCCAGATCGGACGCCGCGACCGACCAGACATAAAGCGGCACCTGCAGGGCGCGGAGCAATTCACGGGTGTCGGCCAGAGACTGTTCGCTGGCGCCGGGAGCGACGCTGGTGGCGATCAGCAAGACAGCCCGTCTCCGGTTGCCGGCGCGCGCGATCATGCCCGCTAGCGAGACCGCCTCACCGATCCGTGGGGCAAAGTGCATCGTCGGCTGCCGCTGGGCGAGCCAGCTCAAGCCCCCCTCGCTGCCGGTGTAGGTCCTCGAATGCAGAAACATCTCGGGTTCGAGGCCCGCGGGAGACAAGCGACCGGCTCTCGGCGAGATGAAGCGAAGCCGCACCTGATGGTTGAGCGCCGCGAATTCACGCAGCGGACCCAGCCGGTAGTTTTGGGTCCGGAGACGCGTCGCGACGGTGGCTGGATCGCCAGCGAAGAGGTGTTCCGGATCCCAATCACGCCACGCTCCCGCAGGTCCTTGGCCGGGTTTGTAGCTGATCTCGAGGGCGGTCTTGGCCAGCGCATCGAGCACGGCATGCGCACCTGGCTGCCGTACCACAATCAGATCCATGGCGCCCTTTTCGATACCGTGAATCTCGAGCGGCTCGCCGTGTTTGAGAAACCAGGTTCGCATCTTGGCCACTGACGGCAAGCGCGACCGGCCTTCCAGATCGAGGACAACCGCCGTCAACTGAGTCGAGATCTTGTCGGTGCGGGCGCCACCAAATTCGGTCTCGCGCCGGCTGCTCTGGGCGGCGGAAAATTCGACCGCGGCGCTGGCGTAGTGGAAGTCATCACCATCGTGTGCCGGTAGAGGAATGTGCTCCGGATCCGTCGTGTCCAGGGGCTGGCCATCGAAGGTCGCTTCGATCTGCTGCGGCTCGGTGGTGCCGATGCTCTGCCACTCGACGCGCAGTGCCCGTGCTTGGCCGTCCGCGTCGGAGCTGACCGCTAGGGTCGCCGCCGAGTGCAGCGAGGCCATGTTGATCCACTGCTCGGCGCGGTCGAGCTCCTCACCGTCGGCGTCGCGGGCGATGGCCACCAGGTCGTGGGGCAAGGGTTTGGGCCCCAAGTCACAGTCGACGGTCCAAGGCTCTTCGGTCAAGGTCGCGAGCGGCTCGCCGTCAAGCTGGACCTCGATCGTGGCGACCTGTCCCGCAACACTCAGCTCGACGGTGTGCAGGCCGCTGGTCAGACCGAGGAAGAGAGTCAGGAACTCGACCATCAGTGCACTCCCTGCGCGGTGACCGAGGCCGCAGTGACCGAGGCCAGTGACCCGGCGAGACGGCCCCCCGCCGCCGGTTCGGAAAGTGTGATGCGATGCGGTAGATGAGAGCCCCGTAGCCAGACGACTCGCTGCCGACGAAGCTCTTTACGCACCTCTTCAGCCGCTGCTGCTATGCGATCGAGCCAATCCGGTATCGCTTCGTCGCTAAGCAGCTGAGGATGTGTCAAGTCCCGCACTTTTCCCCAGCCGTCGAGAGTCTCCAGCGTCTCAGGAGCGAGCGTCTCACAAGTTGCAGTCGGTTCAGCAGCGATGCCAAATTTCCAGACGTACAGCGGCACGTGGAGGTGTTCGAGATAACTCCTGACCACGGCTGGCGGGTAGCGGCTGGGACCCATAGCCTCCCCCTCCATCATCAGCACGACCACTCGACGTCGCCGACCGGCGTGGGCTTCGAGCCCCGCCATGGCAACGGCGTCTGAGACGCGGGGACGGAAGTAGAGTGGTCGGACGAGGGCGTTGTGCCACAACAATCCTTGTTTGTTAGACGGCAACTCGGCGGTGCGATTGAAGATCATGCCATGGCTTGCAATCCGTGACACCGGCGCTGCCCGCGGCGAGATGAAGCGGACACTGGTGTCGTCGCCGAAACTGAACGCACTCCGCCATTGCTCCCAGATGAGGGCTGCACGCCGCGCGTTGACCTCGTCGCCACGTTCCAGAAGCACCCTACGGCTGGTAGCTACAAAAGCCTCTTTGTTGGTTAGAGTGACGGCGTCCCAATCTTGCTGCAACTCCAAGCGAAGTTGGAAAAAGAAGCTTGCCGTACGCTCGAGATACGCTTGGACTGCGGGGTCCCTGACGATCACTACCTCGGCGGCCGTCGACTCGACCCGCAACACTTCGAGGGGCTCGCCATCCGCCGAGAACCAGGATTGCATCTCCGCTACCGGAGGCAGACGGACGCCCGGATCGAGTTTCAGGAGGACGGCGGTTTCGGAGTTATATGGCGTAGCGCTACCTGCCTCCGGCAGCTCGATTTTACGGTTAGCCCAGCGCCTCGCGCGACCGAGCTCAACGCCCGCTGCATCGCGGGCGACGGCAACGAGCTCATGGGGGGCAAGCGCGGGTCCGAGATCGACACGCATCACCCACGGCGGTTGCGTCAGCGTGCCGACCGGGGCACCGTCGAGCCGGAGCTCCACGCTGGCCACCGACTCGGCAACCTCGAGCTCGACCGTTTGCAGGCCGCTATAGAGACCCAGGAAAAGAGTGAGAATTTTGATCATCGCCGTCTCCCAGAGGGGACAGTAAACCGTACGACTCGGCTTCCAGCCTGAGTTTGTCCAGCCTTTGGAGACTCCCAAACTAGCTTCTCTCTATCGTATGCAATCCTCCTGCCGTGAGGCGACGCGACGTCGAGCCGAGAGCGGGGCCAGGCTCAAGCCGGCGGAATCTCGCAGAGATTGCCGGAACAACCGGGTGGACGGTTGGCGCGCCAGAGCCATCACGACCCAGCTCCGCTGACCGCGGGCCCGACGCGAGCCAGTGGACGCTAGGCTCGAGACGTAGCAAGATGACGCCGCAGACGAGACACTAGAGGACACGTTTCAGCCGCTGGAGGGTTCTTTGTTTCAACGTAGGCTTCGCATCTTCTATCCGCTGGAATCCGGCGCCATGGTGCTGCGCACCGCCAGCGACTGGCAGCGTGACCTCGAGCCGATCGCTACGAGTCCGGAGGAAGGACGTTACGACTTCGATGTGGCGGCCGAGCACAGCTCCTTGGAGCTCAAGCCGTGTATCCGCGACGGTGACCGTTTCCTTTGGTCCCAAGGAACCAACAAACTTGTGATCCTCACCGCCAGCGGCCCACGGGATATCTATCCCTACTTCAACCACGGTGGACGCAGCCGAATCAGCCGTCGGCGGCCTTTCTTCGCCCAGGTGTTAGGGCGCAGTCTCGAATTCCGCGTCTACCTACCGCCAGGTTATGGTGAGAATAACCTCAAGCGCTTTCCTGTCATCTACATGCACGACGGCCGCAATCTGTTCTTCCCAGAAGAGGCCTTTCTCGGCCGTGAATGGCAAATTGACGAGACCCTCGACCGTCTCGACACCATGAACATCATCGATCAGGTGATCGTCGTTGGGTTACACACCACCGATCGCCGGCAAGACTACACGCAGCCAGGTTACGAGCTCTTGGGTCGCGCCTTGGTGGAGGAGATCAAGCCGACCATCGACACCGAATATCGCACCCTCCCCGAGCCGCGCTGGACTTCTGTAATGGGCTCTTCCCTCGGCGGAGTCGTCTCGTTTTACCTCGCCTGGCAGTGGCCGCAGGTGTTCGGCAACGCCGCCTGTCTGTCGTCGAGCTTCGGCTATCGGGACGATCTGATCCATCGGGTGCGCCAGGAAGGCTCCGCGGGGCACGAGCATCAACGGTTCTATCTCGACAGCGGCTGGCCGCGAGACAACTACGAGGCGACCCTCGGCATGGCCCACGCTATGAAAGAAGCCGGCTTCGAATTCGGCCGCCAGTTCCTACATTTTGCTTTTCCCCTCGCGCAGCATCACGAAGCAGCTTGGGCGGCACGCAGCCATCTGCCGATCCAACTCTTCTCCGGCCGGCTGGCGATTCGCGAACCTTGAGGGCTAGGGAGCCTTCATGTCTGGTGCAGATCCACTTCCGGGGTCTCGAGCATTACAGTCTTTCGAGTACTACAGTGTTTAGAGCACTGCAGTGTTTAGAGCATCATAGTGTCTCGAGAAACGCGACCAGGGCGGCGCGCTCGCTGCCGCCGAGCTCCGAGAAACGCTGCTGCGCGGGCTGGTCCTCGCCGCCGTGCCACAGAATCGCTTCTTCAAATGAACGCGCGCGACCGTCGTGCAGTAGGTACAAGCCACCGTTGACGGTCTTCATCAGGCCTAGGCCCCACAGCGGCGCGGTGCGCCACTCACCGGCCTCGGCACCCTCGTCGCCGATGCCATCGTCCGCCAACTCGTCACCCAAATCATGTAGCAATAGATCGGTGTATGGATCGATGGTCTGTTCGGCCAGCGCTAAGGGACCCGCAATCTCGTTGGCTGCGGCCGTGATTAGCCGCGGTCGGTGACACGCCGCGCAGCCCACCTGCTCGAACAACCGCTCTCCTTGGTCGATGGCTGTAGCCGCTCCCTCGCGGCGAGCTGGCGGCGCCAATAGCCGAAGATAGTCGATCAACCGTGCAAAATCCGTCTCGGTGATTTCCGATTCACCCCCGGCTCCAGGACGGTGAACGGAGGTGATGCCCATGTCCTCAGCCAATGCTGCGGCTACCTGTGTGTCCAGCGATGGCTGCGAAGCCTTCCAGCCAAAACGCCCGAGTCTCGGCCCGGTGTCCGTCGTGACCCAGCGCGCGCGTCCCGAAATGCCGTCTCCGTCACGGTCATCGGGATCCGCCCAGGCGACGATCTCAGTGGCAGCCACCGACTCGAGCAGGCCAACGCCCACCAAGGTCGGTGGCGCCCGGGGTGACAGGCGGGGTTGGAGGTCGACGCCAAGCACGCGGTACAGCGGCTGGTGCAAAAGAAACTCTTCGCCATCACCATACTGTCCAGTCTTCAGTTGGTGCTCGATCGCGATCCGGCCTTCCGGCGTTCGGTCGATCGCCCGGTCTTGGAGCTGTTCTCCCCAACCGTGAGTGTCGGCGCCCGGCCTGGGGTCGAGCCGAAAGACCAACTGCGGCGAGGGTTGTGGTGTTTCTCTGGGCCCGCCACGTCCGTCTTTGAAATGGCATGATTCACATGAATCGGCGTTGTACAGCGGGCCGAGTCCGGCGATCAGATCAGGGCTGTCGCCGACCGGCCGCCAAGTGCGCACAAACACCCGTTTGCCGGCGTGCATGCGGGCCGCGTCTGTGGAGCTGGCGTTGGGAAGCACACGTCCGAAGGCGTTGTGGCTGGCGTCTGCAACGGTTGGCAGGCCTGTGGCTGGCGATGGCTCGTCGATCGGCGCAGGGCGGCCAGCACTGGCGCCAAGCG
>JAJCXQ010000883.1 GCA_029263355.1 Acidobacteriota bacterium | reverse complement strand
GATCTCGTAGTTGAACTCGTCACCGTGCTTCTCGCGCATCTCGTTGGTGGTAATCGTCGGCACGAACCACAGCGGGAACTCCATGCCCGGGATCGCGTCTTGCTTGACCCGCATGGCGAGGATGAAGAAGCTGTGGATCACGTCTTTCGACGACAGCCTGATAACCGCTGGTTTGTCGACCGGTAGATGCAGTTGATTGACCGTGGTGACGTCGTCAGCGGCGCCTTCCGAGTCGCGGTCGAGACCAATGGGGTTGGACTCGACGTCGATCATGTTCACATCGGTACGCCCGAAAATGCCGTCGGGACCTGGGTAGTGGACGTTCCAGGCGAATTGTTCGGCGATCACTCGCACCACCACCGCCTCGGATTCGTCAGGCACGTCGTCGACACGCTCAGAGTAGAGCGGGATCGAAAAGCCGAGCAGCAGGACAACCTCGAACACCGCGACAGCGACCTCACCGTAGCTCGACAAGTGACTCTGCAGTCCCTTGTAACTCGCCTTCGGGTTGCGGCTCTGACGGAACTTGAACAGGATGAAAACGAAGAGAGCTCCCCAGATGACAAAGAGAGCAAACATCAACCAATGCACCAGCCCGGTCGCATAGTCGAGGCGTGCCCCATGCTCCGAGGCCAGGTCTGGGAGTCCTAGAAACCGATCCATGCCAAAGCTCCTTGGTTAGTGGGATCGAACGTCGCTGACCGACGCGGTCTGCAGCTCGCCCAATCGTCGGGCGCGGCGCCGCAGCAAAATGAAAGTCGTCACACCGCCGAAGAGCAGGGTGTAGGTCACCGCGACCAGAAATATGACCGAGGCTTCCAGGCCTTTGACGATCGGAGCGTCCGAATCGCCGAAGCAGACTGTACAGCCGAACGCGCTACTCGCCAGCGCCAGCATGACGAGACTCGCCAGTACGAGAAGGAGAGAGCGGTGTGAGAAACGACTCATACGTAGCCTACCTTCTTCATTTTCTTGAGGAACCAAACGCCGTAAGGTGGCAGCGCAAGGGCCATCAAGACCGCCAGGATCGCCAGCACCCAATCGGCGGCAGTGCCCGTGGCGAGAACTTGCTGGACCGACCACACGCCGAAGAAGACGGCGATCGCAGTCGCGATTGTGACGAAGAAAATGTGGACTGCCTTGAGAGACATATCTACACCTAAGACCCGAGGTTGATGTTGTCCAACTCGGTGAGCAGAGGCACGAAGAGCTCAAAGGCAAAGAACACGACCGCCAGCCCCATGAGCCAGTAGATGAACTTCTTCTCGTCGATCAGATGCATGAAGAAGAGCACTACCAGCGAGCCTTTGGCGCAAGCGATCAATAGCGCCAGTGCAATTCCCGGTCCCGGGGGAAGGTGGAGGTAGGAAGCCGCCACCGTCAAGATGGTGCCGATGATCAGGGCGCCGAACACCAACATGTAGGTGCGGACGGTTTTGTCGATATCGATATCGTGATGGCTCATGAGTTCTCCTTCCTCGTCAAAGTAGGTAGAGCACCGGGAACAGGAAGATCCACACCAGGTCGACAAAATGCCAGAAGAGGCCCGAGGCCTCGACCCGATTGGTGAATTGCTCGGGGGCTGTTTCCCACATTTTGGCGCCGGGACCCCACAGGTAAGCGTTGTAACTCATGCCCGCAATGACGTGGATGCCGTGCAGGCCGGTCAGGGTGAAGTACAGCGCCAGGAAGATGTGGGTCGACGGATAGTAGCCATGGCTGAACTTGGAGGTGTACTCGATGTACTTGATCACCATGAAGCCGAGGCCACAAAGTACCGTGATTCCCATGTAAAGGCGGTACTTCGAAAAGTCCTTGCGGATCAGCGACGCCCAGGCCATCACCATGGTCACCGAAGAGGTGATGAGCACCAGGGTGTTGGTGAAGGCCAACGGCACGGAGAGGCCGAAATGAGAGCCCGGCAGCCAGTCGGTTGAGCCCACCCGCAGAATGATGTAGCCGGCGAAGAGTCCGCCGAACAGCATCACTTCCGAGGCCAGGAACAGCCAGATGCCAATCTTGACGTTGTTGAGGCCGGTATCGGGCCGCGGCTCAACGGTATAAGGGATCGCCATAGACATTGATTGATCTCCTCAGAGCACGCTTCAAGTGGTGGCAGCGGCTGGCTTTGCCTGCCGATCGGCCTGGAATTGAGGGAGGTAGTCTTCGTCATGATCCGGGTGGCTGTACTCATAAGCCGCGCGGTAGACGGTCGGCAGCTCGGTGAAGTTGCCATGCGGCGGCGGCGACGGAGCCGCCCACTCGAGGGTGGTGGAGTGCCACGGGTTGTCCCCTGCCGTCTTCGGATTCCGGAGGCTCATGAAGAAATTGATGATGAATGGGATCTGCGCCAGAGCCAAGCCCCAGGCGGAGATCGAGATCACCTTGTGCCAGTGGAGCGCGGTTTGAGTGTGGGCATAAATCTCACCACCGTCGTAGAGCCGCCGCTGCATGCCTGCCAAACCCTGGATCATCATCGGCATGAAGATACCGTTCATGAAAATCAGGCTGGGCCAGAAGTGGAGCTTGCCGAGAAAGTCGCTCATCTTGCGACCGGTGGCCTTGGGATACCAGTAGTAGATACCCGCGAACATCGCGAACAAGGTTCCAGGCGCCACAACATAATGAAAGTGCCCGATCACGTAATACGTGTCGTGCAAATGAATGTCGGTGGAGGCCAGACCGAGCGGCAATCCGGTGAGACCACCGATTCCGAACATCGGCAGAAAAGCCAGGGCGAAGAGCATCGGTGTCGTGAAGCGGATCGAGCCACCCCACAGCGACAGGATCAAGGCCGTCAAAATAATGACCGAGGGTATCGAGATAATCATCGTCGTGGTCTGGAAGAACGCCGACATCGACGAGCCCATGCCGGTCAGGAACATGTGATGCGCCCACACGATGAACGACATGAAGCCGAGGAAGATCAGCGAGTAGACCATCGACTTGTAGCCCCAGATCGGGCGCCGTGTGTTGTTGGCGATGACCTCGGCGACAATTCCCAGAGCCGGCAGGATCAGCACGTAGACCTCGGGGTGGGCCAGGAACCAGAACAGGTGCTGCCACAGGATCGGGCTGCCGCCGCCGGTGGCCGCGGACAGCTCGCCGCTGATCACCAGGCCTTCCGGCATGAAGAAGCTGGTACCGAAAATTCGGTCCATCAGCTGGAAGAAAGATGCGGCTTGCAGTGGCGGGAACGCCAGCAACAGCAGGAACGATGTCACGAACTGTGCCCACACGAAGAACGGGAAGCGGAAGAAGCTCAGTCCGGGGGCCCGCAGCTGGATGATCGTGGTGATGAAGTTGATGGCGCCCAGGAGGGAAGAGAAGATCAGAGCCATCATGCCGCACAGCCACCAGGTTTGTCCCTGGGTGGCGATGTCGGAGAGCGGCGGGTAGGAGGTCCAGCCGGACTGGGCCGCGCCGCCGGGCACGAAGAAGCTGGCGAACATGATCACGCCGCCGACGAAGTAGCACCAATAGCTCAACATGTTGAGCCGCGGAAAAGTCATGTCGGGTGCGCCGATCTGGAGCGGCACCACAAAATTGCCGAAGCCGCCAACAGCGAGCGGCACGACACCCATGAACACCATGATCGTGCCGTGCATTGCACCGAGCTGGTTGTAGAACTCGGGCAACATGATGCCGCCGGGCATGCGGTCGGGGCCAAACAGCGCTCCGATGATCGGCAGCGCCTTGCCGGGGAAGGCCAGCTGCCAGCGCATCAGCATCATCAAGGTGAAGCCGAAGAAGAGGAAGATCAGCGCTGTGATGGTGTACTGGATGCCGATCACTTTGTGATCGGTCGAGAAAACGTACTTGCGCCAGAAGGACAGTTCTTCGTGGTGCTCGTGCTCGTGATCGCTCATGACTTTTCCTATCGCGGTTGTGGGAGGCCGTGACCGGGACGTACCCGGCTTCACGTCAACGCGCCTTCGCTAGCCGGAGGCGCCCGGTCGCTACACTCGCTGGGCCGCGAGGCTTATTTTTTTCTCGGCGGTGCCTTGAACGAGAAGTCGGAGGTGGCAGCGCCGCCGGAAACCTTGACTTCGGCGGTTTGGGTGCCGAGCTTCTCGTGCCAGGCTTCGATCGTGTAGGTGCCGTCCGGCACGTCGCCGATCTCGAACTTGCCGTCCATGCTCGAGACCGAGAAGTAGGGGTGGCTCATCACCGCCACGTAGGAGTTCATCCAAGGGTGCACATCACACTTGACCTTGAAGACCGGCTCCGGCTTGTTCAACGTCTGGACTTTCTCTTTCAGCGTCGGCGGCATGCCGATGTTGAACTCGCGATTCTCCTTGGGGAGACCATGCACGTTGTGCAAGATGCCATCAGAGTTCTTGAACAAGAGGGGCTGGCCCGCCATAACGCCCGCCACATGGGGGATATAGCGACAGCCCTTCTGGTCGATAACGACCGGCTCGGTCGGGACTGCGGCGGACGACGCCGGAGCGTTCTTCACCTGGACGAAGACGTTGGCGAGGCCGTTACCGTTACCGACGGCGAGGAACTCAGGGAACACCGGGCTGCTGTGCTTCTTCGCGCAGTCAGGGTCGGCGTCCATCTTGACCGGCCGCAGTTTAGGCATGTCGCTGTCGAAAGTAATCGTGCCTGAGATCGAGCCGGCGAACGCGGACGAGCCGAAAAGAAGGGAGCACAAGAGTGCCAAGAAGATTGTTCGACGCATAGCTATTTCATTCTCCTAGCGTGATTGAAAAAGGAGAAACGGACCATGGAGGCGGGCCACGGAAGTCTCGGATATTTCGCGAGGATACCATCGACTCTGGAACCGTCGCAAGCGGTGCTGAACGGCCTCTGGCTGATCGCAGGGCAGCATTGGTGTAACGTCGGGAGCCCCACGATCATGAATACGACCGCCGATTCCGATCCTCGCCGCTGGCAAATCTTGGCGCTCCTCACCGGCGCTGAGCTGCTCGGCGTTTCACCCTGGTTCACCGCCAGTGCGGTGTCGCCACAGCTGCGTCAGCTGTGGGATCTGTCGGTTGCCGAGGGCGCCTTGCTGGTCACCATGGTGCAAGTCGGTTTTGTCGCCGGAACGGCGCTCGCGGCCATTCTCAACCTCGCCGATCTAATACCCGCGCGTCGTTACTTTGCGGTCTGTGCCCTGCTGGCGGCGGTCGCCAACGGCGCCCTGATCGTCGCGCCGACCTACGGCCAGGCTCTGGGGCTGCGTTTCCTCACCGGATTTTTCATTGCCGGTGTTTACCCGCCAGCAATGAAAATGATCGCCACCTGGTTCCGTGTCGCCCGAGGTTTCGCCATCGGCTCGATCGTCGGCGCCTTGGTGGTCGGCAAGGCGACGCCGTATCTGATCCGGGCATTGGGCGATACCAGTTACCGCACGGTAGTGCTGTCGGCGTCGTTGGCAGCGCTGGTAGCGTCGATCATGGTTGCGGTCGGTTATCGCGACGGCCCCTACCCGTTTGCCAGCAAACCCTTTTCTTGGGCATTGGTGGGCACGGTCATGAAGCACCGTCCCACCCGCCTCGCCACCTTCGGCTATCTTGGGCACATGTGGGAGCTCTACGCCATGTGGGCGTGGATTCCCGCGTTCCTGCTGGCTAGTGCCCAAGCTCGTTCGGGTGGCGCGAACGATGGCAGCGGGATCGTTGATATTCCCTGGGTCGACGCGGCGGCCTTCGGCGCCATTGCAGCGGGTGGTTTGGGTTGTGTCTGGGGTGGCTGGGCCGCGGATCGCACCGGTCGCGACAGGCTGGTGATCCAGGCGATGGCGGCCAGTGGATTGTGCTCGCTGGGGATCGGGTTCACCCTCGGCGCCAGTCCATGGATTCTGGTGCCGTTTGCCTGGATCTGGGGCTTTTTTGTCGTCGCCGACTCCGCGCAGTTCTCTGCTCTTGTCACTGAGGTTGCTCCTCAGCACGCCGTCGGCACGGCGTTGACGCTTCAAACGTCTCTGGGGTTCTTGCTGACGACGGTAACCATTCATTTGGTGCCCGAGCTCGTCGAGATGTTCGGCTGGCGGTGGGCGTTTCCGGTGCTGGCGTTGGGGCCGATGGCGGGGATTGCGGCGATTCGGCGGTTGCGGCGGTAGGAGCGGGTCGGGTGCTGAGCGCCCGAAATGCCGGCGGGACGCCGGCGCTCCCGGCATGTGGCGTAGTGCCAAGGAGCTCCCGGGCCT
This sequence comes from Acidobacteriota bacterium, assembly GCA_029263355.1. Taxonomy (GTDB): domain Bacteria; phylum Acidobacteriota; class Thermoanaerobaculia; order Multivoradales; family J023; genus JAAELT01. Next base: position 12,363 of record JAJCXQ010000883.1, on the reverse strand, counting down.
TCAGGCCCGGGCATCTACGTTTCTCAGAATTCGAACGGTGCTCCCGGGATGTCGACGCGCAACCGCATCAGGCTGGGGCGGAAGGTGGTGGTGAAGATGGGGAAGGCGGCGTTGGTGATGTAGAGGTTTCGACGATTCTGGCCGCGGCGGCCGAAGGCGACGGAGGTTGGACCGTCGAGAAGGTCGTCGGCAGTGAGCAGGATCTCACTCGAGCCGTCGGGGTCGAGCCGGACGATGGTGTTGAACGGATCGGTGGTGCAGTAGATGCGGCCGAAAAGATCAAAGGTGAATTCGTCGCAGCCTTGCGGGAAGGGTAGGGTGGCTTTGACGAAGGCTTGTCCTGCGGTACCGTTGGGGCGGATCGGAATGCCGACGATGGTGCCGGTGGAGGAGTTGGCGACGAAGATCTTGCCGCGGAAGAACTGTAAACCGTTGGGACCGGGGAAAACGGCTCCCGGTGGTCGTTTGAGAAGCGGGTCGTCGGCCCAGATCTCAGGGCTGCCGCCGTGGAGCGGTATACGCCACACCAGGCCGTCGAAGGTGTCGGCAGCGTAGATGAAACCGCGGTGGACGTCGATGCCGTTCCAAATAGTGGCGCTTGGGGCATTGGCGATTAGCTCGATAGAGCCGTCATCGGTGTCGACCTTCCAGATCCCGGTGTTGGACGGATCACAGGCGGTGACCGCGACGTAGAGGCGATCGAAGATATCGATCGCCAAGCCGAGGGCGAGGGTGGGCGCCATACCGCAGGGAGCGCCGATCGGCATGAAGGCGAGCGAGCTCTGTGAAAAATCTGGGGCGATCTTGCGGATCTCACCGGTGGTCGAGAGGGTGATGTAAGCATTGTCGTGACGGTCGAAGACGATGCTCTCGGGAGTCTCCGGTGGCGGCGTCGGATCGAAGAGGATGAGGGTTTCGGCTTCTTCAGCCAGGATCGGCTGACCGAGAATCAAGCTGAAAAGCACGAGCAGAAACGTGGCACGGTGAACTCTAGACATGTCTATCTCCATGAGAATCTCGAGTTGAAGAGAATTCCATCCGACAGGTTTTTGAATGTAAACAACGCAACGTAGCCAATAGACAGTGCTTATTCGACAAGGTTATTTACTCACAGAGCGTTAACGAATTGGACGGTGAGGTGGTGACTCGCCGCTGGGCTCTTGCCAGCCGCACTCTCTGTGGGTCGGTTGGTGTCAAAGCGTCCCATCCGGGAGCACGACGTCTCGCCGGCCCTTAGGATGTTCCCCACCCGCCGAGCACCTCCCCTACTGGGAGCGCCGGCGTCTCGCCGGCTCAGTCGACAGCCGTAGCCGGCAAGTCGTCCCCCGGCTGCCAGCCCATTCGCGCCAACTCTTTGACGTAGTCGAGGACCCGTTCGCGTTCCTCGTGGGTGATCAGCAGCAGCAGGTCCCCCGGCTGGGCCCATCGCAGGGCTTGCTCAACTGCGGCGAGCTCGTTGGGGGCGTGCTCGAGTGCATGCTCTGGGGCGCCGAGTCGACGGAATTCGTCGGCCATCAGGGCCGGCACGTCACCGAGCTCCCGGCCGCGGAGATTCTTGACCAGCTCTTTGAGAATCACCCGATCGGGACGGGTCTTCCACACCATCCGCGGTAGCTCGCGAATGGAGTTGTCGTCGCGGTCGCCGGCTTGGCCGATCAGCACCAAACGTCGTTTGGCCGGTAAGGCGCGGCCCATGTCGAGGAGCGCTTCGAGACCGTGGGGATTGTGGGCGAAGTCAACGATAGCCTGCACGCCGCCGAGATCGAAGCGGTTGAGCCGGCCAGGGTTCTCCTCCGCCGAAGAGTCGAACGTGACGAGGCCTTGGCGGATCGCTGCTGTCGATAGGCCGAGACGGCGAGCGACGCAGATTGCGCCGAGGGCATTGTAGACATTGTGTCGGGCGGCTCCTCCCAAGGTCATCGGCACCTCGGAGAGTCGGGCGATCATCTCTCGGCCCTCGCGATCGTGGACGACCAACTCGTCTCCCTCGAGCACCGCGGTTTCGTCTCCTGTCTCGACGTTGGCCTGCACCACCAGCGCATCGTGCTCACAACCGAACCAGACACGACGCAGTCCTCGGCGATCCGGATGCGAGCGCAACTTGGGATCATCGGCGTTGAGCACCAGGCGCCTGGTGCCTTTCTCGACGACAAATTTGGTTTCGACCAGTTCGTCGAGATCATGCACCCCCCATTCGCCAAGATGGTCTTCGGCGACGTTGGTGATGATCGCGACATCAGCGCGCTCGACCCCGAGGCCGCGTCGCAGCATGCCGCCGCGGGCGGTTTCGAGCAGCGCCAGATCAACCCGTCGGTCGCGCAGTACCAAGCGGGCGCCTCCGGGACCGGAGTAGTCACCCTCGCCGATCTCCTCGCCTGCCACCCAGCAACCATCGGTGGACGACAGCCCTGGCTCGTGACCCATCGCCTGCGCCATTTTGGCCAGCAGTCGCACGGTAGTCGTTTTGCCATTCGTGCCGGTGATCAAAGCCACCGGGATATCGTGGACGTTTTGCCACTCGACCGCTTCAGGAGCGGGGATCGCATCCACCGCCCAGGTGCGGGACCCGCAGCCCATACCCACCGACACCTCATCGTCGTCCCACAGGAAGGCGACCCGTCGCGTGGTGGCGGCGGCTTGCATCGCCAACACGGCCGGATTACGCTCCTCGGCGATGATCCGGCTCAGACGCTGGCTAGCCTCCTCGAGCTCGGGCAGCGACTGGCCGGCGAGCTCGGCGCTAGCCGCCTCGAAGGCCCACTCGTTGACTTCGGTGGCGGCGTAGAGAGCGTCAATCGGTGCCGAGATCGCCAGGCTGACACCGCTGGCGAAGACGCGATGCGCTAGGTCTTCGGCCTCCCAGTCGATAGCTTCCAGGATTCGTCGGGCCTGCCGTTGCCAGGAGTCAATGACCGACGACGCCTGCTCGTCGGGCTCGAGTGAAACGTCGATCACCGCACTGGCACGGTGCCACAAGATGTTGGGGCCGGTGAGGCGCCGAGAGTCGCGGAGCTCCATGGGAGTTAGTCCCCATCCTCCCGCGCCAATCTGACTCCGCGCTCGTCGCGCACGAAGCTGCTTTGCTCGTCGAGCTCGAGGTCTTGGGCGATGAACGCGCCAGGCTCGATCTGGAGACTGGCGGTGGGAGCTGTTTGCCGCTCCGTGTCGTCGGGGGAGAAGTGAGTAATTTGTTCCCAACTACGCTTGATAGCGTCTGCGAACACCAACAGTAGATCGCCGGGTCGGGCCAGCGTCAGGCCGCGTTGCACTGCCTCCTGCTCATCCGGGACGAGCTCGATCTGGCTTTCTTCGACACCGGCCTCGATCAGTGAGGCGCGCAACAAGCGGGGAACCTCTTCGGGGCCGCGGCCGCGGGTCGAGTCGTCACGTCGGCAGATATAGTGGTCGAACTTGCCGGCGCACAAGCGCGCAATCTCGTGGACGTCTTCGTCGCGCCGGTCGCCTGGGGCGGCGAGCACCACCAGACGCCGACCCTTGGTCTCGAAGTGCTCAACCACTTGCACCATGGCTTGGATCGCCGCCGGGTTGTGGCCGTAATCGAGGATCACCTTGAAGGGGTGCTCGTCAAACACGTTCATGCGCCCCGGAGCTTGGAAGAAGGTGGTGTCGAAGGTACGCAAGCCGTGGCGAATGTCCTCGAGCTTGACCTCCATACTGTAGGTGATGGCGGCGGCGAACATTGCGTTCTGTACGTTGTGCATCGCCCGCCCTTCGAGGGTCGCGGGGATCAGGTGAGTCCACAACAGGGGAATGTGTGAGCCACTGCCGTAAAACGTGATCATGTGGCCGTTGATGCCCTCTTCGAGCACCACTGCCCGACCACCGGAGCGGATGTGCTCGCGTACCAATGGATGTTTAGGGTTCATCGTGACGTAACACAGATGTTCGGCCTTGGTGTAGTCCGCCATCCGTAGGCAGAGGGGGTCGTCGGCGTTGAGCACGGCGGCGTCCTGCGCTACCTCGACAACAACCCGCTTGACCTTGGCCAGATCTTCGAGGGTGTTGATGCCGCGCAGACCTAGGTGGTCCGCCGCCACGTTGAGCACCGCACCGACGTTGGGCCGGCGATATCCCATGCCACGCCGCAACAGGCCGCCGCGGGCGGTTTCCAACACCGCCACGTCGACCGTCGGATCGCGCAGAACCATGCGTGCCGAGGCCGGTCCGGTCATGTCGCCGTCGACAGTCAAGTGGCCGTCGATGTAGACACCGTCGGAGGTGGCGACTCCTACCTGATGTCCGGCCAGCTTGAAGATGTGGGCCACCATGCGGGTGGTGGTGGTTTTGCCGTTGGTGCCGGTGATCGACGCGATCGGGATCCGGGTCGGCGAGCCCGGGGGAAACAGCATGTCGATTACAGGCCCGGCGGCGTCCCGTGACTGGCCCTCACTGGGGGCGACGTGCATGCGGAAACCCGGGGCGGCGTTGACCTCGCAGATCGCGCCGCCGGTCTCGCGATAGGACTTCGAGATGTCGGTGGTGAGGAAATCCACTCCGGCGACGTCGAGGCCGATGGCCTTGGCGGCGCGCTGAGCCATTTCGCGATTGTCGGGATGGAGCAGATCTGTCACGTCGATCGCGGTACCGCCGGTCGAGAGGTTGCCGGTTGAGCGCAGATACACGACCTCGCCGTCGGGCGGCACACTCTGAGTGTCGTAACCCCTGAGCTCCAGCAGGCGTAACGCTTGGTGGTCGAACTCCAAGCGGGTGAGCACCTTCTCGTGGCCGATGCCGCGACGGGGGTCGCTATTGACCTCCTCCAGCAACGCTTCGATGGTCGAGGTGCCGTCACCCACGACGTGACCCGGTACCCGTTTGGAGGCGGCGATCAGTTCGCCGTCGACCACCAGTAGACGGTGGTCGAGGCCCTCGATGAAGCGCTCTACCAGGATGCCGCGACTGTGTTGGCGGGCCTGGGCGTAAGCGACTTTGACCTCTTCCGAATCCATCAGGTTGATCGACACACCGCGGCCATGATTGGCGTTGAGGGGCTTGACCACCACCGGGTAACCGAGGCGTTCCGCCGCCCGTATCGCTTCGCGCTCGCCGTACACTAGGCGCTGGCCGGGCACCGGCAAGCCGAGGTCGCCCAGCAGATTGTGAGTCTCTTCCTTGTCGGAGGCGATTTCGACCGCGATGTTGCGAGTCTCGCTGGTCACTGTTGCCTGGATGCGTTTGCCGTAACGGCCGTGGCCGAATTGCACCAGGCTGTAGCGATTGAGACGCTGCCATGGGATATCGCGCTCTTCGGCGGCGCGCACCAGCGACGCTGTCGACGGGCCCAGGGCCCGGCGTTGAGCGTAGAGAATGAAGGCGTCCCTAGCTTCGTCGAAGTTGAAGTCGGCATCGAGGCTACCATCTTGCAGATTCTCGGGTAACAAGCTTTGTAGCAGTTGTAGGGCGAGTGTGCCGGCTGCCATGCCGACATCTTCCTGCTCGTATTCGTAAACCACGTCGTACTCACCGGCGTTGCCGTTGCCGCGGGTCTTGCCGAAGGTCACCTGGGCGCCGGCCACATTTTGCAGTTCGATCGCCACATGCTCGAAGACGTGGCCCATCCAAGTGCCTTCGTCTTCGGTCAGACGACGGACGAAGCCGCCCGGCTCACCGTAGGAGCAGCCGTGTTCGTGCAGCCCCGGTAACGCGGCCAGCAACGCATCGGTGAAGGAGGCTCCGAGTTTGACGGAGGGCCACTGTTCCAGCTCTTCGAGGTCCACCGTCAGTCGGATGACCGGAAAGAGGGCGTAGAGGTTGGGGCCGACATAGACCGATTTCTCGAGGGTCTTCACGATGGCGAGCTCCTTTTGTGCGAGTCTCTGTCGGTTATTTTATGAGTCTTTGTCGGCGGGTGGAGGGCTGGCTCGCCGAGTTTTGATGTTGAACGTCGCACCTTCGATCAGCACGTGCAGACGAATGCCGATCACGCACACCGGATCATGGGGCCGGGCTGAGTCCATCGACGAGTGTTCGACCTCGGAAGGGTCAACGACTGTGATGCCGCCAGAGCCGACAACTTCCAACGTGCCACCGGGGGCGAGGAAGGCGGCGGTGTCCTCGTCGAGTCCGATACCGATCGGTCGCGGGTTGTAGGCCAGCGCGGTGATCAACCGTCCAAGCCGGTCACGTTGACGGAAGTGTTGGTCGATCACGGCGAGTTGGGTGAGTCCGAGTCCCGGCACCAACTGCACCATGTCGGCGTGCGGCGTCATGCCTTCCTTGCCATAGGCGATCATGTGCTCCGACATGAACGAGGCACCGGCCGAGGTGCCAGCGACGTGCAGGCCCTCGAGGTTGCGTTCGCGCAGCAGATCAGCGACCGGCGTGCCTCCGATCGTGGTCGCAAGTCGCAGCTGGTTGCCACCGGTCATGAAGACGCCGTCAACCTTCTCCAGCACTGCGATCCACTCCGGGCGCTTGCAGTCCTCACGCTGCTGGAACGGCAGAGTTGTGACTTCGGCGGCCCCCAAGTCACGGAATACCGACTCGTACCGAGCGCCAGCGTCTTCGAGCTGAGAGGCGGTCGGGATCACTGCAAGTCGTGCGCGGTCACCGCCGCAGATCTCTACAAACCGGCGCAAGATGGCGCGGTTCTGGTTTTTTGCCTCAGCGCCGCCGATAGGAATGATGTAGCCGCGAGTCACGATCGACAACCTCCGTCAGAGTCTTCTAGGGTCACCGTCCTCTTGAACCATCGTCCGACCGCGCGCCTGGCGGTCGGGGCGAAAACGCGGTCGAGGACAAAAACACGTGAGCGAGCAGCAAACTATATCTGTTTCAGCATCTGCTTTGCCCGTCCAGCCCAAGCGCGGTTTTTCTTGCGGACGTATCTGGGAGCGTTCTGATACTCCTGGAGCCCGGCCCGCAGCTGCTCGCCAGCCTGTTCGCGGCGATCGTCTTGGAGCAGATAGTGAGCGCACAACACCCGATGGCCCAATCGTGGGCTCTTGGTCACCAGGCCGTCCAGCAACTCGTGGGCCTCGGCCAAACGGTCGCTCTGAGCGAAAGCATGCGCGAGATCCGAGTAGCCCGCGTAGTCGCGGAACGACGGATCGAGCGCGATCAATTCGCGGAAGCGGTCGATCGCGGCCTCGTATTCGGTCAAGGCGCTGTGAGACAAGGCCAAACCATAAAGTGCGTCTCGCGAGTCGTCGTGGATTTCGAGGGCGTCGGCGAAAAGCTTGGCCGCCTCAGCATAGTCGCCCTGGTCATAAAGCGCTTGCGCCAGCGTCGTGGTGTTGGAGAAGCTCGGTGACTCCTCGGCCTGGTGACGCAGGTCTGCGACGGTTACTTTTCGGGTGGTCAGCTTCTTATAGAGCTCGCGCAGCCAATCGAACTCGGGGTCGTGGATCTTGATCGAGAAGAAATAGACCCATTCGCCGAAGGGCATCATGATCACCGCATACCAATAATAGGCGGCGCCACGGCGGATTGCGTCGACCACCAGCCATAAGCTGAAAGCCAGTTCCGCGAACAAGATCAGTCGGGGCATCAGCTCGCCTGCGGTTGCAACAGGCGCATGACACCGAGCAAGCTGCGCGGTGCGTGGGTAGAGATCGTCCACTTGCGACTTGTGGCGGTTAGCTCGCTGGCGGCCTTCTGGGCGGCCGGGGTGCAGGCGACCAACATCCCAACGGCTGGACCACTGGATCCTTCCAGGCGCTCGACGACCCGTTGGATGAGCTCCATCTCCTCGGCATCGTCGAGCCACAGCAGTACCCCGGCACATACCGGGACGATCGCTTCAATCAACTGACGAGCACCGCTCAGCGGCTGCACGTGGAGGGAGAGCTTACCGAGATCGGTCTTGAAGGTGGCGCTGCCGCCACGCCCTTGCTGTGTCTGTTCCACCAAGGCGCGTAACGCTTCGTTGCGCAAAAAGCCCGGAACACTGGCGGGGAGCTGCTGAAGCTCCGGCCAGACGCCGGGCTCGGCGAGCAGCAAGCAAGGCAGTGCTGCGACATCAAAACCGACCTTGCTGGCGGCTGAGAGCAGGCTGGTGACGGCGACGTCAAGCACCACCGACGATGAGATCTCGGTGGTTGACATCGGGTTCTGGGTGAAGCTCTCTTCAACCGGCGACACGGCACCGTGCTTCGCCAGCCAGGCGACCGCCAGGCGGATCTTCTGAGGCGCCGCGAAACCTTCGGTCATCAGATCGTAAAGACGCAGGTTGGGTTGTTGACCGAGTCGCTCGAAGACTTTGCCGATCGGCAGGAATCGAAACGCCTCCTCGATCGTCGGCAGGTCGCCGCTCATCCGTTCGAGAGGAGAGCTGGTGGCGGGCGAATGCTCACGGTGCTTGGTGAGCTGATCCTCGATCCAGGCTGCCTCCATCAGCACCTCGGTGATGTGTAGCCCCTCCGGCTGAGTGTCGGCAGCAACACTTGGCTGTTCGGAGGTGAGTTGGAATCGGCCCTCCTTCATGGCGGTGATCGCCAACATGGCGTCACGACCTCGAAGTTTCTCCCAGCGCGCCGAGACCACCTTGCCGCGTTGCAGTTGCAGTCTCCCAGAGCTCTTGCTGCCGGAGATTCTAAGGTCGCCGGTTTTGGCAGATTGCTGGATGTACTGTAGTAACTCCCAGATCGGATGACTGGCGAGGTCACCCTTCAAGACCGGCAGTGCGGTCTGCTTACCGAGCAGCCGATCCAAACGGAGCAGGAGCTCCTCCGGATCACAAGGCAAGGACATATAATCCTCGGCGCCAGCCCGCAGCGCCTCGATACGAGTAGCACTATCGTCGTTGGCCGACAGCGCAACGATCGGCAACGAACGCGTCTCGTTCTGTCGCCGTAGCTGACGGATCGTTTCGAGTCCCGAAACACCCGGCAGCTCCATTGACATCACGAGCAGGTCCGCCTGGCCTTCAGTGCAGATCGACACCGCAACCGCGGGCTCCGCGACCAGGGTCGACGCGTGGCCCGAGACCAACAGGCGATCCTCGATGACCGCGGCAAAGACCGGATCGAGCGCCAGTAAAAGTACTTTCGCCACCGGGCTGCGCGCTCCTATCGTCTAAGGGTTCTCGAACGCCAGCGACTCTTGGAGTCGCGGATCTTTCACCGGGATCAGCGCGCCGCGCTGCATCAGGGTGCCGAGGACGGCCAGAAACAACCCACCGATGCCAAGCCAACAGGTGAAGTCGAGCAAGCTGATGTGAAATGCCTCGTGGTGCAAGGTCGGCATCACCAGCCAATAGATGTCGACGTAATGCATGAAGAGCATCCACAAGGCTGCGAGGGTCAAGGTCAGTCTTTGGCGCTTGACCCATTGGGTGATCAAAAAGAAGAACGGCACCACGAAGTGACCGACGGCGAGAAAGATCGAGGCCATGCGCCAATTGGGTTCCTCCCAGCGCATCTCGAACCAGAAGGTCTCTTCTGGGATATTGGCGTACCAAATCAGCATGAATTGGGAGAAGCCGATGTAGGCCCAGAACACGACGAAGCCGAAGAGCAGCTTACCCATGTCGTGGAAATGCTCCCAGCTGACGATGTGGGTCAGCGCGCCGCTGCCCTTGAGCTGCAAAACCAACAAGATCAGGAAAGCAAAAATCGACACCACGCAGCCGGCGAAGATGTAAACCCCGAAAATCGTCGAAAACCAATGGGGTTCTAGCGACATCAGCCAGTCGAAGGAGGCGAAGAAAAGGGTGATAGCGAAAAACACCATGCCGGGAGCGCTGCGGGTTTGCAGCACTTTGGTGATTCCCGGGTCGCCGCTTTCGTCTTGCCTTGTCGATTGACGCCGGAAGTACATCGACACCAGGATCCAAACCGCGAAATAGAAGGCGGCTCTGATGAAGAAGAATGTCTCGTTGAGATACGGCGCCTTGTGCTGCAGCAAAGGATCGTGGGCCACCGCGTCGGCATGGGTCCAATGGTAGAGATCGTGCATCCCTAACACCACTGGAATGAAGAGCACAACGAAGAGGGGTAGCGTTCCCGACACGTGTTCGGCCAGTCGGCGTACCACCACGCTCCAGCCGGAGCGCGCCAAGTAGTGTAGGAGGACAAAAAACAGCCCACCCAGCACCAGGGTTAGCCAGTAGACGAAACCGGTCAAGTAGGAAAAGCTGAACTGCTTGCTGCCGTAACCCATCATGAAGGAGGCGATGAGGCTGATGAGGCCGATGGCGCCCGCGATCATAGGTAGCCGCTGCCAGCTCTCCGGCAGTGAGATCTCTTCAGGGGATACTGAGATTTCGTGTTCCATGCTGTGGGCGCTCTCTTAGCGGGTGCCTGGGTCAGACCGCGACCGGTTCCACGTAGGTGGCCCCGATCTCCTCCAAGAAGCGTGGCGTCTCCGCGGAGTCGTATTGGGGATCCTGCGCCTCGATCGAGATGAAAAAGGCGTTGTCGGTGACTTTTTTGAAGCGCTCGGAATTGAACAACGAGTGGTGGTGACGGGGCAACTTGGCCAGGATCAGCAGGCCGAGGATCGCTCCCGAAGCGCCGCCTAGCACGCCGCACTCGAAGGTGATCGGAATAAAAGCCGGCCAGCTGAAAAAGGGTTTGCCGCTGATCACCAGGGGATAGGCTTTGGTTGCGACCCACCACTGCATGACCATGCCGAGGACGACGCCTGAAAGACCCATCACCAGCACGAAGGCGGAGACCCAGGAACGTTTCAGTCCCATCGCCTTATCGAGGCCGTGGATCGGGAATGGGGTGTGGGCGTCCCAGTCAGAGAAACCTTTGTCCCTGACCTTGGCGCAGGCATGCATCAGCGTCTCGGGTGAAGAGAACTCGGCCAACACCCCGAAGGTTCCACTGTCTGAGTTCGAAACGCTGTCGGAGCTCGCAGCTCCGTTGCCTGCCGTCCTGTCGTCTGCCATGATGGAATGTTCCTTGTTTTCTCGGTGGCAGTTTTTCGCTACTCGGGACGATTGTGGACGTGAGCTTGCGGCAGCACGCTCTTCACCTCGGCCATCGCCACCATCGGCAGGAAGCGCGCGAAGAGTGTGAACATGGTGAAGAATAGGCCGAAGCTACCGGCAAAAAACGCAAAATCCCAGAATGTCGGCCGGAAGTAATCCCAGCTCGACGGCAGGAAGTCGCGATGCAGCGACGTGACGACGATCACGAAACGCTCGAACCACATGCCGATGTTGATGAAAATCGAGGCGATGAACAGCGTTGGGATGTGGGTGCGTGCCTTCTTGAACCAGAAGATCTGCGGCACCACCACGTTGCACGTCACCATCGTCCAGTAGGCCCAGGCGAAGGGGCCGCGGGCGCGGTTGAGGAAGGCGAACAGCTCAACCTCGGTGCCGCTATACCAGGCGATGAAAAACTCCAACGAATAGGCTAGGCCGACCAACGAACCGGTCAACAGAATGAGCTTCGCCATGCGGTCGAAGTGCAACATGTTGACGATGTTCTCGAGCTTGAAGATCACCCGGCAGATCACCATCAAGGTGATCACCATCGCCAGGCCGGAGAAGATCGCGCCGGCCACGAAATAGGGCGGGAAGATCGTGGTGTGCCAGCCAGGCAGCTGGGAGGTGGCGAAGTCGAACGACACCACCGAATGCACCGAGAGCACCAGCGGCGACGCCAGGCCAGCGAGCAGCAGGAAGGCTTTTACGTAGTGCAGCCATTGCCGGAAAGACCCACGCCAGCCGAGGGCGAAGATGCCGTAGATAATCTGCTTGGGGCGAGTCGTGGCGCGGTCGCGGGCGGTGGCGAGGTCGGGGACCAGGCCGATGTACCAGAACAACAGCGACACCGTGCCGTAGATCGAAACCGCGAACACATCCCACATCAGGGGGCTGCGGAACTGCGGCCACATGTCCATCTGGTTGGGGAGTGGGAACATCCAATAAGGCAGCCAGGGGCGGCCGATGTGGATGCCGGGGAAAACCAGGGCACACATCACGGCGAAAATAGTCATCGCCTCGGCGGTGCGGTTGATCGAGGTTCGCCATTTTTGGCGAAACAGGAACAGCACCGCCGAAATCAGGGTGCCGGCATGGCCGATACCGACCCAGAAGACGAAGTTGACGATCGGCCAGGCCCACGCAACGGGGATGTTGTTGCCCCAGATGCCGGTGCCTTCCCAGAACAACCAGCCGATCGAGAATCCGAAGAGTCCCAGGAAAGAGAGCGAGATGCCCAGAAAGATGTACCACCCGAGGGGCGGTTTCCACTCCATGGGAGCCGAAACGATCTCGGTAATGTCGTGAAAATCGGGCTCGCCTTCGATCAACGCCGCGCGACCGGCGACCGGATCAATGTCGGCTACTGCTGCTGCGTGCGCCATCGTTGGGCTTCGCCTCGCTCAGAGTGATTTGAATGCTGATCAGCGGCGGTATTCTGCACACCAGAAAGCCAGGGGTCA
>JAJCXQ010000882.1 GCA_029263355.1 Acidobacteriota bacterium | reverse complement strand
ACGGGCTATGTGTACTCTGAGGCGGGGATTTGGACTAGGATTTCGCCATGATCGAGCTTATTCGCCAGTGCTCTGGCTATGTTTTCAAGGCATTTACGAGGCCTACTAGGGCGCCACGCCTGGTCTCTGCCTCGATGCTGGTCGCCGGTGTTTTGCTCATGGTCGGCTGCCGACCGCCAGAGGCGCCCGCGGAACGAGCCGCCGTCCGCGACTTCGAGAATCTGGTGGTGATCATGATCGACACGTTGCGCAGCGATCATCTACCGGCTTATGGCTACGAGCGGCCGACGGCTCCCTACCTAAGCCAGCTGGCCGAGGAAGGGATCCAGTTACAGGGTTATTCGGCATCGTCTTGGACCCGATCTTCGGTCGCCACGATGCTCACCGGTCTCTACCCGCAGCGCCATCGGGCGATCAGCCGCAACGACAAATTGCCGGCTGCGGTGCCTTACTTGCCGGAGATCCTGGCGAGTTACGGGTTCAACAACTTGGCGCTCGTCGCCAACGGCAATGTCAGCGCCCAATTTGGATTCGACCGCGGCTACGCTAGCTTTGAGGAGCGGGTGAAATTCGGCAAGCCGGAGGCTAGCCAACTCGTCAATGAGGTTTTGGCGCGGGCCGGGGAGCTGCAAGCGCCGTACTACCTCTACCTTCATCTCATTGATCCTCATGATCCTTACGTGCCGAAGACACCGTGGCAACGACCCGACGCCAAACGCACCGACTACGTGCAGCCCAACGCGATCCTGCGCGGCGAGCGCCCGCTCGATGCCGAGTCGGTGTCTTGGATGATCGATCAGTACGACGCCGAGATTTTAGAGATGGACGGCGCGATCCGTAACCTCATAGAAGGTCTAACGGAGGCAGGCGTTCTCGATTCGACGCTGGTCGTGGTGACTTCCGACCACGGCGAGGAGTTTGGTGAGCATGGTGGGGTAGGGCATGGCAAGAGTTTGTACGAAGAGGTCATTCGTGTGCCTTATGTGTTGTGGGCCGCCGACTCCCTGGCTGCGTACCGCTCACCCTCGGCCTTTCATCAGGTGGACTTCTTGCCGACCGCCCTGCAGGCGCTGGGGATCGCCGCTCCCAAAGGGCTGGATGGTACGTCGCAATGGGCGGCGCTACAGGATCCCGCCTACCCAGGTGGCGGTGAGCGACTCTTTCACCTGGAGCTCGATAAGTTCCGTGCCCTTGCCCTGTTGTCCTCACCTTACAAGGTCTACCACCGTCTTGAAGAGCCTCAGAATTTAGCCTTCGACTTGGCGCGGGATCCCGACGAGCTGGACACCGGCCAGGCGAGCTTCGATGACGACCGGGAGGCTAAGCTCCGCCAGCGGATGGTGCGTCTCGATCGCGACCTCAAGAGTCGCCGCTACGAACGCGAGACAGCGGAAGCGACCGGCGACGTGCGCAAACAGCTCGCCGCTCTCGGCTATCTTGGAGACGATGGGGATTCGGTTCCGGGGACGGGCCACGAGGACCTTTATGGCAACCCACTGGATAAGACGTTGGCCGCCGACTTGATCGTCGACCTGGTTTTGGATCTGCGCCGACCGTCACGCCAGCTGCTTCAGGGCTGGATTTTTCCGGATGGGAATGGCACCTGGAGCGCGCCGCGCTCCCGGCTGGTGGTTCCGGTGTCGCCGGACGCTCGCGAGATCGTGCTCGCTGGCCACTCGGTGGCTGCGCGACCGGCGGTGCGTTGCAGCGTGGCGATCAACGGTGACTTAGTGAAGGAGGTCGACCTCTCGCCCGGTGGATTCGAATTAACCGTCGCGATCCCCGACGAGGCGCGCGCCGCCGGCGTCGCCTACGTCGACCTCACGGTCCGACCGCCGTTGCAGATGCCGGGTATTCCGCAGCCGGTGGGCTTGCACTGGAATCGCGTCGCGGTGCGGTGAGCGCGATGACGCGGCGGCTGCTCATCGAGCCCTCGTGGCGGCCGGCGAGCCTTCCGAGCCGTCGCTGGCCTCCCTGGACACGTTTCCCGGATAGGTGTCTCTCTCGAAGTCATTCGGCAAGAACCCTTTGAATCTCCTGAGCTCCCTCAGGAAACGACATGAAGCGCTCAGGTTCATACCCGATGACAAAGGTAAGTGTTTCCAGGAACTCCCCGAGCCGTGGCTTGCGCTGCCATCTCTCCTCATAGACCCTTTTGATAGCCTCTAAAGAATCTCGAAGCTCGGCGACGATGGTTTCGTCAACCACACCGCCAGCATCATCGGATACGACGGCAGGACCTGGAGCTTGCTCACAAACCAGTCGCCGTATCGAGATCCGGCCGCCGTCGTCGAGATTCTCTTTCGCAGTTGCGCGCAAGGCCACAGCAAGGCCGTCCATGATCTCTTGCACCGTGGGTCGGGGGCGCCCCTGGCTCCTACGATCCCTCCCGATGGCGGAGAGGCTCATGACCAGCAGATCAGCGGGCTCGTCGCCGATGACGGAGTCGTTATTGATATCCCACCAAGACATCGCCAGCACCTTACCTCGGACAGTAGCCCGCCTTCTGAACAGCAGGATCGTTGGCGATGCGCTTCGCGACCTCTTCTTTGGTGCTATTCAACTGCTTTCTTCGGTTCATCAGAGAATCGTCGCCGTGCAATTCGCGCTCGAGATCCATATTTTTTTGCTCGAGGTAATTGGCCTGATCTTTATTGATCCCCCGAACGATCTCCGTCGGGTCGTCAACATTCTTCATGAATTCGAAGAATTCCCTGTTCTCCGGCGACAGTGGGGGATCATCCAACATCTTCCTGGCGTAGGCCCTGTGCTCGTCTGCTCTCCCTATGGCTCCGAAAGGCCTCCCTTCACTGTCGAGAAGAACCGTCTGTCCGATGTAGGCTTTTCCTGCGAACCTCGGGTCTTTGGTATTCACTAGCCTATAAACGACTTTATTACCACCCAGGCCCAAGTCTATGCCTGCATTGTGAACCAGGACGCCAGTTCCGACGAAGTAATTGGACGAATCGTCGACGCTGAGGTTATACGTATCGCTTTCCAGATTCTCGCGCAAAGAAACCGACTCGACCGGTACTCTCTTCCCGTCGAGTGACCTCAGGCTCATCCCGGCTTCCAGATCTCGCGCCGCAATCCATGTGGATCGCGATTCCTCCCAGAAGCGATGCTGGCCCGTGGCCTGGATCACGGTGCCGCCGGCGCGGACGTCGAAGAAGTGAAGCGTCTTGTTGTTGTGGATCTGGGTGATCACACACTCAACGACGCGATGCCTTGCGAAGTCGAACGAGAAGATCCAATCTCCGGGCCGCAGATCGTCGATACGCTTCGGTCCCGCGACGGTCGAGACTGGCGTGTCGCCGGCGAAACAGGGCAGGCCAGCTCTATGCTTCTCTGGGTCCAAATGGATCCGCGCGGTCTCCAGGTCGCGCTCCGCCCGTGCGATCTCTCGTTTCAGCAATGTGTCGTCCGAAGGGAGATCGTCGAGCTGCTCTTTGAGGGCCGCTACTCGATCTCGGGCTGCGCCCGCTTGTTGCTTCAGATCCTGCTTTGTGGTCCTGTCATCGGCTTTGAAGGATGCATCAGCAAACTGACTTCTCTCTAGATCTGCCTTTCGTTGGACCTTGATCAGCTTGATTCGTCGGGCTTGGACTTCGGCCAGCTCCTGCTTCAGAGTCGCGACGCTCTGTTCCTGCTTGGCGACCCTCTCCGCTGGGGTCATGTCCGCCTTTGCTACTGGTTTCTCGGTCGCTTTTGTGAGTGTTGCTTCCTGTGCATTTGTTTTGGAGGGTGCTGCGGGAGCCGCGGTCTCTTCGGGCTTGGCCGGAGTGGTCGACTCTTCGGCCTTGGAGTGGATGTTGCCGTTCTCGTCAGCGGTCAGACGCGGAAGATCGCTACGCCCAGGTGCTCTCGCGATCACCCATTTCCCGTTCTTGCTTTGGTAAGGCTGACGGTAGCCGGGTGGCGAGCCTTCCTCGACTCGCTTGCCTAGGAACGCCTGGATATCGGGTGGAATCTCTGGACTGTCCGCCCTGAGACTGGTGCCTTCCGCTGGGCTCGATGTGGCTTGTGGCTCCTCTTCCGCCCTTGCCGGCGGGGTCTCGGGCTCTGCTGTCCGGGGCGTCTTGGCTTCGGGCTCCTCCGCCCTGGGCGCGGGCAGCGTTTTGGGCTCTTCGGTCTTGGGTGCCGGCGGAGCGTCGACTGTCTCCGCCCTGGGCGTGGCCGGTGGCTGGCTGAAAGCGCTGCGGGCGGCGCCGCCAGCCGCGGCGCCGGCGGCCTCTCCGAAGGCGAAGGCGCGGCCT
>JAJCXQ010000881.1 GCA_029263355.1 Acidobacteriota bacterium | reverse complement strand
CTCGGCACCGATCTTGATCCAGTGGACATCTCCACGAGCCGCTGTATGAAACCAGAAAGACACGTTGTCTCCCAGCTCAATATCGCCGGTGATCACAGCTGACGGAGCGAGGAAAACCCCGCTACCGAGCCTCGGCTCGTGTCCTGAAATCGAGTAAATAGGCATTTGAGATGGTTTTCGAGGAGAGCGGCTGCACATTCTAGCAGGCTCAACGACAAGCAGGCTCAACGACAAGCAGGCTCAGCGACAAGCAGGCTCAGCGATGAGCAGGCTCAACAGCTAGTTGACCATCGACCGTTTGGTAGTCGTTCGCGCCTTCTTTGACTCTATCCGAGTCGCAACGATGATAGGGACGACGAGTGAGTGACAGGCCTACGCAAACACACCGAGCCGTGCTACTCGACCTTGCAGGGTGTCCAACTCTTCCAATCAATTTCACGATTCTTTGAGATCGGATTCGCCGCCAGACTCGAGTCTCCCCTAGAATCGCGCGACACCACTTATCGAGTCATGTTCATGAATCAACAACTCCGCCAACCAACAGGCCGCCCACCCAACTCTCTGCCAACAATTGACGTCGTGATTCCAGCCTTCAACGAAGAAGAGTCTCTACCACATGTGCTCGCTGGTTTACCGAGCCCACCGGTGCGCCGGGTGGTCGTGACCAACAACAACTCCACCGACGACACCGCCCGAGTTGCCCTCGAGGGCGGCGCCGAGGTGATTATGGAGCGTCGACCGGGCTACGGCAGTGCCTGCCTTGCCGGGCTGGAGTTTTTGAGACACAACGATCCACCAGAGATTGTGGTCTTCATCGATGGCGACTACTCCGATCATCCCGAAGAGTTACCACGAGTCATCCAGCCAATCATCGACGACAATTTCGATATGGTGATCGGCTCCCGGATTCTCGGCAACCGAGAGGCAGGTGCCCTTTTGCCTCAAGCACGGGCTGGAAACATCGTAGCCTGCAACTTGATCCAATGGCTCTACCGCTTTAGGTACACAGATCTCGGGCCTTTCCGAGCCATCCGCTGGCAAGCGCTGGAACGTCTTGCCATGCAAGATCGAGACTTTGGTTGGACTGCCGAGATGCAAGTCAAGGCTGTCCGCGGTGGACTGCGCATCACCGAGGTTCCCGTCAGCTACCGCAAACGAATCGGGGTCTCGAAAATCACCGGTACTCTCAAAGGCACCGCTCTCGCGGGTTACAAGATCTTGTGGACCGTATTCCGTTACAGCTGGGGAGAATAGCCAAGCAGGAGTCACCATGGAATTCGTAGAGATTGCTCGTTTCTCTTCAAGACTCGAAGCCGAGACCGTCGGCCACGCCCTCGACCAGTTTGATATCCCCTTCTTTGTGCAGAGCCACGATGTTGGTATGTTTGGCCCCGGCCACACTGGACCAACCCCTGGCGGCGCAGGCTTGCGCGTCCCGGCGGATCGCGCAGCCGAAGCTTCAGAGCTCCTGCATTGTGCGATCGAGCCGCTTTCGGACGATATAGCGAGCGAGGATCGGCAACAGACCGCGACCAAGATCCCGAACCCGGAGAAAGATCGATGAACAAGAAACTCCTACTGTTGATTTGTGTTGGCACCCTCACACTCTTGGGCGGCCAAGCTATCGGTGAGCTTTGCACCATCGACGCCGTGCCGGCAGCCACGCTCTTGTTGCCGTACTTCGAAGTTGGGCTCACCTCCTTACCCGAGGACCCGGTGAGCTCAACACGATTGGTCGATACGCTTTTTTCGGTCAACAACGCCTCCGCCGCCCCGACTGTCGCCCATGTTGTGCTGTGGGGCGACTGGTCACTACCATCGATCGACTTCGATATTTTCTTGACCGGCTATGACATCGAGACGGTAAGCCTGTCCGAGGTAATCAATTGGGGAAACCTGCCGATTACCTCCCATGCCTGGAACGATGCCGACGACATGATCAGCCCTCACGGGCGAGAGATCGACGATCCCGCTAACGCCAGCGGCCCCAATCCCGGCCTGTCGGAAAATCCAGAATGGGATTCCGAGCTCCAGCCAGGGGTTTCCTCCGGCTGTGATCCCAATGTCGACCCCAACTGTCCTCGGTTCCCGGGATGCGACAATAATCTGCCATTGCAGCCGAGAGATCGCGGTAACCTCTCAGCGACAGCTCTCGAACGTGTCCGGTGCGGCCACACTGGCCGCGGTCTGGCCTGCGAAAGCGTGTCGTGTATCGGCCAAGTGCACGACGAAACCAACGGCGGTGGAAACGACTACATCGCCCGCGGTTACTTGACCATCGACAATGTCAACGACTGTAACCTTCTCTTCCCTGCCCAGGAGGGTTACTTTGGGAATCCGGGTATCGTGTCTCTCGAGAATCAACTGTGGGGAGATTGGTTCATCGTGCAAGACGGCCGGGCAATCGGTGACATCTTGGTGCCGATCGAGGCTGATCCCGATGGTGTCGCCTTCAGCCCTGGAGATGCTACTTTCTACAGCCGCTTCGTAGACGGGCTGGCCACCGATCAACGAGAACCTCTAGGAACCACTTGGGCCGCACGCTATTTCCAGCCAAACGCCGCGTTCTCGAACGGCACATCTCTGTTTGTTTGGCGCGACTCCAAATGCCGGACCAATATCTCGGGCTTTGGCAACGGCTGCATGCCGTCAGCCGAAGCAGGCACGCCCCCATGGTATCCACTAGATGAAACACAGGTTGTGAGCTTCGATGTCCAAGAAGATGTGGTGGAGATCTGTGGTTCGGTTACGACTCCAGGAGGAGGGGGTGTCTCACCACCAGATCCCGACGTTACGAACAACCCAACCTGTTTTCCTATCGAGACCGGGCGCTACGTCATCGGCGAGGGTGATCTTGATCTGCCCTATGACTTCGGTTGGATCTACCTGAACTTGAATTTCACTTTGGGTGACACATCAGGTTCACCGACTCCTTGCAGCACTGATGGCCTGCTGGGTGATATCGCCCAGAGCTGGGTCTCGATTGAACTCGATTCCGAGGGTCTCTTGAGTGTCGGGTTCGCCGCTAACCAGCTCACCAGCGCTTGTTCATCTGCCAACCCGACAATCAGCCTGAATTAGGGCCTTGTTCTGCTATCAGGCCTCGCTGGTGACGAACTTGCCAAATGGCACAGGCCCAAGCTCCAACAGATCTTCGACCGCGCCAGGACTCAGGGGCTTTGCAAAAAGAAAGCCCTGGGCATACTCGCAGCCGAGTAGGCCTAGCAAACTCAACTGCTCGGGAGTCTCGACTCCTTCAGCCATCACTTCGAGATGCATGTTGTGGGCTAGCAAGATGATGGTCCGCACAATTTCCTGGTCCTTTTCATCAGAGCTCAAACGCCCGATGAAGGATCGATCGATCTTGAGGAAGTCCACCGGATAACGGTGCAATTGCGACAGCGAAGAGTAACCTGTCCCGAAGTCGTCGATATGGAGTCGAATTCCTTGCCTATGGAGCCGGGACAGGATCGAGTGAGTCAACTTTGGATTCTCGATGATCGTCGCCTCAGTGATCTCGAGCTGTAAACACCGTGCTTCGAGGCCGCTGGCAGCCAGTTCGCTCTCAACCCGCTCGATGAGCTCGGTGCTCGACAGTTGCTTGGCGTCGAGATTAACCGACACCGAAAGCTCAGAAGCCCACTCGAAACGCTGCTGCCAAGTTTTCATCCGTCGACTGGCTTCACTCAAAACCCACCAACCGATGCGCGTCGACAGACCCGTTTCCTGAGCCACGTCCAGGAACTCGCCAGGTAATAAAACGCCCTTCTCAGGATGACGCCAACGGACCAACGCCTCAAAACCCTCGAGCCGTCCGTTCTGTACACCGACTAGAGGTTGGTAGTAAACCATGAACTCTTGCCGGTCTACGGCGCGCCGCAGATCGTTCTCGAGATGTAATCGAGTCATCGCACGATCATGCATCGCGGGATCGAACACCACCCGCCGAGATCGACCTTCAGATTTGGCTCGATACATAGCGGTGTCAGCATCACGCAGCAGATCTTCTGGCCGTTCGTAACCGGTAGAGCTCAACGCGATTCCCTGGCTGGCTGCAGTGAAGAACTCGTGTCCGTGTATGTTGAAGGGTCTGTCGAGCTCCTGATCAATCCGATCCGCGACTCTGTCGACTTCTGCGAGATCCTTGATGTCAGTCAGCAGAATCGCGAACTCGTCTCCCCCCAAACGGGCGACTGTGTCACCGACCCGCAAGCAAGACTTCAACCTCCGCGAAATCGAGCGCAAGAGCTTGTCGCCGGCAGAATGCCCGAGACTGTCATTGATGACCTTGAAACGATCCAGATCCAAATAGATCACTCCGAAGTGATTGTCTGGACGACGACGAAAACGCTCAACAGCGTTGTCGAGCCGGTCCATGAACAGTGCACGATTCGGTAATCCGGTGAGCACGTCGTGAAGGGCCGCATGGGTCAATAGCTCTTGCGTGTTCTTGCGATCGGTCACGTCACGCTGCGACCCGGCAAGTCGATAAGCGGTGCCGTCTTCATCCCGCACCGCCACACCGCGAGTCTGGACCCAACGAAACTCATCGCTCCGGGTTCGGACTCGGTGCTCGTTTTCGAAGTCTGGCGTCATACCTTGGAGGTGGGCATCGAGCTGTGCTTTCAGCAACTCGAGATCTTCAGGGTGCACCAGCTCAAACCAACTCTCGGCCTGATCTCCGATCTCTTCTTCGGCATAGCCCAAGATCGATTTCCAGCGGGTTGAGAAATAGATGGTCCCGCGATTCAAGTCCCAATCCCATAACCCGTCGTTTGAACCCGCAGCAGCGAGCGCATAACGTTCCTCGCTCGCTCGCAGCGCTTGCTCCCAATCCTTGCGTTCGGTGATATCACGTACCGCGGTCACCACACCGCGTCGCCGATGAGTCCCGTCCAGGATCGGTGAACGCGAGATCAGCACTGGAAGAACCGAGCCATCACGGCGGCGATGCAGGCATTCTCCCTTCTCTCCCTCCAGTGGCATCTCCGATGGAGACCCTGGGCTGAGCTCCTGAGTTACCCCCTCAGCCCAAAGAATCTCATGATGAACACCGAGAATGTCACTTTCAATATAGCCATAGGTCTTGGAAAAACTGTCGTTGACGGTGGTGAAACAGCCTTCCAGGTCGGTGACGTAGATGCTGTCATTGATGCTGGTCAATGCTTGCGACAACATCCGAGCCTCCATCTCGGACGCGTGCCGTCGACGTGCATTGTCGATCGTTACGGTCAGCATCTTCAAATACCGCCGAGCTGTATCCTTCACCAGGTAGTCGTAGGCTCCGGCTCGCAAGACTCTCACAGCAGTCTCTTCGTCTCCGGCGCCGGTGATGACGATGATCGGCAGGCCTGTTCCAAGTTCCAGAACCTCGAGTCCAGTCCCATCACCGAGATGATAGTCGGCGAGGACCACGTCGAAAGTCTCATTCGCAAGGAGCTTCTTCGCCTCGTCGGTCGAGCTGGCACCGACAATCTCGTAGGCCAAGCGCTCTTGACGCACGAAGCGTTCGATGGCCATGCGATCAACAACGTCGTCTTCGATCAGCAACAACCGCAGCGTCGTCTCACCGTGCTTCGCGCTCACCGTCCTGTCGGCCTTCCGTTGTGTGTCTCGATGATGATTCTTCACCGTCTCAGACGTATCAGGCAGGCATCTCGCTCATCGACCGATAACGATCGATAGTCTTCATGAACAAAACGTCAACTTCGTCGTCTTCGACCAGCAGGATAGGCTTGCTTGTTCGCATCACGATCTTTGAGACGCCCTTCGAGTCAACTCACACCGAGCCGTAGAATGTCGCTGACTCCTTTAGCGAATGTATCGGCCAAGTGAAGCGAAACCGGGCGCCCTGCCCAGTATCCGACTCGAGGGTAATCCCCCCTCCTTCCTCCTCAATCAACTTCTTGACCAACGCCAGGCCCAGCCCGGTGCTCTCTACTTCGTCTCTCGGCTGTAAGGTCTGGAACATCACAAAAATTCTGTCGTGGTGTGCGGGCGCGATACCAGGGCCGTCGTCTTCGACGATGAACTCATAGAAACCATCGAGACGTTCGGACCGAACCTCGATACGCCCTTCAGATTTGTGATGATACTTGATGGAATTGTTGATGAGATTCGAAAACACCTGACTCAGGCGTAATCGTTTGGTCTTGAAGACAGGAAGATCTGGCGCCACAGCGACCGTAAAGCCTGGCGGCGGGGACTGCAGCTCAACGAGCTCGCGGATCAACCCAGCCACATCGACCAACTCCTCGCCAGATTCCATGCGGCCCACTCGCGAATACCTCAAGACCCCATCGATCAACGCGTCCATCCGCGCCACCCGGCTGCGCAACAGGCTCATTTGCTCACGACCTTCGTCCGACAGGCGCTCATCTAGATCTTCTTCGATCCAACCCGCAAGCGTCGAAATGGCGCGCAAGGGCGCCTTCAAGTCATGAGACGCGACATATGCAAATTGATCGAGGTCTCGATTCGAGCGTTCCAACTCCTCTTGTCGTCGCTGAATCTGAGCCAACATGTCATTGAAGCCATCATACAGGATCCCGATTTCGTCGTTGCCAGGCTTCTCTACCCGGATCGAGTAGTCATTCTCCGCTGAGATGTGCTGAGTCTTCGTTGCCAGATGCAGGATTGGCTTGGAGACGACTCCCTGCAGGAAGTAAGCCAAAATCACTGCCACAACCACCAAAACCGTCATGAGAGACGCCATGATCAGCAAGTGCTGTTTTTGTCGTTCAGCCAAAGATTCAGTAGTTCCTCGTACATAGATGGTTCCATAACGTTCATCCTCGAAGATGACTGGTGCGGAAAAATGTACATAGCCCTCTCGTATCTCCGACAAATCGTCAGAGACTGAGGCTGGAGCCGGATAGGCTTCGCTACGCTGGAACGATGCGAATAACTCCCCGGACGTATCGTACAGATACGCGCCACC
>JAJCXQ010000880.1 GCA_029263355.1 Acidobacteriota bacterium | reverse complement strand
TGAAACGCTGCGTGAAACATCTCTCGATAGAGCTCCCTTTCGAGATTTTAGAGAGTGAAGCTCGATTCGGGTGTCTTGGCGCTTCCGAGACCCCGATTTATCGTCAATCCGGGTGTCCCAACGCCGCAGGGACCCGGATTAACGCTCGATCCGGGTGTCTCAGCGCCGCAGGGACCCGGATTAACGCTCGATCCGGGTGTCTGGAGGTAGCGGGGACCCGGATTAACGCTCAATCCGGGTATCTTGACGTTGCCGAGACCGTGATCGACGATCGGTCTGTTTTTCTGGTGGTTTGTGTCCTTTGTTACCCTTGTGGCGGACAGGTTATGAACGAGTCAGTTATCGACATCGCACCGAGTCCCTTGGTTGAAGCGGTCGTCTGTTGGGTTGAGAGTCGCGGCGACGATGTAAGGCCTTAGCTCGTGGCTGAGAAGACTGTCCTACAAAAGATTGTTTCTGGGGGACAAACCGGTGTTGACCAAGCCGCCTTACGCGCAGCGCTCGCAGCAGGCCTCGCCATCGGTGGTTGGTGCCCGCCCGGAAGAGCAGCAGAGAATGGCGAGATTCCCGCTGTATTTTCGCTCACTGAGACGCCGCAAGAATGCAGCGAGCTCGCTCCAGAGGTCCCGAGATCTCAACGCACAGAATGGAACGTCCGCGATTCCGATGCCACCCTGATTCTGAGACCGGGACGTGTTGAATCGCTTCAGGATCCAGGGACCGATTGGACGCTGGCGTTTGCGCTTCGAGCTCAACGGCCGATCCTCACTTGTGATCCTAGTGATTCAGAATCAGGGTCGACGATCGCTGATTGGATACGATCCCGTGGAATCTGGACTCTAAATGTCGGCGGGCCAAGCGAGACTTCGGTTCCAGGTATCGGCAACACAACGTATCGGTTGTTGTTGGGAGTTTTTCGGGATCTGTCGACCACCTTCTGAGCTGCGGGCTGTAGGCCTCGTGGCTCATCGAGCGTTCTCGTGACGCCGACCATGCCGGCGAGACGCCAGCGCTCCCAGCAGGTGGCTTCTTGCTGGGGATGGAGCGGAGCCACGGATCTTGTAGTGCGGGATTTTCATGGTGTTCTCCGGGGGGCCAGGCTGTGATCTC
The DNA here is from genome assembly GCA_029263355.1 of Acidobacteriota bacterium. GTDB lineage: Bacteria > Acidobacteriota > Thermoanaerobaculia > Multivoradales > J023 > JAAELT01. The sequence continues at coordinate 6,678 of JAJCXQ010000880.1, read as the reverse complement.
GAACTCACGTGTTGTCAGGCACTCTGCTGCGTGCGATTACCAGTAGCAGCAGGCGTCATCAGGCTGCGTGTTATGCTCATTGGGCTGACGAGCATCTGACATGACCACTCGAATCGTGACTGCGGGTAACACCACGACCCGTGCGCTGAGCCTGGCTGCCGACGCCTGATGGACGACGCGGCAACGACCCTTTCACGTCGACAGCAGATCGAGGCGATCCTCGATGAGGAGTTGGAGCTCCCGTCCGCAGGGAGCGCCAACTATCTCGACTTGGCCTGCGCCGCCGACCCTGAGCTGCGGGCTGTGATTGTCGACCTGCTCGACGACAGCGTCTCGTCCACCCATGGGGAGACCAGGGCCTTCTTCGAGGGCGAGTCGGCGCCGAGCCTCGAGGGTCAGACGGTCGGTCCTTACTTGCTGCATCGACTCATCGGCGTCGGCGGCATGGGGCAAGTTTATGAGGCCGAAGATACCCGTCTGAGGCGCCGTGTGGCGCTCAAATTCCTGCCCGCTGAGTTCAGTCGTGCGGCCGTTGTCAAGCAGCGCTTCCTGCGCGAGGCGCGGGCCGTCTCCGCCCTGGACCACTCCGCGATCTGCACCCTTCATGACATCGGTGAGAGCGATGACGGCAGACTCTACCTGGTCATGGGCTATTACCCGGGAGAAACTCTGGAGCAAAGGCTGAAGCGTGGGCCTTTGCCGATTGCGGAGGCCCGCCAGCTCGCAATCGATGTCACCCGGGGCCTGCAGCACGCCCATCAGGCCGGCATCATCCACCGGGACATCAAGCCGGCCAACGTGATCCTCACCGCCGGTGGCGAGACCAAGATCCTCGATTTTGGGATCGCCCGGGTTGGGGACGCTACGGTGCTGACCCATTCCGGCCAATACCTGGGAACGCCGATCTACATGTCACCGGAGCAGAGCCGGGGTGAGCACACCGACGCCCGCACTGATCTCTGGTCGCTGGGAGTGATGCTCTATGAGATGCTGACCGGAGAACGGCCTTTCGCTGGCGACGACATCCTGGTGGTGATGAACGCCATCGCCACCCGGGCCCCGAAATCCGTCGGTGAGCTGCGGCCAGAGGTGCCGGACGCCCTCGCCGCTACCGTCGAAAAGTTGATGGCGAAGGACCCGGCGGATCGTTACGCCGACGCCGCCGAGCTGTTGGCCGATCTCGAGAGTGGAGCCGGCCCGATCACATCGGAGGTGAATATCGGCAGCAGGCGTTGGTGGCGTTTGGTGGTGGCAGCGGCCGTTGGCGTTCTGTTGGTGATCGGTCTGGTGTTGTCGATCCCGGCCCTCAGGCAAAGGGATCCGGGTGCGGTGACCGGCTCGCCGGTCACCGCTCCCAAGTTGGTGGCGGTGCTGCCCTTCATCAACAATCTTGGCGCAACGCCCGAGAACCAGGCGCTGGCTGCCGGTCTGACCCAGGCGATGACCGTAATGATCGTCCGCCTCGGCACGGTTGACGACTCGTTGTGGATCGTGCCCGCCCACGAGATCACCCAGCGCGGCATCACCACAGTGGCCGGGGCCCGTGCGACGTTCGGCGTCGACACCGTATTGACGGGCAGCGTTCAAAAGCTGGGTTCGACGACGGAGATTCTCCTGAGCCTGATCGATCCCAGTGTGCAACCCTCGCGGATTCTCGACTCGAGAGCGGTCGTGGCCCCCCTCAGCCCAGAGTTGAGCGATAGAGCGGTCGATCAACTGGCTGAGTTGCTGGGCGTGGGCGGAGATTCACACTCCCGCTTGGGTCACGACACCGCTGCGGACACCACCTCCGCCGTCCGCACCCTCTACCTGCAGGGGCTCGGTTACCTCCAGCGGTACGATCAGCCTGGCAATCTCGAGCGTGCGGTCGCGGCGTTTTCCGAAGCCCTCGAGCAGGATCCGCTTTATGGCTTGGCTCACGCCGGCTTGTGCGAGGCACTGTGGGATACCTACCGTCAGACAGACGACCCTGCGCTCACTGAGCGAGCGCTCGCCAGCTGTGATCGTGCTGCAGAGCTGGCGGCAGATCCGGCAGTGTTGGTGGCGGTCGGCAGAATCTACTACGAGACCGGGGAGACCCGAAAGTCGAAAGCGCAGCTCGATCGGGCGATCGAGCTCGAGCCCGAGAACGCCGAGGCGCATCGTTGGTCGGGATGGGTGGCGAGCCGTGACGGTCGCCCACAAGCGGCGGAAGCATCCTTCCGCCAAGCGATCGAGCTCGAGCCCGGGCTCTGGGTCTACCATCAGGAGCTTGGCATCACTCTCAACGACCTGGGACGGTACCAGGAAGCCGCCGAACAATTCGAGCAAGCGTTGCGACGGACGCCGGAGAATTATCTGGTCTACAACGCCTTGGGGGTGACCCGTCATTACCTCAACCAAGTGGCGGAAGCGGAGCGGCTGTTCCAGCGTTCGATCGAGCTTCATCCGAATCCACTAGCGCATCGTAGTCTTGGTCTCCTCTACTTCCGTGAGCAGCAGTATGAGCGCGCCGTCGCAGCGCTCGAGGACGCCCGCGACCTGCACGAGGCGTCCCCTTCTTTTAATGATTGGGTGGTCTGGAGTTGGCTCGCAGAAGCTCGCTTTTGGGCGGGTGACCAGGAGGCGGCAGAGGCAGCGTGGCGGCGTTTGATCGAAATCGCAACACCGCTTTACCAGGTCAATCCCAAAGACATCGACCTCTTGATGTTGTTGAGCGATGCCCACGTTGCCCTCGGTGAGCTCGAACGCGGCGCTTTCTACCGTGGCCGCCTGCTAGCTCAGCCGATCGATCGGGTTTACGTCCGCTTCTACATAGGGCGCAACTACGAGAGGACAGGCGATCGGGAGTTGGCGTTGGATTACATCGCTCGAGCTTTGGAAGAGCGTTTCGATCCCCTGACGGTCGATCGTGACCCGTGGTTGGAAGATCTTCGCAGCGAGCCAGCATACCAAGCCCTGAGGCAGCAATACCTGCCTGCCGACGACTAGCCTACCCCTACGTCTGTCCTACCCCTACGTCTGTGTCCTACCGCCTGTTAGGCTTGTTTGAAGGTGATGCCTTCCTTGGAACGTAGATAGAGCACCGGAACGCCCCAGTCCAGGTAGTTCTGATCTTCTTCCAGGCTGAGGATCTTTCTCCTGCCGGCGGCAACGGCCTCGTCGAGCGACTGGCTGTGTGCCAAACTGTTGTAGAAACCCATCGAAAAATGAATGGCTGCCGGATCGGATATGTTGTGCTGCATGCCGACCACCGCCGGCACACCGGCCTCGAGCAGCGCCTGAGCGACCCCTGCGTGTCGGAAGATCGAGCCACCACACCGCTTGCCGGACTGGCAAGCGTTGAGCACCACGAGAGGGACCGGCTGCTCGCTCCGGCGTAGAATTTCGGCGACCTCATCGGCCCAGACGATCTGGTGTTTTTCCTTCCCGTCCTCCAGCACAAGCATCCCCTGCTGACCAGGGTTTGCCTGTCCTTGGAGGGCCATGCTGCGTTCGAAGTGTAGGTTTCGTTCGAAGTTGAGATTTCGTTCGAAGTTGAGATTTCGTTCTGAGCTGCCATCTGCGGCACCTTCCTCGCTAGATTTTGGCAACTGTCTGAGCTTGCCTTTCTTGTCGACTAAGTCCTTTGGGATCAGGCCGCCGTGACCGGAGAAGTCCAAGATATGCACCGGGTTTTCCATCGCTGTCAGGCCACGACTGCTGTAGTCCTCGAAGATTTCTTCGACTCTGTTCGACCAGAGGTCTCTGATAGAGACGTCTTCACTTGTCTGGTCTTCCGATGACCGGCGCTCGTGTTCGGCACGCATCTCCTCGTGCAGCTCGGGGATGTGTGCCTCAAAGACTTTTTGTAGCCGCATCAAGGGCACCGCTCGGGGGCTTGGGCCGCTCAACGCTTTCAACTTGTCGAGAGTCAGCTTGTGGACGAACCAGGGGTTGATGTTGTCGCTGATTTGCAGACCAGGACTCCCGGGTTCCATTCCCAGCGCTCTCCTCAGGGCGAGAAAAGCGGTCGTCTGGTCGATGTTCTCGCCGACGTCGTCGGGCTCGGCAAACGCGAAGACAACGTTCAGCTGGCCGTTGATCTTCGGTTCTTCTTGCTCGCCGATGAAGGATTCGTGGCGGGCGATCGAGATGTGCTCGTCGCGTGCCAAGAAACCGTCCCTGTCACTGAGCTCCCAATCCGATGCCGAGTCCTGCTGGGTCCGCGAGAGACCGGCGACGGTCTTTTTCAAGATCCTGAGCTTTTTGACCTGGCGATACTCCCACAAGTACGCGTACTCCCATGGCAGGGTGGTGAGCCAGGGATCGTCGATCTCGAGAAGCAATCGAATCCCACTGCGGATGTCTGGCTTGTCGTCCCTCGACCACAAATATTCCAGGGTCTTGTAGAACATTGTCCGGACTCTCATCGGCATCAGCATCTCCCCGAGCATTTCTCCCAGAGAGATCATCTCGCGCCATTTGAGTCGCCCGAAAGTGTGTGGGTCCTCGAGCTTGCGCAACAGAGGCTCGATCCCGAAGCGGTAGGGCACAATTTCGGGGACGCGCATCCGCCCCATCGGTGAATTGACGACCTCGGCCTTGAAGCGCTCGCCTGTGCTCTCGGAGAGGCGGATGGTGAAATTCGTGTAGTTCATGGGTTCATTCCGTTCATTCATGGTGTTTCCTCCTGAGTTAGATCAAAAAAGACGGACACCGCCCTCGGCGAAGCCGAGGGCGGACGTCCTCCAAGAGAGGCCGCGCGATGCGCCTTTATTCGTCGTCCTGCTTGGTTTTGCCGCCGCTACCATCCAGTGTAAAGAAAAGGAATTCTGCTGAGTCTCGTTTCGCGGGATCCGGCTGAGCCAACGTGTAGTCGAACTCCACCTTGACATCGTAGGACCCGCCGGGTGCGTTGCTGGACGTCCAAACCGAGAACTCGCGCCACTTGCTGGTCCCCCCCGGGTCGATACTTCCGAACGAGCGGTCATCCGGTACGATGTAGGCGCCTTCACCTCTGAGCCCGGGTGCCTGGCGGGCGTCAAACCGCAGATCCGGATTCACCAGTTGGATTGTGGCCGTCACGTTTTCCGCTTTGTAATCTGTCAAGTTCTCGACGGCGAAGCCGATGATTTCTCTCTCGTCCGAGTCGAAAGTCTCACCGGGGCGTTTGCTGCGGCATTCCAGATTGACGACGTTGAGATCAGGCATTTCGATTCTCCCTTTCCATGAGGTTATTGAGGTACTGGCAAGTCGGTTCCTTCGATCCCGAGACATTGCCCGTGTGATGCCTTCAAGAAACGGAGATGGAAAAGAAGGTTACGCTCGCCATAGAAAATTAATTGGCAGAGCAACGACGGATGCATCGCGATCCCTCCCATCAAGGCAAAGCCGCGGGTGAGGCGGTCGGCGCGGTCTATGTGACGTGCGGCCGACGCGATCAGGCCTGCAACGGTCGGACCACCGTCAGCAGATAGCGGAGCTCGTCGTCGACGATGGACGCGTCCGCCACCGTTTCGGCGATCTCCTCACGCAACATTTTGCCGTAGCTCTGCCGCAGCCGGTGGACGGCGACTTTCACCGCGCCCACGCTCATCGCCATCTCGCTGGCGACCTGGCGATAGGGAGCATGGCTACCGCCCTCCAGGTGGGGCTTCAAGGCATCGAAGAGCAGTGGCCGGTCGCTGCTCTGCATCCGCGTTTTCAGCCGGCTCATCGCCCGCTCCATGACAGTCAAACCCCAGCGGCGCTCAAAAAGCTGTTCGGGGGTCAGCTCGGTCACCGGCTCGAGCTCGAAACGATGCTCCGCCTCGTCGGCATCGAGTGACACCGTCCGCATGCCGCCGCCACGCTTGAGGGCCTGTTCCCGGTCGCGCTCGTGGGAGAGGAAATTCCGAACCGAAGCCAGCAAGAAAGCGCGGAATCGCCCCTTCTCTGGACTGAGATTCTGTAGGGCCCCGCGCTCGAGCAAATCGGCGAAGAACGCCTGGGTGAGATCACGCGCCTGATCGGGATCGCACCAACGACGTCGAACGTAGGCGTAGACTGGATACCAATAGGCATCACACAGGGTCTCGAGGGCCTGTCGGCCTTGGGTAGCCTGGCCGTCTCGCGCCGCCAGAACGACGCTCCACTGGGTTGTTGCAAATCCCGAGCTCATGGAGCCACCTACCGCGCGCGTGTGGATCTCAGCAGTCCGAGTGTCGAAGGTGTCTTGGCTGAGTCAATAAGGTATGCCTCGGGAAAGGATGTCGTCAAATAGACGGCGCCCTATGTGACGGTGCTGGTCCACCCGAGGTGTTGATCAGGACGTGGACCGCTCCTTCGCGTTGGATGAGACCCTCGGACCGCAGTTTTGAGCCGCGGGCCGCCGGAGAGGTGCCCGTCACGGCTCGAGGGGGCATCGGTCGAGGCGCGAAAATGCCGGCGGTTTCAAAAAGCCTCACCCTCACCGTCCCACTCGGTCAGAGCTATCCCGTCGGCCCCAACCTCTCTTTTCAGCTCACCATGGCTTATTCATCCAACGGTTGGGATCACGAAGAAGCCGTCTGCACCGACCAAGATGGAACCCACCACTACAGCATCCCGATCCAGGAGCCCAACACCAATGCCGGCTTCGGTTGGCGCATCCAGCCCGGCAAGATCGGCCACGAGCGAGATCCCGGGGCGGGACTCTCATCCCGCTCCTACTTCAGCCCTGATGGCGGCGAGATCTTC
>JAJCXQ010000879.1 GCA_029263355.1 Acidobacteriota bacterium | reverse complement strand
ACGCTCCTTCGTTTGGGAATTGCTTACGGCACTTCGGGGAAACTGTCGGAGCTATGTCACGCAAGCCTAGTTCATCTGTTCTCATTGTTGGACTTTGGCTTGCGTATCCGAAACCAGAGGGTAGCGAGTCTGGAGCATCGAAGAGCATATTCTCCGAAATTTTCGGATCTACCCTGCCATACCTCCCCGGCCCGACCCCAAACCACCGGAACACGTTATAGACGATCTTCCCACCTTCTCCCGACTCCGCCCAAGTGGCATCATCCCATTGGCCCGGGAACCGCAGAAACACCCCGGCTCCCGACGCCCCAGCGTAATCCGCGCCAAAAGGTTCGAAGCCACCTCCCCAGGCGACCGCACCCGACGCATCCGTCGCCAGGACTGGCGTACCGAAATGATCGGTCGTCAAGTAGAGGAAGCTCCCACCAGTATCGAATTGGGTGACGGGACGACCGCCAAAATACAGTATGTAGCTTGCCTCGCCTGGATGCGCGATGCGATGCAGCAGCCCGTTCGAGTCGTAGGTCGGATCGGTGAAGGTGAGACTGGTCGTCGCTGGGCATGGACCTGACCCGCCCCAGACGCTGATGTCGCCACTTTCGAAACCATCACAGAAAACACCGCTAGCGGCATCGGGGGCGATACCGGTGGAGCGGCGTAGGAAGCCGCGACCGTCGTAAAGTAAATCGGTGCTGGCGCTGGCGGCGGTGCGCTCTTGACGCTCCATGCGGCTCGCTACGTCGTAGTCGCGGTCGATGACGTTGCCCGCAGCGTCGAGTTGGGTTTGGTTGCCGGCGGCATCGTAAGTGAAAGTGCGGGTACCGCCAGCACCCAGAGCGACCGAGGCGAGACGGGCAGAGTTACCCGCTGCGGCGTTGGCGACGTAGGTATAAGTATCGACCACGGTGTCGCGGGTTTCGGTGAGACGGTTGCCAATCTCATCGTATGTCCAAGCGAGGTCTCCCCATGGGCCATCACCCTGGGTGAGGTAATACTGGACGTCTTGGTAGACGTAGGCGCGATCGTTCGCAATGTTCAAAGCGTCGGCGATGCTTGTAATGTTGCCGACGGCATCGGTGGCATATTGCCAGTCCAGCACGGTGCCGGCCTGGATAGACGCAGGGAAGTATCTGGTGTCGTAGCCCCTGGTTTCAGCGAGTCCGTTACCCAGAGTCAGCGACGCCAAGGGACCGGCAGGTTCGTAACTCGACGCGTTGACGAGCGCGAGGTCCGGCTCACCCGGTCTTTGTAGGGTCAGGCTCGCCTGACGGTCGACAGCATCATAGGTGTAGATGGCACTCACGCTACCAGGATACCCGATGGTTGAGCGGTTGCCGTTCTTGTCGTAGCCGTAGGTCAGTCCACCGTCTTGCAGCATGCGACCGAAACGGTCATAGGCATAGTCGACGCTATGACCGTCACGTTCGATGCGGGTCACGCGGCCAATCGAGAAGTCGACAGCGGGATCGTCATAGGTTGTGGTCACATCGAGAGCGGCGCCGGGGTAGTCCATCAGGGTCACTCGATCGAGAGCGTCCAGGGTGCGAGTCATGAGGATCCCTCGCGCGTCCGTGCGGGAAGTCGCTTCACCGTGCTCGTTGTAGGTGTGGGTCGTGATGCCGGAGACTTCCGAAGTCTCCATCGTCATGAGATCGCGATCGCTATAAAAGTAGCTGGTGACTCCGCCTTCACCGTCAGTGACCTGGGCGAGGTGATCCTGGATGTCGTAGCCATAGCTCACCGTCGTCGTGCCGCCACCGTCGCCGCCCCAGGGTTGGCTCACTGTGGTGAGCCGATCGAGCTCATCATAGGCATAGGCGGTGGACGCAGGGTTGACCTGGCCACCACTCGGGTGATTGGCGTCCCACACCCGTTCGAGATTGCCTTCGCAATCATGGCCATATTCGGTGACGGCTTCATCGCCGCCGAAGCCTTGGGTGAGTTGGGCGAGTTGGCAACGGTTGTCGAACTGAAACGCGGTTTGAGAGCGCTTCTCCCACTCCGACCCTGTCCAACGTTCATGCTCTTCGAGCACTCGATTGCCTGCGCCGTCCAGAGTGTAGACCACTCGCTCCGTGTGACTCGACACCTGGTCGTCGCCTTTGCGTTCGATCGACGTCAAGCGACCCGCGGCGTCATAGCCATACTCGATCACATTGCCTTCGGGCAGGACGGTTTGGAAGAGGTCACCGAAGACGTTGTAGCGCCGCTCGGTGACCAGATCGTCCGCCGGCTCTTCACCGCGCTGGATGATGAAGCGGACGCGATTGAGCGCGTCGAATTGGGTTTCGGTGATGACGCCGTTGGGATCTGTCACTGAGGTCCGGCGGTTGAACGCGTCGTTGCCGAAGAAGGTGGCGCCGATCAGAGGATCGGTGCGGGAGATTGGCACCAAGAAGCCGTTGCCACGGGTCGCGTCGTAGGCCAGAGTCGTTTGATCAGCGGTGCCGTAACCGGGCGGGTCGACCGAGGTGACCTGGCCGCCCGCGTTGTAAACGGTGACGGTCTCGTAGCTGAACGCTACCCCGGCTTCGAAACCGTCCAGCATCAAGCTGGTGCGGTTGCCGAAGGCGTCGTAACCATGGGTTGTTGTCCTGACGTTGGGGAAACCAGCAGTAGACGGCTGTTCAATGGTTTCGACGAAGGCTTGGAACGTGGCGATGTAGGTCCAGGCGGTCTCTCGCTCGAGTTCGG
>JAJCXQ010000878.1 GCA_029263355.1 Acidobacteriota bacterium | reverse complement strand
ACTCATCACGGACCACCGCAAGCAGCGTGCCAAGGGTCGAACGGATTGCACTACGTACCGTCTACACCTGCCACATCGCGACTCCGAAAGCCTCGTTTCTTAGTCCAAAAAACAGCACGGAGCCTACTTAGTGCAGGACTTTGCACATCGGGTAGTGAGTCGGACTGCCCGTGGCATCGGCCCACCAGCGGAAAAGCGAAAGGGAATCATGGGGTGGATATGGTGCGCTTCGCGTTCCGCTTTGACAGTCGTGACGTTATTGACTGACGGTCCTGACACTCGGGACAGGAGAGTCCAGCGATCGGGCTGTCCCTCTTCCCGCCTAAAGCGCAATTGACGTCGGCACGCTTCTTGCGGGTCAATTCATAAACAATCTTGCAAAAGAGAATTTTGACTTTCGGATAGGAGCACTGTAGTCGTGAAAAAAATAATTACCATAAGAGTTCTAGCCCTGTCGCTCTTTTTAACCTGGCCTTTGTTGTGGGCCAAAGCCGGTTGGGGCTGTCCGAACGACGGCAACGCCACCGGTGAAATATTGTTTGCCGAGGGCAACACCAGCAGTGTGACCATCCGAGCCAACGTCCAAGATCCTGATGGCTTAAAGAGGGTCAGTATCGTTTTTGTCCCCCACGGTGCGCCCTTACGCCTCTGTGACGATTCCGATCCGGACAATGCCTGCCCGGAGACCTTGGGGCAATTCGAGGCTCTGAACATCGATCCCTTCCTTTATGGGGTGACCGGTATCGGCGACTACATCCTGGGCCTGTGGGTGGTTGACGACAACGAGCAAGCGGGCTGTGTCGATTCCCTGGAAATCGAGATTTTTGGCGCCGCCTTCCAGAAGTTCCGCCCAACCCGCTCGATGGCTGCATCGCGCAGTGGCCATTCAGCGACGGCTCTGGCCTCAGGGGAGATCCTGGTCACCGGCGGATGGGATGGGCAGGACTATCGCAGCGACTCCGAGATCTACCATCCGGCGACTGGCCAGTGGAGATCCACTGGGTCCTTGAACGAGGCGCGCTCCGGGCATAGTGCGGTGCGCCTCATTTCCGGCGCCGTGTTGGTGGTGGGTGGGCAAGATGGCTCGCCGGAGATCAGTGCCGAGATCTTTGACCCATGGCGAGAAACCTGGACCTCTGTGGGTGGGGATACCGTCACCCGCGTGGGGCACACTGCGACCCTGATGCCGAGCGGCGAGGTTTTGGTAGTAGGTGGCCGAGGGGCCAGTGATTTGACTCTAGCGGAGATCTACAGTTCCGAAGGCCTCCGCCGACTCACACAAGCTATTCCGGGAGCACGGGCGTTCCACACCGCCACGCTACTGCGCGGTGGCCAGGTGCTGGTGGCCGGCGGCTTCCAAGGGGCGAACCCCCTCCAAACGACTCGCGTATTCAACCCGGAGGACACCACGTGGTCTGAGGCGCCCTCGATGCTCGACGCCAGGGGTAAACACACCACCACCCTGCTCGCGGATGGACGAATCATAGCCACCGGAGGCTCCTTTGGTAACGGTATTCACCCCGGCACCGAGATCCTCGACCCCGAAGCCCCCAACCCTGGTTGGCGGCAGACAGGCCTCCTCAACGAAAGGCGGGCAGACCATATCGCCACATTGCTACCTTCCGGCGAAGTCCTGGTGGCCGGAGGTCGCCACAGCGCTCCGCTGTTGGGAGCCGAAGTCTTCAACCCGGTCAACGAGACTTGGTTTCCGGTTGAAGGCATGCTCACCCCGCGGTCTTCCCTCGCTGCATCCCTGCTCTCCACCGGCCAAGTACTGGTCAGCGGCGGTTCGGGAGAAGGCGGCTCGATCTTGGCGAGCGCCGAGGTGTTTGATCCGGTGCCCTTCCTGTGGTTCCGGGGGCCCGAAATGAGTATCGAGACGGTGCAACATAGCGCCACGTCTTTGGCCGATGGGCGGGTCCTGGTCGCCGGCGGAGCGGCACATGTGATCACCCTGGATCGGGTCGAAATCTACGACTCGACAGATCGGTCTTGGACCCTTGTCAATCACTTGAACGAGGCCCGCCGCAAGCATACCGCGACCCTCTTGCCCAGCGGTGACGTGCTGGTGACCGGGGGCGCCAACGCGACGACGATCGCGACCACCGAAGTCTATTCCGTTGCCGGTGATTCCTGGGTCTTCAAGGGCGATCTCATCGATCCGCGGCGAGATCATACCGCCACTCTACTGCCTTCCGGAGAGGTGCTGGTGGTGGGAGGAACAACCACCGGCGGTGCGGCGCTTGCGACTGCCGAGCTCTTTGACCCCGACACCGGGTCTTGGCGCTTGGTGGGCTCCATGACCGAGGCTCGCCACCACCATGGGGCGACTCTACTGCCATCCGGAAAGGTCCTGGTTTCAGGCGGGCGGAGCCTCGACCCGCCCACATTCCACGCCAGCTGTGAGATCTACGATCCGGCCACGGAAGAGTGGACAGACACCGAGCCCCTCTCCGGGGGTCGGGAATCCCACACCGCCACCTTGCTCCCTTCGGGTCAGGTGCTGGTCAGCGGTGGGCATGCCGGCAGCGCCATGGCTGCTACCGAGCTCTACGCCCCCAACACCAGGACCTGGTCCGACGCGTCCTCGCTAGAGTTTCCTCGCTACCGCCATACGGCCACTCTTTTGGACAATGGAACAGTCCTGGTCACAGGAGGCTATCGTAATGGCTCTGTCAGCGTGACCGAGATCTATGATCCGGGCCTGGATAGCTGGCAGACCATCTGGCAGATGGGCGAAGCCAGAGAACAACACAGCGCCACCCTGCTGCCCACCGGAGAGGTGTTGATCGTGGGTGGTTACGGCCCCATTGCCGGCCAGAATGGTGACGCGTTGAACACCACCGAGTTACTGACCCCTCCCTACGCCGAGGACCGCCGCCCCTTGGTTGCCTCCATCGATTCGCCCATTCAATATGGGGAGCTTCTCATGATCGAAGGGCAGCGGTTGCGCGGTAGCTCTGAGGCCGCCGGAGGCAGCAGCCAGAGCTCCGCCGCGGATCTGCCTCTCATTCAGTTGCGATCACTGGAAGACACTTCCCTTCAATGGTTGACCCCAAACGCAGACTCACTGCTCTCGGGCGATCCCCAGAGCCTGAGCGTCGATCGTTTTCCCCCGGGGCTGACGCCGGGGTGGCACAGCCTCCGGATCTTCGCTGCTGGAATCCCGAGCCTGGCGCGAGGGGTCCTGGTCGAATGCAGCCTGGTCATCGTCGGCCAGCCTGCCGACCAAAGCGTGGAGGTCGGCGCCACCGCCACGTTCGAAGTCGAAGCCCAGGGCGCCCGCAGCTATCAGTGGTTGCGAGACGGCAGCGAGATCGCCGACGCAACCGAATCCAGTTACACCACCCCGCCGGTCGCCGCCAGCGACTCCGGGACGGAGTACTCGGTCGAGGTCGACAGTGGCTGTACTCGCCAGGTTTCCGAACCCGCTCGGCTCACCATCCTCGACGACACCCACCCTGAAGCTCGAGTTCTTTTCCCCAATGGAGGTGAGATTTTCACCACCTCCGATCCTGATCCCAACCAGGCGCCCAATCAGGAATTGATCCGTTGGACGGCAAGCGACAACATCCGGCTCTGTCGGGTGGAAGTCTCCCTCTGGGTCTCCACCGATGGCGGCAATCTCTACGATCCAGCCCCGGCGGGCGGAGGGTTGCCGGACGAGTTTGGCTCTGCCGATGCATGCCCACACCCAGGCGTCGAGACTGAAGACCTAGTCTACACCTTACCCACGGAACCCCCGGTCGAGGATCTCGGGGCTCGATACAAGATCCAAGTCCAAGTGACGGATCAAGCGATGCTGACCACCACGGTCAGAAGTGAAGGTTACTTCCAGATCATCGAACCGAGTCCAGATTCAGTCAGGACCCTGATTCTCGCCAGCCCGGCCCGCATGCAGACGCAAATGGGCCTGACGACACAACAGGTCGAAGAGCTCATGGCCAAGCTCCAGGCCCTCGCGGACCACGGCGAAGTGGTGGGACAGGTGCTCAATCTGGACTCGAGTCCCAATCTGACCAGCCTTTATGAAGACTGGGACGCCAATCCTGAGGACCCCCAACTCGCCAACCAGGTTCTCTTCGCCGAGGGCGGGCTGCACGAAGTGATCCTCGACCGTCGCGCCGCCTTCCGAGGTTTAGAGTACATCGTGTTGGTGGGCGACGATGGGATCATTCCCATGGCCAGGTTACCGGACCGTGGGTACATCTTCACCGAGAGTAACTATCCCCTGGGAGGTGATCTCAACCTCGACCCCACTCTCGGGCCGGTTCCGGCTGTAGCCCATGCTCTGGAGGCGGATCTTTACCTATCGGACGACCCCATCGCCGTGCTCTCGGCGTTCCCGCCGGAGGAGCTCGGCACCAGTCTCTTCATTCCAGACTTGATGGTCGGCAGACTGGTGGAAACCCCCGCAGAGATCATGGGCACAGTGGACCTCTTTATCGCCCAAGGAGGGGGAATCGACCTCACCGCGGGAGATCCGGAGACCCAGCACAAGGTCCAGGTCACCGCCTACGACTTCCTTCGCGACCTGGGTATGAGGGTGCGTCAGCATTGGAAGGCCCACTTTGTAACTCCCACCCCCGACGCCTCTCTGGCCCCGGTGGATGGGACGTTGGTCGGCCAGGGTTGGAATGAATTCGACCTCAAAGAACGCCTGTGTGGCGAGGGCTCACCCTATTCCGTGATCAATCTCAACGGTCATGCCAGTCACTATCAGGAAGGGGTACCCGCCGACGATCCCCAGATCATCGCCGGTCTGGAAACCAGGGATCTGATCTCCCCCGACGCCTGCATGGAACCGCCGACCTCACCCCTGCGTCTCAATGGCGCCATCGTCTATTCGGTCGGTTGCCATGGCGGCCTGCCTGTTCGCGGCAGCGACCCCTTCGATATCAATCATTCTCTGGACCTTCCCCAAACCCTGATGTCCATCGGAGCCCTGGCCTACCTCTCCAATTCTGGCTACGGCTGGGGTTTGAAGTACGGTATCGGCTATAGCGAACGCCTAGTCCAAATCTTTACCGAACTGCTGACCAGCGAGGATCGGGCCACCGTGGGGGAGGTCTTCCGTCGCGCCAAGCTGAATTACTACCTGCGGAATGCCTACTTCGATACCTACGACGAGAAGACCATGATGCAATGGGCTTTCTACGGACTGCCGATGTATTCGGTGCGAGTAAGGGATAGTGGGGACCCACGTGGGTCGGCTCCTGCACAGGCAGCGACGGGTGGCAATGATCTAAAAGGTGGACTGATCGGCAAGGTCAAAGCCTGGTCAACAGTGCCTGATGCTGGTTCAGAATTTTCACCAAGAGCAGAAAATGTCATAACCAAGGGTTCAGCACCGCCCTTTGTTGTTCCGGAACCTAAGTCTTTCATCTTGACTGCGGACGGTGTAGCGAGCAAATGGACTGCCGACGGGGATCAAATTGATGTCAACTCCCCCTGTCAACACCCTGAGGGATGCTACTACGAAGTCTACGGGCAGAGTATCGCCAAGGCAGATCTACCGATTGAGCCCGTGGTTACGGTGAGATCGAAGATTGTAGGGGCGAGTCAGCATGGTGTGCTCTGGAAGGGCGGCCTCTTCGAAGAGGAGACCGGCTGGACACCTGTCATCGGCGAGCCGGTCTCCAATGGCGGCACTTCCAACCCCGGCACTCTCCCTCAACACATCATCGTTGAACCGATTGCGGTCAATATTACCCCCGGGCAACAAACATCCGACTGTCGTTCGATGGAAACGGAAATCAACACCCTGACGGTCACCACCGGTGAGTTGCTGAAGGAGAATCCCACGGATCCCACCTTCAATGTCCATCGGCTTTATCGGAGAATCGATCTGGAGGTGTTTTACTTCAACAACGCAGACGATCCGAGCCAAAATTGTGATCGGATAGGACCGACAATTGGCGCACCTACCTTTGGCGATTCCTATCACAACTTCAATGGTCAGACCCTTCAATGGGCCGTCCCCGCCAGTGACAACGCGGGAGTCTGGAGAGTCGTGGTGGTCTACACCGACGGCACGCTGGATTCCGACGGCCACGGCAGCTGGACTTCCCTCGAGCTCCAGGGCGAGGACAACGGGACTTGGACGGGGAGCCTGGAACTGAGCACCTTCGAAGAATTCACCTATGTGGTCCAGATGGTCGATCAGAGGGGCAACGTCTCCTGGCTGCGCAGGGAGTCCACGACAGACTCACTGGGCGCCCCATCACCCAACCTTCCTCGAGCGGTCCAGGTAGATCTAGCCGCTTGGC
>JAJCXQ010000877.1 GCA_029263355.1 Acidobacteriota bacterium | reverse complement strand
GTGCTGCCGCTCGAGCATGGCGGGGTTCGCGCCCGCGGCGCCGCCGATCACATGGCGCCCGGCGTGGTGGTGCGCTGGGCCTTCCAAGGCCAAGAGCACCTCGCGGCTCCGATCGCAAAGCTCCGGTAAACCCAACAGCTTGCCGAGGCGGGCCGCGACGTAGGCGATGCCTACCCGGCCGCTGTAAAAGGCACAGTCGCTATCCGGTAGCCCATCAGCTGCCGCCAAGGCATGGCGAATCCCGCCTTCGGCGACGCGGGCTGCGCCGTCCGCACCAGTGACGCGATAGAGCTCACCCAGAAACCAGGCGATGCCAGCAGAACCTTGGTAGACACTCGGTCCCGCGGTCTCCAGCCGGGTCCTTCTAGCGCCATCGGCAGAGGAATCCAGCGACCTCACTTCCCAAGTACACGCTGCGCCCTGCCACACAGCCTGTTGACCCAGCCGATGGCCAATACTCTCCGCGACCTCGAGCATCGATTGCCTTTCCATAAAGTGATCTCCTCTTACAGCACGGTCTTCATCAGGCGCAGTCCTTGTCAGCTGTGGTCTTCTTCAAGCACCGACGAGCGCCGGCTCTGCAGCCAAGGCTGAACTGATCAAGACCGACAAGTAACACTCGTCCTGAATCGACACCCCGAGGCGGTTGTTCATCATGTGTAGGTAGCTCGGCACCAAGGCGACGGCGTTCTCCGCCCAGCTGCTGTGGGGCGCCAAACGTCCGGCGGAGGCAAGGGCGCGAAGCCTGCGGCGCGTCGCGCGCAGCTGGACTCGGTAACGGTCCATCACCGGGGTCAATGGGGTGCCCGCGTCCAACGCCTCCCACGCCGCCTCGACGTGTGTGGCAAGATGATCGGCCTGGCGCCGGAAGCTCTCCTCGAAGGCTTCGCAGGTATTCCGATGTCGAGACGGGTCCGGTACCAACTGCCGCAGGTAGCTGGTACCGTATTGACGTGCCATGCGAGCGACGCTGAGGCGGGTTTCGAGAAAGGTATGAAGCAACACCAGTTGGGCCAACAACGCCTTGCCCAGCAGTGTCTGCCGTTTCGTACCGGCTTCACCCAGGAGCTCGAAGGCGATCCGGCTCGCGTCTTCGAAATGCTCCTCCGCCAGGGCTAAACCGTGGATTCCGCCGTAGCGTTCGACCTCCGGCTCGTAAGCGACCCAGGTTGCGTCCAAGACCGGAACGTCCCGATCTCGGGCCTGCACGAGAGCCTCCCGGACCAATGTCTTGATGTGCTCGGCGCCAAGCTGGCGACGGCACAGCAGGCGGAACCTGATATGGGGTCCGCGTTCATCGACGTAGCGGATGAAGAAGAATCTCTCGATCCAGCCCCAGCGCTGGCACTTCGCGGCCAGTGGTTCCACGACTTCGAGGACCACCCGGTCGGCGGCAGCCGAGTAGATGTCGGCACGACAATAGAGGTGAGCGCCGAGCCAGCCCGTCCGCTCGTCATGCTGCATGACGACTCCCCGCCGAGCGTTGCACACGGCCCGCAGTTGGCGAGCGAAAGTCCAGTTGAAGCACCATCTCGGTGACGTACCGTTCGTCGCCGCTGCGAGCCAAGTGCTCACGGTCGGGTAACCGCTCGTAGAGCGTCGCCTCAAAATGCTGCAGGTTCTCAGCCGCCCGACCCAACAGATCGACCAGGAAAGGGTTGTCGAAATCGATGTATTGGGGCTTGTGCAGATGGCCACGACGCCGGGGATGAACCGGACCCGCCGCTGGCGGAACCGGAGCCGCGTCAGATTCGGTCCCCGCCGTCTCTGCCACCTCCTGATTCACAGTCTGCTTCGCAGTCTGATTCACTGTCGCCGGCAACGGCAACGAGCGCACCGCCAGGAACACTTCCTTCGGCAAACCATGTTCCCGACGCCAACGATTGGCACGCAGGAAATACTCCAGGTCCGTCTCGCCACTTTGGCGACGCGGGAAGACCTCAGCGCGGATCTTCCAACGCCGACGCGCCAGCACCAACGCGCCTTCATAGGTGACTCGTGGACGATGCTGGATCGCAGGCCTGGCGGCCATGGCGGCGGCGCGATCTTCCGGCGACTCGTCAACGATAGGCGGCAGCGGTTGGTCCGGGACCGAAATCGCATAGTTGCAGGCGGGTCCGAAGCCGGATAGCAATTGATACAACGCCGGTCGCATCCGTGGGTTCTGAAAGCCGAGATCGAGAGGCACCACCCGTTGACCACTCGGAACGTGCCGCAAACACAGCGTGTGGTCGTCTCCGGCAGCGGGCTCGACGATCAGATCGGAGCTCAAAAGCTGGCCCTCGGCCAAGCCGCTTTCTCCGGTCGGGTAGCTCAGCTCCCAGTTGAGGAGCGGCGGGTGGAGATTACCGTTGAACGCTCCATCGCCGCAGATCTCGGCCAGGTACTGGTCACTGAGATCGAGATTGTTGTCGAACAGGTCGGCCTGAACTTGCTCGGGCAACAGATCCAGGAAGCGCGAGAAATACTTGCCGAATCCACTCAGAAAGTTGCTGGTCACCATTGCCGGGCCACCATCACGGCCAGCACCGGGCAGAACTTGTACAAAAACCGAGACCGAACGGCAGAGATCTTGCGGCGCCGGCACCGGCTCGACAATCGCGGCCAACTCGTCGCGTCCGATGTCGATAGCGAGAGCGCCGGGGTTGGCTAGCCAGCGATCCTGGATCAGCCGAGTGAGGGCACCGTTGGCGATCTTCATCTGTCGGATCAGATCGAGGTCAAATGGATTGAGCGCGTCGTAGTCCTCTGCCGATTCGGACTCGAGCTCAGCCGCCAGTGCGGAGTCGACCTCGGTCGCGGATTCGCACTCGAGCTCAGAGGAGCTGTCAATCGCAGGATCTGGCGCCCCCATCATCGGAGCCTTTTGTTTACGCAGGTGTTCCTTGAAATGCTCGCGATAAAAATCCTCGTAGTACTGCAACAACGGAACAGCGGTGGTGCCCTCTGGGTAATGGGTATCAAAGAAGTGGCGCATCGTGGCACGCTCGTGGCGAGGCCAGGAAAGGGGCGCCGTCAGGCGTACGAACGAGACCAGAGCATCGGTCAGACCCTCGATCTGGCGTCGCGGTATCGAGACGGTCGCGGCAACGCTGGCATCTTCGTAGAACGGAATATTGACCTGAAACGTTGCCCGCTGGAGGAGATGTTCATCGCTCGAGCGGATCAAATCGGCGGCCTCTTCCAGCAACTCGCGTCGGCGAGCGACCGGCGCCGCAACGAAGGTGTCGCAGCAACGACGTAGTCCGGCGACCAGCTGCGAAATCTTAACCGCCTCGGGATCGTCAATCGGCTCGAGAATGTGAAGCAAGGGTCGATCCCAGTCGACTTCCTGCTCCGAGACCCCCAGGCGCAAACGCAGAAGCCCAATCTCCAGCAGTCGATCGGTGAAAGCCTCGATCTGGGCGCGCGAAGCGTCGAGCCGCCGGCTGGTGCCCACTCGCCGCCACAGCTCACGCAACGACAGCTTGGGATGTCCGTCGATCACCTCTTTGAACAAATCGAGCACCGGACTGCGCGGCAGCCGCCGGAACACTTCCCGCTGGCCCTCGGCGGATAAGAACAGCCACTGCTCGTCCTCGCTCTGTAGCGTCGGATTGAGCTCGACGCCGAGGCGCTCGCGGATCGCCGAATTCCGCAGCAGCTCCGGCACCAGGGCCTCGTAGATACCCTTGTTCAACCGCACCAGGCTCTGCTTGCGCCGCGGATCACCTTCGAAAACCAAACCCTTCAAGCTGTCTTCGCCCCCATCTATGAGGTCGTCCGTGAACTTGCCGGCCGCAATCGCGCAGAAGGTGCCAAAGGGGGACGTCTTCATCGCCATGCGCGAGAGATAACGCATCAGCCCCCGTTCGATCTGCCGTCCTTTGGTCCCCGGTCGACCGGGCTTGTAGCGCCGGATGGCAGACAGCAGATCCCGGCTGGACAACGTCAGGCCCTTCTGAAAGTCTGAATCGTCGACCAGGCGCCGAAATTGTTGCCGACTCGCGAGCAGCTCATCCGCGAAGGTCTGCTCGAGGCCCAACCGCTGCTCGGTGAGCTCGGCATGCAAGGCGCACAACCGTTCCAGCTTGGCGGCGACCGCAGACGTCAGCAGTGGCGCGACCTTCTGAACCTGGGTCGCTTTGGGCCGCCGCTGGTTGTGGACGTCGCGCCGCATCTGGAGCAAGGAACCCCTTGTTTTCCGATCTTCGACGCCTCCGACCACGGCAAAAAGTTGAACCGCCAGCTCGAAACCTAGGGTGGCTATTTTCGTTTCGAGCCGGTGCAGCTCATCCGAGATTTCAACACTGCGCACCGCCCTCAACTCTTCCATGCAACTCACCGGCAAACCAGCCACTCTACAAACAAAGTGCTGAAAGAGCTCATTGCCCAAGTTCGCATTCGTCATAAATTCCGCTCCATACGACACCAGCCCCAGAGTGGCGGCAAAATCAAACAATTAGAGCTCGACAAATTGTTTGATTTGACTCAATCTTGTTTCGTCAAAAACCTAATGAATCTGCCAGCTTCAGCAAACCGTCAACAGATCGAATTCTCATCGATCGACCTATCAACACTATTGGCCGCGAGGACCTGAATCATTCAACTCGCGTTAATAAAGGGTTACCGAAACCAACCCACCGTTGGACCCACCAGGCCCCGAAATTGCCCCACTCGCCACTTTCCCTCTCTGATCGTCACCAGAGTTTTACAAGTGGGGACCGCGAATCTCAGAAGTTCGCGGCGAGGGATGGCTGCTAGTTGGATCGCATCCCATAATGACCCTCTGCCGGTCGCACTGATGGGCTGCGCGCAGCGCTGCGTAGCTCGCCTTGGCAGTTTCGAGTCTTCCAACCTCATTATTTACAATACCTTGTGGACTAGAGCTACCTGTGTTCTGCTCAGACATACTCGCCTGTGCTCGCTCCACCAGCGCGACCTCGACGACCTCGACAACCTCGAATCGCTATTCCTTGGCGAAATCTAGTTAGGTGGGCAGAGGCAATCACCACGCAGCGATCAGTCGCGTGGCCTCGACCCTACCTACTCTTCGATGCTGATGTGACCGTGGCCGAGAGGATCGTGACCCTCGGCGCGGTCGGGTTCGACCCTCAGCTCAACTTGGGATCCGAGCTGATCCAACCGAGCTCCCCAAAAACGAACGGACCCAGCGGCGTGCCGTTCTTACGCTTGGGAAGAACATGAAAGTGCAAGTGGCCGCGGTCGACATCACCGATGGCGACGAGATAAATCTTCTCGATATCAGGGTCCTCAGCGCGAGTACGGATACTCGTGCGACGAGCAGCCTGGCCAATCGCGATCCACTCCTCGTCCGTAACGTCCTCGAGGTCATGATGTGCCGCGGGCGCAACAACCGTGTGCCCTGGGAACTGGGGCGCACGAAACGGAATCGCCACTGCTTGGTCGTCGGGTGTTTTGGCAGGGGACGCATCGAGAGCTTCACAAATGAAACAAGTCTGTTCGTTGGCCATATCGATTTCCTTATGCCGTGGCAATGGTGGGCCGGTAAAGGAGGCGAGAGGAGATAGAGATCACAAACATTATCGCAGCATCTTCTCCTCCCCGCCCAGCAGACTCGAACATACGTCTCAGTACACCCAGGCATCGAACAGGGCTTGGAGACTCCGGCCAGCACTCTTTTCCATCGCGGCCTGCAAATCACCAGCAACGACGCTGCGCCCCGCATGTTCCCTCGAGTAGCGACGCAGGCCGTCCCAGAACGTTTGCTCTCCAAGCTCATCCCGCAGAGTGTTCAGGAACAAGGCGCCTTTGCTGTAGTGGATCGCGCGTTTAATCTTCAGACTTGGATATTCACCGGTCCAGCTGAGAGGTTTGTCGAAACCGATGTCTTTGGCGTCCTGCCAGCGTTGCCGTAACAAGACCAGCTCGCGTTGATAGGCGGCGTCGCCCCAGCGATGTTGCTTCCATGCAGCCGTCATAAACACAGTGACGCCTTCGTTCAACCAAAGCTCATCCCACGTCGCACAGGTGATCAGGTTGCCCCACCATTGATGCGCCATCTCATGCGCAATGACCCAATCTTCCTGAGGATCTTCCAAGATCGGGTCGAGCATTCGGGTTCCGATAAGCGAAAAGCTGCTGGCTTCTTGGGCGGCACCTCCCGGAACCAGCACCTGGGTGTAGATCGGATGGGGCAGGGGCATGCCGGCCTTGTCCTCGAAGAAGTCCAACATGCGGGCGCTATCTTTGAATTTCTTGGCAAGCGCGGCCTGATCTTGGTTGACACCCAGATAACGTAACTGCGGGTTCACAGAGTCCATGAGCTCAGTAAAGCGGCCGGCGGCAAAACCCAGTGTGTAGAGTGGGTAGGCCTGATTCTGGCGCCACAGCGGCCGGCCCGGGCTGGTCTCCGCGAGGCGTTGGCCACTGGCGACGGAACGGTAGCCTGCGGGAAGATCCAGGCTCATCGCAACGCTGGCGCGGCTGAGATCGGAGCCGACACAGGGCATCCACCGACAGGTGTGAAACGCAGTCATGACGTAGTGCTTGCCAAATTCCAACCCTGGACCAGCAGACGCCCGGTAGTCGATCTCTAACCAAAACGCAGCGGCCTGGGCCTGTTTGGCGTTCAAGGGGACGCGCCAGCCACCAGCAGTCTTCTCCAGGGGCAGGTCCTCACCCTCCAGCCTGGCGTGGCGGATGTGCAGCCTGGGCGAGAGCAACTCGAGGGTACTGGCGGGGGCTGTGTCGGCCTGACCGGTAGCCGCCTGACCGGTTGCGTCCTGACCGGTTGCGGCCAGTAGGTGGATTCGAGCCTTGCCGTCCAGCACACGAGCTTCGAAGTCTGGCCGCAGTTCGAGCTCATAGTGCTGGCCGGTAAAGGTCTGCGCGTTCACCGCCAGAACGGTCAAAGCGCAAAGTACCCACTGGGCGCTGGTCCGCAAACCAGCACTCGAGGGCATCCGGGTCGCTCGATGTGTCCGATTCAGGAGTCCAAGTTTGCAGATGTGATCCACCCTGCCCTTCTGATTTGTTTAGCGAAGCGTCAGCCCAATGATACTCAAGCGGAGGATGGTCCTCGATCTGCTGTTCGAGAGCCTTCAGAGACAATGATCACTCTAGAGCGCCGTTCCCGCCTTTATTAACAGTGACCCGTGAATATGGGCTGGAAACATCCGTAGCCCACAGACCTCCTGACCAAAAACCAGAACGAGGGTCAAAAACCACATGACACCTCGCAGATGAATCTTACATAGGACCGACTCGATAGTTTGGTCCATTTTGTCCACGTTTGACGCAGTTATTCATGCCAGTCAACGCATGATGGCGGTTCAATCGGTCTTCTTTTCTTGAGATTATGAGGAATCTGATGCAATACATTTCAAAGCCCATGATGGGCCTCATCCGCGCCCTAGTTTGTTGCGCCTTGATCGTTGCGACTCCCGCAACCGCATCCATTTTCGGCTCCGCGGCCAGCGATGAAGCGGCCCCTTGGCCCGCGTTGGACACGAGCTCGCCTGAGCCCGACGCGACGACGATGGAAGCGGTCGTCGCTCCCAGCCTCAAAGATTTCGGTTTCGCTCTTGCAACCGTCGACCGTCAGACGATTCGCGAGCTTGCTCCGTTTTCGAGCCTGGTCGACATCCCTTGGGATCACCCCGAGCTCGCTGAGCTCGTGACCTACGCCCGGTCCTACGACATGAAGGCGTTGATCTCAGTCCACGGTTTGTTTTTTGACCACAACGCAACCAGATCATGGTTCCTGCGTCCGGACTATCACCAACGGTGGCAAGAATTCGTCGGGCATCAACGGGAGATCTTGGGCTACGGGTCGGTGTGGGCTTTCTACCTGGTAGACGAACCGTTCTGGAATGAAGTTCCATTAGCCGATCTGATCACGGCCAACGCGACGGTCAAGCAAAGTTTCCCATTGATTCCTACGATGGCCTCGATGAACCGACACGACATCGATGCTGCGCCCTCGGATCTTCCTTCAGAGCTGTTCGACATCGCAGGCTACCATGCCTATGCCACGCCGGAAGACCCCAATACGGACCCCGACTATCAGCACTACCTTCGCCTCTTCCAGAACAGATTTGCAGGCCGAGATTTTGTGATCGTCGCCGACGCCTGGTGGCAAGACCATCCCCACGGCACCGTCGGTTTGCAACCCTCACACCTCGCCGAACGGGCAGGGCAATATCGACGCGTCGCTGAAGATATCGACGCCATCGCCCTCGGCGCCTTCATCTGGCAGGGCTTGCCGGGCAGCCTGGGGCTGCGTGAGCTGCCGGAAGACGTACAGCGCCAATACATCCGAATCGGCTCCGAGATCTCGGACAAATGCGGAGTCCCGGAGTCCATGAGCCCGCTCGCCGGTGAAACGGCGCTCTTCTTGCAGGGGTGCAGGTTCTACGCCACAGCCCACTGGCGCGATCCCGCCACCGGCCAGCAAGGCGAGGGAGTTGGTGTTCGCCTGACCAAAGACAGCGGTGTGTTTTGGTTCTTCGAGCCGTCAAATGTCGAGTTGACGGTCAAACTGCTGGATGGCGGAGAGCACAATGGGCATTGGTGGGTCTTCTGGTCACACATGACCAGTCTGGAAGTGTGGCTGGAGGTCACGGACGCCTCGACGGGCGCCCGTATCCGATACTTGGCTCCGGGTGCGGACACAGCTGCCTTTCCGGCGGTACCGTCACGACGTACCGTCGAACTCAAGCGGAAGTAGGACTCGCACCCGTGGGGCCAGTTACTCGGCGCGATATCCATCGTAGACCGACGCAGCGTCAGCGCGCAGCGAGAGTTGTTCGGGTTCCATGGGCTATTGATCGCACAGATATAGCCGCTTTGCCCACAATATTGTGCCCTGACCACAGACGGGGCCAGCTGGCTACGTGAGACTCAGGCTGCCGCCGGCCGACATGGCCGTCGGCCGGCAGCCGCTATGATTCCTGCGCTAGTTGCCTCCAAAAACGCAGGAAGTACCCGTCATGTCCGGGAAACAGATTCCCCCTCCTTCAAAGATACGAACCGCGGCCTGGGCACCATTACTGTCGACGACCACGAAGCAGCTTCCCGCAACTTGGAACGCCGTATAGTTGGCAGGGCCGCCCGGACCATTAATAGAATTGACCCATTGAGTCGCCAGGGCGAAGGCCGTCGAACCGTTGGGCACTGCGGGGGCCGCGACGGAAATCTCGCCGAGAGCACCGAGAACGCTGAAGGTCCAAGGATTACCCAAGGACTGCCCCTGGACACAATTGCCGAATCCCGGATCGAACGGATCGAGGGTCGGTATGGGAGGACTGGCTACCGCTGATGAACACCCGAGCGTGGGACGTGTACCGGCCGAAAACTGCGCGATCATCAACCCGTCGGTGGTGGTCGGTCCACCGCTACTATCCACGTCACAAAGCGGCACTGCAGCCGCCGGCAGCGTGAAGCTGCCGACCGCTGCTTGCAGGGCCAGGAGGGCGTCGGCGACGTTCACTGAATTGTTTTGATCGCAGTCACCGCAGATTGGATTCAACTGTTGTGCCCAAGCAGGTGTCACCGTCATCCAGAGGAGTAAAAGGGTTGCCAAAACTCGCATCGTGAGCTCCTTTAGAAAGCTTTTCCGCACCCGCCGGTCCGAAGGCTACACGCCACCGGTTTGACCGCTCGTTAGAGCGGATCAGCGACCCGGAGGGCCGGAACGTTGTCTTCACTAAAGGAGTAGTCCGCTGCGTTGAGGTTTTACCTTTGCCCACTAAAATTTTTCTGAATCCGTCACTCTCTTCAACACAGGGGAACTTGGGTACACGGCCAGCCAAAGGGGAAACCGGGCTCCGTGCAGTCTGCTCTGGTGTTGCAGTCCGAACAATCGTGATAACAGTATCCGATGATCGCACCGCCCAACTCGACATGGCTGAGCTCAGAGACTGAGGAATCGACAAGGATCGGCAGAACGAAGCCGAGCATCTTCATGACCGAGAGGTCAACAGCTCTATCCGATGCGTTGGTGTTCGCAATCGGCGTCGACGCCTCGGCACCCTCAGCCGCCTCGACAACTGAGGCCTCTACAAGGGTGACTTCCGAAGCACTTGGGGCGACCGAGGCCTCCTCACCACTGACCGGACAAACGATCACCAACAGAGACAGGGCTACCAGCAAAGCGAAACGTTTGATCGACATTGATTGGACTCCTTAGGTTCGTTGCTAGGTGCCATCAACTGTAAGACAGCAACTTATGCATGTCAAGCTATATAATACAGACCAATCGCTTCATGAATCCCTTCAGGCTCGCGATTCAGCCTGGTTGTAGACACTCTTGGGTGAGTTGGGTAACCTCACTTCCAGCCTCCCACCCCAGAACGACATCGACTCGGGCATCTTCGAGGCGAACACCTACAGCTCTCGCAGCGATCGATCACTCAGAGGACGAGGCTCGAAAGCAAGAACTGCCGCATCGCAAGTCGCATAGGAAAGGGACAGCTTTGAAAACCGCTCACACGTTAACCACCTGCCTCACGGCCTCACTCCTGGTAACAGCCTGCGCCTCGAGAGGCCCGATCCAACAAACCCAGGGGCACGGGCTCGTCGGCGTCGCAGGCAATACCTTCGTTGCAGTAGACGCGACGAGTGGTGTAGCGACCGAAATCGCGACGTCGACCGAGCTAACCGATGTCGGCGCGCTCGCTTACGATCCAACGACCCAGACGCTCTACGGAGTCGCCGTCTCCACAAAGCGACCGAAGTTGATCACGATCGATGTCGAGACCGGAGAGGTCACGGCGATCGGAACGATCTCACTGCCGCAGTTTTACCCGACACGGGTCGAGGGCCTGGCCTTCGATACCAGCGACGGCACGCTATACGCTGCCGGTGGCCGCTCGGCCTTCGCCAGCGACCGCCTGTTGAAGATCGATACAACCACTGCCCAAGCCACCGAGGTGGCTCGTATCCGTGGAACGTTGCAGAACGAAGTCGACGCCATGGCCTTCGTCGGCGATGAGCTGTGGGCCACCGACTCGGTCGCCGGCTCGACCGTGCTTTACCAAATCGACCTCGAGACCGGCAAAGCCTCAGCGATTAGCGAGCCGTTCACTCAGAAACTGACCGACATGACTCTTGATCCGACAACGCATCACCTGCTCGGCACCCTCGACTCCAAACGAACGCTGGTCACGATGTCGCTGGGTGGCAGCCGGATCACCGAAACCGGCCCGACCCACGGCGAAACTGATTTTGGCGGCACACCGTTGACCGCGCTGACTTTTGCTGGGCCGCGGGGCTCCTCGACCACGGTCTTCAGAGACGGTTTTGAATCTGGCAATCTGGCGCGCTGGAGCAAACAGGACAAACCAGGGCGCAAGCAGGACGGTTAGCCGGGCCGACACAAGGTCGGCCCCATCAGTGCTCTAGCTGGCGGCAGTGACCTGGCGGCCGGTCGAGAAACGTAGGCCGGAAACTAGGTTGGCCCCTCCAGTGCTCTCGTGGCTGGTCGAGAAACGGTAGGGGCGGACCTTGTGTCCGCCCGCTGCTACGGCTGGTAGGTCACGACGAGTTGCGGATGCCTAGAGCTGTTTGAGTTGTCGCCCGAGTAGTAGCCTACATAGTCATCGCCGCGATCGTCATTGTCGTCGAGATCGAAGGTAACCCGTAGCTGTGTCCTGCCGCTGAGATTGATCGCGGCAAGCCCTGCGGCATTGAAGCTGCCCTCGGACCAATCCCCGTTGGATGCTGGGTTGGACAACGACGTGACTTGACTGGCGGTCGCGGCCGCCTGGAAGTCAGTGTTCTCGAGCGCGGTCGAGCCGGAGAAACTACCGGTCTGGATGTCGACCTGGCATGCGCCGTGGGTCGTAAAGGGATTCGTCCCCTTGAGGGTGCCACGTTGCAACCGCAAGTTGGCCGACAGTATGGTGGCGCCAGCTGGGATCGACGAGGTGTCAAAGGAGACAATCGCCTTATACTGGCGATCCTTCTTGTGGTCGCCAGGCCGCAGTGCGCTAGATCCCGTGCCGGTGCTGTTGCGGCTTCCGCCGACGTTGGAGGTCTCACTCGACTCGCGAACCCACCCATCTTCACTGCCGATCGAAGTGAAAGTGACTTGGACCGGTGGCGCTTGGACCGTCAAACCGATCGCGGCCACAGCGGTCAAGCCGCCGGAGTCGACCACCGAGGCGGTGATGGTGTGGGCGCCAAGCGATAGGGTCGACGTGCTGAAAGAGCCGCCACTGCCGATCGCACCGTCGAGATCCGACGTCCAGCTCAGACTCAACGTCAGGTCACCGTTTTCCGGATCACTGGCGGTGCCGACAAAGTTGATCGCAACACCCTGATCGAACATCGAGCCGTCAGCCGGAGACGTGATGCTCACACTCGGCGCTGCGTTCACCGTCAACGTAATCGTGTCACTCGCGGGCAACCCACCGGCGTCCGTCACCGAAGCCGTGATCACGTGCGTTCCGCTTGACAGTGACGACGTTGTGAACGAGCCACCCGTGCCAATCGCACCGTCGAGGCTCGACGTCCAACTCAAGCTCGACGTCAGATCACCGTCCTCCGAGTCGCTCGCCGTGCCGACGAAGCTCACCGAAGCGCCAGCATTGACGCCAGCGCCGTCGGCTGGAGATGTGATGCTCGCAGTCGGCGCAGAGTTCACCGTCACGGTGATCGTGTCACTCGCGGGCAGACCACCGGAATCACTAACCGAAGCCGTGATCACATGCGCCCCAGCGGACAATGAGGATGTCGTGAAGGAACCACCGCTGCCGATCGCGCCGTCCAAGCTCGACGTCCAGCTCAAGCTCGACGTCAGATCGCCATCCTCCGAGTCGCTCGCCGAACCGACGAAGCTCACCGAAGCGCCGACGTTGACACCCGTACCATCGGCCGGAGACGTAATACTCGCACTCGGTGCGGCGTTCACCGTCAACGTGATCGTGTCAGTGTCCTGAAGGCCACCGGCGTCCGTCACCGAAGCCGTGATCACATGCGTTCCGCTCGACAACGACGACGTCGTGAACGAGCCGCCAGTACCGATCGCGCCGTCTTGATCCGAC
>JAJCXQ010000876.1 GCA_029263355.1 Acidobacteriota bacterium | reverse complement strand
GCCGGAAAGACTGATCGCCTGGAATCGGATACTGGCAGGTCGCTTTCGCGATCCCATGGTGGGGCGCGAAGTTCTGCTTTGTGGGCTTAAGGCAGCCGGCTATGTGGTGATTCAGGGTGCTTCTATCTGGATCCTGCAACGGTTCGACCGGCCGTTCGAGATCGGCGACGACATCTGGACCGGGCACCTGTTAGGGCTGCGCGCCTCCGCCTCGATGTTGCTCTCCAACCATGTTTTCATTCCGTTCTTCAACACCCTGGCGCTGGTTTTCGTCTTCCACCTGCTCTGCACGCTGCTGCGCCGAAAGTGGCTCGCCGCCGCTGGAACCATGCTGCTGTTGGTTTCCTCGGTCATGGCGCCCTCAGATCTGATCGATTTGCCGCTCAGTCTTGTCCTCGCGGGTCTCATGGTCCTGGTCGTTGCCCGTTTCGGGTTGTTGGCGAATCTCTCCTTCTGGTTCACCTTTTTTCTGCTCCTCAAGGTCCCGGTGACGACCGACATGAGCTCGTGGTTTGCAGGTGAGACGGTCTTCGCTATCGGCCTGGCGGCAGCACTGGGGTTCTACGGCTTCCGCACCGCGATGGCCGGCCAGCGGCTGACATGAGCGAAATTCCAACATAGCGCACGGCCGTACGCCTGGTCACAAGTCAACATCACCCCCACCGTATAGCCCCCGGGCTAATGGTCGATGGAGCGAAGCTGGTCAGTTGCCCCCGAGAACCGCAGGCTCGATGAACGTTCCCAGGAGTTGGAAGGGGAGTCCGGCTTTGGGAGAGTTGTAGTTGCCACCCGTGAAGACGACGACCATCTCGAGTTCAGGAATGATGAACAGATATTGGCCACCATTACCGCTGGCAAACACGACGCTCAGCTTCCGTGTCGGTGTCTGCATACCGACCAGCCACCACAGGTAACCGTAAGGTTTGCCGTCGTCGATCCGCGTCTGTTCGCGGGTGGCGCGCTCGATCCACGATTCGGAAACCAACTGCGTGCCGTTCCACTGGCCTTTCTGAAGCACCAGCTGGCCGATCTTCGCCAGATCTCGTGGTCGCAGATACAAATGCCCGCCGGTATCCGTTTGACGTTTGCGATCGAACAGGCTCCAGCGTTCTCCGACGACGCCCAAGGGCTCGAAAAGATGCCGTCGAGCAAACTCCGGGATCGACAGCCCGCTGGCCTCCGAGATCACTCGACCGAGGGTGACGACACCGCCTGTGCAATAGCGACTGACGTCGCCGGGCGGCGCAACTACCTCGAGATCCAAGAAGGTGCGAACCCAATCCCGTTTGCGGTACATCCGGTCTTCGTGTCCCCTGGATTTGCGGTTGCGGTCGTCGCAGTCGAGACCACTGCTCATCGTCAGCAGATGGGCGAGGGTGATGCGATGTTTAGCCGCAGCTACCTGTCGCAGATCCGGGTCGGCCTCTGTGAGATAGGGGAGCACGGGATCGGCAACCCCGTTGATGAGGCCCTGGTCGATGGCGATGCCCAGCAGTAGCGACGTAATGCTCTTGGTGGATGAGCGAAGATCGTGAGCGGTCTGGCGATCGTAACCGTTCCAGTACGCTTCCATCACCAGTGAGCCACGACGGGCGATCAAGAGACTGTGGAGGCCGTGTTTTTTCTCCGGCGGCAACTCCACGACAAGTCTGGCGAGCTGCCGCGGGTCCATATCGACCTCCACAGGCGTGACGGTGCGCCATTCCAGGCTGGATTCAGCCTGCTCATCGGGCCGTGCTGGCTGTGCCAAAAGGTTGGGGCTGGCCAATAAAAGGACAGCCAGCCCCAGGACCCTGCGTCGCCGATCGATGGTCTGAACGTTGACGGTGGTTTCTGCCTTTCGATTCCGGGTTACGTTCCGTTGTCTACGAAACCCGCACAGTATAAGTTGAGTCGGGCCTCTTCTCTTGGCCTATGGAACGGTCTGCGACCAGCTCGAGGTATTCCCGGTCTCGAAGCCATCTGTGAACAGCGTGACCGAAACTTCGCCAGCGAAGACATACACGGAGCCGGCTCCGGCAGCATCGCCGAATGCGCCGGCGGCGACCACTCCATTGTCGAAGGCGATCGACCCACCGAGCTCCTGGAAGACGGCGCCATCGCTGGCCAGGAGCTTCTCGATCTCCGAGCCTGTGAAGGCATCAAAAACGTACGCGGCGCCCGCCTCGAAACCATTGTCGATATCTCCGTCCGCCCCGACCGCGACGGTGCCGTTGTCCACGGCGACGGAGATGCCGAAGTGCTGGCGATCGCGGGTGTCAGCCGGCACAAGCCGGGACCCGATCTGCTCCCCGGAGGCGCCGTCGAAGACGTAAGCGGCTCCAGAGTGATCGAAAACGATGTTCTTCGCCCAAGCCCCGACCGCGACGATGCCATCGTTGATGCCGATGGCAGAGCCGAAGAAGTCCCCCGACTGTGAGTCATTGGCGCGCAGCTCCGCGAGCTGTGAGCCGGTCGCGACGTCGAAGAGATAGGCTGCGCCGGGGAAGAGCAAGAGACCGTCGTGTGAGTGGCCGTGTGCGCCTACGGCGAGGATTCCGGCGTCCATCGCCACGGCCTCACCGAACGTGTTGTTCGTCGCGCCATCGCCGGGCAGCAACTTGTCGATCTGCGCTCCGGTGGAAGTATCGAAGAGGTAGACGGAGCCCGAAGAGTCGCCGTTGTCGTCGTCTCTCATCGCTCCCACCGCGACGATGCCGTTGTCGATGGCGATGGCACAGCCGAACTCGTCATCTGCCGCTCCATCTGCGGGGAGCAGCTTGTGGAGCTGCGTTCCCGTGTTCGCATCGAAGAGGTAGGCTGCACCGGTGGTGACGCCCTCGTCGTCCGCTCGCGGCGCGCCTACCGCGACCATGCCGCTGCCGATGTCGATTGAGAAGCCGAATTGGGCGCCCGCCGCCCCATCTGTGGGAAGGAACTTTCTGAGCTGGGAACCGGTTGAGGCATCGAATAGGTACGCGGACCCTGAATCCGCGCCGTTGTCATCGTCGAAACGACCTCCGAGGGCGATCACGCCGGCGTCGGAGGCTACTGAATAACCAAATTCCTGGCCCGCGAACCCGTCGTTGGGCAGAAGCTTGAGATCTTCGTTTACCTGCCCTTGAACCGGAGAGGCCAGAATGAGGACCACACCGGCCAAAACGGCGAAGAGTGAGCGGTCGGGCATGAAAGGCGAAGCGAACACGACATTGCTATTAGCCATGACTTGAGCTCCTAAGGGTTGCGCCCTTATTGTCGGTCTTGAGCGGACCCCGGCGGCGGACGACGTCCGGTCGTCGAAGCCACCAGCACCCTACGCCAGACAATGTGAACGGAGGATGAACACGTCCCGGCAGATGCGACAGGTGTGAAACCACTCGTTACCTATAACGTCCCACTGAAACGGTGCCCCACTGAAACGGTGCCGGGCACGTATTCTTGGGGAGGGTCCCGAACCGTCAAACCGGCGAGAGTAGGGAGCCGTCTACCTATGTGCGCCGATTTGACGTATACTCTGCACTAATGAAACCCTGTGAAGCCATAGGGAAGGCAGATGGCTCCGTCATCAGAAAGTAGGAACCCATGAAGCTGAAGTCACTCGCACTCACCCTCACTATTCTCGTTCTCGCCTCGCTCGCCGTCGGACTGTCGGCGACCCTCGAAACCTCGCCCGCGCCGGATGCCCCCATCGCCGTCAGTGACGCGCCGCCGGTCTGCGCCGCCGCCGCCGTGCTGCCCTTCGACACCACCGCGATGTGGAGGGGCCCGAACCTCTGCGGTGATCCGTGCTCGAACCCCGGCCAAGAGGTTGGCTGCATCAACAAAAACGTGGAGCCTTGGGAGCGAACTTTCTGCATCTGCACCAACGGCTACCTCACCTGCTGAGACGCGGCGGACCGCGATCGAGCGCGCCGTGCGCTCGATCGCCGGTCTGATGCACCGGCATCGGCCAGCGGGAGGCAGGACGACCGCAGGACCTTGCAGACGTAGAGTCGTTGAACCGGCTAAAACATCGTAGTGACGATGATGGATGCCAACATCGAGGCGTCGCTGACGCTGGTCGAAGTCGTCGAGCGGTCGCTCCAGAGCATGGCAAATTTATAGCAGCCTATTCTGCGCTAGGAATGAATTGACCCATGCTAGCATCCGCTCGTGAGGTGATTATGGAGCTACTAAAGCGTATCTCAATCGACCCCAATATATGTCATGGCAAGCCGATGATCCGCGGTTTACGCTACACCGTGGAGGTGCTCCTCGAACTGCTGAGCTCAGGTATGACCCATGAGGAAATCCTCGATGATTACGAGGACCTCGAAGAGGCAGATATTTTGGCTGCATTGGCCTACGCGGCTAGACTCACACGAGTCAAACGGATCCAGCCGACAGCCGCGTGAAATTCTTAGTCGATGCGCACCTCCCTCGGCGCCGCTTCGCGGCGCCGTTCGACAAAATCTACGCCTTATGCCCGCGCGCCTGAGCTTCGACATTACCCGACGAATTCAGATCATGATATCGCGCACATTCCAAAATATGACCTCTTAGTTGGAAGATGCGAGCATTGCCAGACGCGGTGATCTAAAAGGCTGCTCGCTACCTGAGATCATAAACTTGCAAAGAGGGTAAAACCTTCAAGGCCGCCGATCAATTGGCCCAAGCGGAACTGTCGCCACTTTCGAACCCATCCCCGAAAATCAAAATCGTTTCTTCTGGAATAGAAGCTTCGAGAGCTTCGATTAACGAAGCGAGATCGCTATGAGCAGCGATCGCGAATCCGACCGTCGCCGTATCGACGATCGTGCCCAGATCCCAATTCCAACCCGCAACTTGATCTTGGGGCGTGCTTTCGACGATGTCGGTGAGATTGGCGCCAGCGACCAATGCGGCATGAAACGGCGCTAGCCCCACTGGACCTTGGTAGGCATGACCCTCGTAGTGCAGCGGATAGCGGGCGTTGCCGTGGACCCCAAACCAGGTGTTGGGTGAATTGATGTTGTCGTAGGCATAAAAGATACCGCTGTTGCTGTCATAAGCCGTGACGTCACCACCATCACCCGCTGTGACAACAACGTCCGAAAACACATAGAACTTGGCGTTTTCCAAAGACTGGCCCGGCAATAAATTCGTGATGGTCGCGGTTGAGCGGATCCCGTGGGTGCCGTCGCCGAGCATTTCGACGAAGAGCTCGATCGTAAAGCGAGTTGGCGGGTCGGTGTCCGCAAAGGTCATCGTCACTGTTTGATCAGGAGCCGTTCCGGCTTCGATCACTCCGCCGATCAAGACCAAGGGCGAATTGCCGCCTTGCACGAAGTCGTTGAAGTAATAACCGGTCAAGCCGTCATACAAACCGATGTAGAGATTATGGATATGAGTTGTCCCAAAGGGGAAGTCGAAGTCATCGAGCGGATACCTGACGTCGTTCAAGATCACCGAGATGGTGTCATTGCTCATCGTATAGAGTGCGAAGCTCTGGTTGGCTTCGGGGGGCATGCCCTTGGCGGCAAACGCGGCGGCCGTAAACGTTGCGACTGCAGAGATAGAGGCTACAGGCAGCATACAGAGAAGGAGAGCGATTGGCTTTTTCATGGTGGAAATATCCTATACCGCCGGGCGCGCGCCAGCTCATTTGACCTACTGAGATTTTCGAGGCTACCGTACCTTCGCGAACACGGTCGCTGGCCAACGGGCGCCCCTGATCTCAATGCCGTTCTGCGGCAGCTCCGTGATATTCCCCATCACCACGCGTATCCACTTCCCGAGCTCAGGCCTGAAGCCCCCAACCGACGGATTCTTGTACGGTGTTGGGCCGCTCGGCTATAGTGTGCTCATGGACTTGAAGCGACCAATCCGTCGGCAGTTTTGTTGCTGGCGGCGGAGTCAAGCCCCCCAAACTTATCAGGAACACCGACTTCGGCCGCAACACGGTAGTCGCGTGGGAGGGCGATGTGATCTACGTTGAGACCTCGATCCCCAGTTTCTATTTCAGCGCTCGCAGCGAACCAGATATGATCGCCCGTCGCGAGTGGACGAGAGAGTGGTGGTCAGCCGCCTTTCACAGAGAGACGCTCGTTTCGAGCGCGGCTGTGATCGAGGAATTGAGTAGAGGGGAGTATCCCAATCAGAGCGAGTGCCTGGCGCTCGCGAGCCGCCTAGCGCTCTTGCCCATCGAGCCCATCATTGTAGATATCGTCGATCGTTACATTGAGAATCACATCATGCCGAGGGATCCGTCGGGAGATGCTCTGCATTTGGCGATTGCCTCCTATCATGGATGTGACTTTCTCGTGACTTGGAACTGTCGCCATCTTGCTAATGCAAACAAGTTCGGCCATATCAGACAACTCAACACTCTCCTCGGGCTTCACGTTCCGAATATTGTGACCCCGCTGGAGCTATTTGGCAATGAGGAAGACGACGATGAAGGACCCCACAATTGACCGAATCCGCCAAGTGCGTCATGAGATCTCGGAAGAGTTTGATCACGACGCGAAGAAGCTGGTGGCGCACTATATCGAATATCAGAAAAAGTTCGCTGATCAGCTCTTGAAGAAACCGCAGAATCAGGCACTGCACCGGGTCGCGCAGTCGGCTTCGCGTCTGCCCGGCCCCTGAGTTCAGTCGTTAGGTTGACCATAGACGTGCGAAATCGAAGGCCACGCGAAATCCAGAAGGAGATCCGGGCGGTGTTGCTGACCGAAAAACGGCAGCCTGACCGGACCGCAGTACCTACAGAGGCGCCGCTCGAAGCCTAGCGATGGGCCTGGTGCGTGCCAGCGGACGAGCGATCGACAACGGACAGCCTTCCTTGCGTGGACGCGCGGAACTCCGATCTACCACCTTCAGCCCTTACGAAGCTGCTTGATGCGCAGTCGGTTCCCCGAGTCGGCGATCAGCGTCGCCAGTCGCCGCTCTCGAGTCTCCTCACGCTTCGCGCTCGTCACCCAGCGTGCCGTGTGCCTGCGGTAGCCGGGCGGTTGCTCTTGGTAGAACTCCCATGCGCCCGGGGTCTCCTTGAATCGGGTTACCATCTGGTCCGTTAACGCTTCGTCGAACTTGGCTGTCGCGTAGCCACTGTCGGCGTGCACATCCTTGAAGGCGA
>JAJCXQ010000875.1 GCA_029263355.1 Acidobacteriota bacterium | reverse complement strand
CACCGGTTCCTGCGGCGCCCACTTGCTGTGGATGTCGGCAGCGGGCTCGCTGGTGACGCAGCGACTGTTTGCCAATGAATCCGACCACAAAATTGTGGCCAAGGAGCCTTGGGCGCGGCTCGAGGAGCTTTACGACGGCGTGTGGGCGATCGTGTCGACACCACTCGATGCCAAAGATTGGACGACGCTATCCAACGGCGGCATCATTGCCGGCCGGGACAAGGTGATGGTGGTCGAGAGTTTTGCCGGCGCCAAAGGCGCCCGCTGGGCAGCGCAGCAAGCGCAGGCCCTGACCGGCCGCTGGCCGACGGATGTTGTCATTACCCACTACCACGGCGATCACGCCAACGGGGTGACCGGCTTCGTGAAGGATGGTCAGGCCCCGCGGGTCTGGACAACCCCGAAAACGAAAGCGCAACTGCTCGAGGATCGTGGTCAGAACTCCGGCCGCGGCGACGAAGCGTCGCGGACCGCGCTCTACGAGTCCGCGACGGCGATCGATGAGGACAACGGCAACACCATCGATCTCGGCGGACGCAAAGTCCGCCTCGAGCCACGAGCCGGCCACACGTCGAGTGATGTGACGATCGAGGTCGAAGACCCGAGCGTCGTGTTCTACGGCGACTTGTTGTGGAACCGCATGTTCCCCAACTTTCGCGACACCACTCCCTCATTGTTCGAGAAAAGTATCCGTGATGCGATGCGCGAGCGCGAGACCATTTACGTCCCGGGCCACGGCGCCCTAGCCAACACTGCCGACATCGAGGGGCTCTTGGCGGTCCTGGCCGAGGTCGAAGCGGCTGCCCGCAAGACCTTCGGTACCGAAATGACCGCTAGTGAAACCGGTCAGCTTTTCAAACTCCCCGAATCCATGGGGGAGTGGACCCGGTTCAGCGACAACTATTACGAAGTCGCGATCGGCTCCTGGCACCAGGAGCTCGCACTGGAGCGCAAGAGCCAACTCAGGGAAGCTGCGAAAGACGGCGCTACGGAATCCGATCCAGAATCCTGACCACCGATCGGATACCACCGTAGAGTTGACCGAGGGCATATCTCTCGTTGGGAGAGTGGGGTCCATCCCCTGGTAGCCCGAAGCCGAGCAACATCACCGGCACCTTCAGCTCGTCGGCGAAAACTTCGACAATCGGCAACGAGCCACCACCGCGGGCGCGCAGCGGCCGCGCCCCCCATACATCCGCCATCGCCGCCATCGCCGCCTCGACAATCGGGCCTTCGGTGTCGATCAGCACGCCGTTGGCGCTGTCCATTTTGCGGACCTCGACTCGCACTCCAGGGGGAGCGATCTGCCGCACGTGTTGCTCGAACAGCTCGGCGATCTGCGCGGCATCCTGATCCGGTACCAGCCGCATCGACACCTTGGCCCCCGCCGACGCCGGCAGCACGGTTTTCATGCCTTCGCCTTGATAGCCGCCCCAGATTCCATTGACGTCGCAGGTCGGTCGCATCGCTATCCGCTCGACCGTGGTGTAGCCCTCCTCGCCGAATCCGGACTCGAGCCCCAGATCGGCAAAATATTCGGCTTCGTCGTGCGGCAGCCCGGCGGCTTCCTGGCGCTCCCAGTCAACCAACCGGCGCACGTCGTCATAAAAGCCGGGAATCGTGATCCGGCCCTTGGAGTCGGTCAGCCCGGCGAGGATCTTGCTCAGAGCATTGAGCGGATTGGCGACGGCGCCGCCAAACATCCCGGAGTGCAGATCACGGTTCGGGCCATGCACGATCAGCTCCATATAAGCGATACCCCGAACACCGTAATAAAGCAGCGGCTGCTGCGGACTCGGCATGTCGGAGTCGGAGATCAGAACCGCGTCACAGGCCAGCCGTCGCCCCCCGTCTTCCCGCACGTAGCGCAGAATCGACTGGCCACCGGACTCTTCCTCACCCTCGAGTAGAAACTTGACGTTCACCGGCAGGCTTCCACGTTCTGCCAGCAACGCTTCTACTGCCTTGAGGTGGCTGAACATCTGAGCCTTGTCGTCGGTCACTCCCCGGGCGATCAGATAACCGTCTTCGACCACCGGCTCGAACGGCGGATGGCGCCACTCGTCGAGCGGATCGGCGGGCTGCACATCGTAGTGCCCATACATCAAGACCGTCGGCCGGCCTGGCGCTCCCATCCACTCACCGTAGATCAACGGATGGCCGCCCAGGTCCAAGCTCTCGGTGGTGAAACCGAGGTGTTTCAGCTTGGTGACGAGCACCTCGGAACACCTCACCACCTCCTCAGCAAAGGCCGGGTCGGTGGATATCGAAGGAATCTTCAAGAGCTCGATGAGCTCGTCGAGCGTAGCCGCCTTTTCGCGTTCGATACGGTCGAAAACATCTTGACTACTTTGCATCAAGGGCTCCTCAACTAGAACAAGCTTCCGGTGCTTCTTCGGGCACGACGGGTTGACGCTCACGCTTCGAAGTGACGACCAGGTAGACCCCTGCGACAATCACCACCGCGGCCACGATCATGATGACGGACAACGCCTCACCGCCGAAAGCCCAACCGACCAGCACCGCCACCACCGGGTTGACGAACGCGTAACTGCCGACCGCCGCCGCATCACAACGCCCCAACAGCCAAGAGTAGGCAGTGAAGGTCACGAGGGTTCCAAAAACAGTGAGGTAGGCGAACGCAAACAACGATTTGGGGGTCAGGATGGCGACGTTGAGCTCACCGAGCTCACCGCTGGCCAGGCTGATCAGCCCGGAGACAAGACTGCCTCCAAGCAATTGCAGAGCCGTTGACAATGCGCTCGACGACGGCAAACCCGAACGTGAAACCAAAGAACCGATTGCCCAAGACAGTGAGCACAAGAGTAAAAGTGCGCCACTCAACGGATCAACTGCCGCCACCCCCGACCCCGGGGTGACGAGAATCGCCACACCACCGAGACCGAGCACAACACCGGCGATCGTGCGGGCTGTCGGACGCTGGCTCGAGAGCTGCAATACGATCATCCAAACCGGGATCGTCGCGAGTACCAGCG
Organism: Acidobacteriota bacterium; assembly: GCA_029263355.1. Classification (GTDB taxonomy): domain Bacteria; phylum Acidobacteriota; class Thermoanaerobaculia; order Multivoradales; family J023; genus JAAELT01. The sequence continues at coordinate 5,310 of JAJCXQ010000875.1, read as the reverse complement.
CAGCCAAGCCGGAATCAACGGTGCGCTCAACTCCGGCGAGGACCGCCTGGCCACCCCCGAACAGCAAACCGCCGGTCAGGACTCCCCGTGCCCAATGTGACGGGGTCGGCCGCTGGGCGCCGGTGAGCCTCGCCCACGCGTATAGGACTCCGCCCGCGACCAAGCACCGTCCCATGACCATCATGAACGGTGGCAGGGTTTCGACGGCGAACCGAATGGCGAGGTAGGTCGAACCCCAGATGAAGTAGATGCAACCGAAGGCGAGCAGAATCAGCCAGCGTTCGGAGCCGTAGCGATGCGCCCAATCAATCATCTTCGCCTCCACCGCTGCCGCTCAGCTCTCCCAGCATTTCATAGTGGGTCACCTGTGGCGCCATGGCAAGTAGGTAGCGCTCGTCTTCCGGATAATAAACCGCCTTCTCGAGATCGTCGCCAGCAAAGGCAACAATCGACTCCCTCGATTCCCAAAGGGAGATCACCTCGAATTCAGCCTCACTGCCGTCGAGGCGACGCAGCAGCCAGGCTCCACGGTTGCCGGGGGTCTGTCGAAGTGCGTCGATGCCGGTCTGCTGGACGTATTGCGTATAGCTCTCGAAATCTTCGCTGCGGGTTCGGCCGATCCAAGTCCGTGCGATCATGACGGATACTCCTCGTCTCATGGAATCGCTCTCACATCAGAACGTTCTACGTGAAATCAACTGTACGAATCAAGATAACACGATGTTTCATCGTTGAACAAACATTTTCCACGTGTTATCATCTTCACATGGGAAGCACATGCAAAGTTGACGACGTTGACCTACGTATCCTCGAAGTCCTGCAAGAGAATGCCCGGCTGTCCACCGCCGAGATCGCACGACGGATCGATCTGGCAGCGTCCGCGGTGCACGAACGGATCCGTAAGATGGAAGCCCGCGGTGTGATCCAGGGTTACGGGGTGTGCGTGGACCCGCGCGCCTTCTCCCTAGAGCTGACCGCCTTCCTCTTCATCAAATCCAACGACCGATTAGGAGATATGAACACTGCCGAGGAGCTCGCGAAGATCCCGCAAGTGCTCGAGGTTCACCACATCGCTGGCGAAGACTGTTTCCTTCTCAAGGTGAAGGCCGCCAGCAACCGGGACCTCGGCCGGCTGCTGCGCGAGAAGCTGGGCGCCATTCCAACCGTCACATCATCGCGCACGACGATTGTGCTGGAGACGGTCAAGGAGGCGTTTGCCCTACCGCTGCCCGACCCGGAGTCGACCTAGCGCCAACGTCGGACTGGCCTCGAGGCTATGAGGTCAACCAACCCCGCTTAGGATCAATCGCGACGGCCACCGAGAAGACCGGACCGAAAGAGGAAATAGAGCAAGGTGAGGATCGACGAAGCGGCAGCGGCAACGTAGGTCAACGCGGCGGCGTTGAGTACTTTGGAAACGCCTTCACGCTCTTGGTGGCTCACCAGCCCAAACTCGAAGGCCAGCTTCTTGGCGCGGGCGGAGGCGTCGAACTCGACCGGCAAGGTGACGAGCTGAAAGGCCACCACCGCGGAGAACAACAACGCACCGAGTCCGACCAGGCCGGTAAAAGAAAAAGCCGCGCCGATCATCATGGCGTACAGCCCAATCTTGGAGCCGATTCCCGCCACCGGCACCAGCATCGAGCGGGCCCATAGGGGCGCATAGGATCGTGCGTGTTGGATCGCGTGCCCGGCTTCGTGGCAGGCGACACCAATCGCCGACACCGTGGGCTGGGCATAGGTTGCCTCTGACAGCGCCAGGGTCTTGTTCATCGGGTTGTAGTGATCGGTCAGATAACCCCGCGTCGCCACCACTTGGACGTCGGTGATGCCGGCTCGTGCCAACATCTGGCGTGCGGCGTCAGCTCCAGTGAGGCCGGTTGATGCTCGTTGGCGTGAGTATTTCTTGAAGGTTGATTTGGTCAACGCCGACGCCCCCATGGAAAGCACGATCGTGGGCAACGCGACGAGTAACATATATATCGGATCGAAGAACATGAAATCTCCTGTGGTTCGGGTCCAAAAGCTTACAGACCATAGAACGACGCGATGACGTCCGATATTCCGCCGGTTCAGGCCTCGAGCCAAGCTCCGGTGCGTTCTGCGAGGACTGCAAGACGGGCCGTATCCCAACTCAGATCGGCACGCAAAACCTGTGTTCTAGTGGAGGGCCGGCCGAGTTCGTGCAGGTCGAAAAACTGTGCCAGGGCGCGCCGTTTGGCGAAGCGCTGACGCGGGCAAGTCGCCTCGGACTCGAGCCAAATCCTGGCCAGTCGCGCGCTGCTCTGGAGCTCCCTGGCCTGCCAGATGACCGGCCGCTCCAACACTCGACGCGCCGCCTCGATATCCCCGGCGTCAAAAGCCTCGTCGGCGTCGCGGATCGCCCGAATGAGCTGACGGACGAGCGATTGGGCAGGCCTCTCGGTCGCTGCTTCCGTTGATGTTTTAGGTGTCGATGCGCTGAGTGTTGATGCGATCGGCCCGGTGAGGTCGATGAGCGGGTCGAGCTCGCAGCTGCCTGGGTGTCGGGTCCCCTGTCCAAAGGCTACCAAGGCTTCGCGGTCGCGGCCTTGGTGGAGATGCACGAGGCCCCGCAGATGGTGGTAGTGACGCTGGTGACGCTCCTCGAGATCCCCCTGATCCGCCACCGCAAGGAGATCTTCTACCGCTTCCCAGTCGGTCAGCTTGGCCGCTTCACAAGCCGCCATGAAGGCGCCGGTGAAACGTCGAGGATGGGCCGCCAGGGTCTCGCGGGCTTCGTCCAGACCATCAACTTGCTCCGCCTCCATGTCGCTCGCCGCCAAACCAGCCAATGTGAGATGACACATCGCCAGCCAGCGCACGACATCGTCGTCACGGTCCGATTCCAAGTCACCAGCAGGGTTGCGCGGCGTCGCGTCACCGACAGCGTCAACGGCAAAGGCATCACACTCGAAAACCGCGTCGGAGATCGGCAACCGAAGATCATACGGCGGCTCCACCTCGACCTGTGGCGGCTGCGGCCCGAGAGGGTGGAACTGCAGTCCGTCGGCTCCACCGCAGACAGCAACAACCCACCGACCACCGGCATCTTGGATCAAATCGGTTGCCGCTGGCATCTCGACCCGATAAAGCTCGCGTAACCCCTTATCGTAAACCTCGAAAGCCCGCAGCTCGACAGGCCGGCCGGTGCCGCTATCGACCAGAACGAAGCTCAAACTCTGGTCGCTCGAGGTCGCCACCGGATCGCCACCACATTCGTGCGAGCTCGCCAGCTCCACCGAGGTGCGGACCCGATACGCTTTCTGTCCCGCGGCAGGTTCGGCCCAAACCAGGAAAATACCCTCCCCGCCATGGCGAATCAGCCGCGGAAAGAAACGATCGACAAACTCTTCGTCTTCTTTGCTCCCCCGGGGCTCCCGTCGATCCACCAACAACAACCCTTCGCCTTCAGGGGCCGCGGCTACCGACTGCAAACGCCCCCCGAGGGGCAACAACCCGCCATGGACCTCTCTACCCCGTGCGCCGTGCAGCTGAGCGCCACCCAACAAAGGAGCCGTGACTGCCCGCGGCATGCTCTGGCCAACCAACGGCAACGACCAGGTGCGTGCGATCTCGTGTTGAATCCGCCAGTTGTTCAGGTCGACGACAAAACACATCCACTCACTGTCGTCAGTGGCGGAAATGTAGTCGACCCACACCATCGGCGCGCCGGCGCGCAGGCTGCCGGGAACCAAGGACGTACTGAGGAACTCGATTTGTTGGGGCAGCAAATCTGCAAGGCAGCGCCAACTGAGGATTTTCCAATCCTGGCACGCGATCTCCAGCAACTCTCCCTCACTGCCGAAGATCCAGATCCGTTCCCCTTCCACCATCACCGAAACTCGCGCTCCAAGCCGCCATGGAGTGCGCAAGGAGGCTCGGGCGCTGACTTCACGTCGTTCGAGATCCACCCAGCGCAGGAACACCCACCGACCTAGGGTCTCGGTCACAAGGAGCCGGCGACCGGACTCGTCGAGCCAAACCGTTGCTCTCTCTGTCGGGTACGGCGGATCGGGGTCCGCAAGCTCGGTCAGTGGACCACCACCCGACGCCACTTCGACGCGCCACGCGACCTGGACGGCGGCCTCCAGCTCCGTGACTCGCAGGCGCGCAGCGTCGCGCTCGTCGGCAGCGGCGTGCCCCAACAATTCGCGACTTCGGTCCAGGGCGGCCAACATGTCGCCCGCCGCCGTCAGCCGCTCGATCTCTGTGGTCAGAAGCTTGATCGTTTGCGCATGCTCGAGACGAATCCGCAGCTCTTTGACCTCGCGACGCTCTTCCACCACCAGCTCCGCAAGCTCGGTCGCTGCCAACCGCTGGGCCGCAGCGTCGAGCTGAAGGCTGGCCTCGTCGAGCCGTCCTGCCAGCAGAGCTGTCCGCGCCGACGCCAAGACGCCGCGCGCTCGAGTCCGTTGCTCCAGGGTAAGCCCGCGGAGTGCCTCGCGGTGGATCCGCTGCGCTTCCGCCACCCTCTTGAGCTCTTTGAGATGCGGTGACAGCCCGTCGAGAGCCGAGCGTAGATCGTTGTTTTCGAATGCCAAATGCGACCGCTCCAAAGCCAACACTGCATTCACCATCGCCTGTGCACGGACCCCAGATGCGGGACCACCCATCGTCTCCAACCATGTCAGGGCTTGGACTGGATGCTGCTCGCGGATCTGTTGGCGTAACTCCTCGGGCAGCGCAATGAACGCCAGCAGCGCGTCGCGATCGACGTCATGCTGCAGCGCCGCCACCACCGACGCGACCCGCTCAGAGGCTTCCCGCTGCCGCTCCAAACGCTCTGCTTCCGCCACCTTTGTCGCCAAATCCAAGCGCTCGCTACCCGCCTCGAGCGCCTGTCGCCAAGACCGGGCGGCCGCCTCGTACCGCTGTTCGGCGAACGCTTGATCACCTTGCTCCAGATGACGGCCGATCAGCGCCTGGCGATGAATCTCGGCAGCCTCGCGTAACACCTGGCGTACCACGTCGCTCGTCGGCCACAGCTCACCGAGCGCTCGCGCCTCGCCCTCGGCGGCAAGCGCCCCTTCCTGCTCGAGCCGCGCCCGCAGCGCCGCTTCGGCAGGTCGGTGTTGGGCGGTCAAAAGATCATCGAGCTCCTGCTCCAAGCGTGGGATGTCGGAGTGGGCCGGATTGTGTTCGATGACCAGGTCGAGATGACGACGACCAGCGAGTCGATCTCGAGCGCGGATCGCCTGCTCCGCCAAGGTGGCATAAACCGGAGCGGCGCGCGGTGCGCCAACACCGCGGATCAGCTCCACCGCCTTGTCGCCCGCTCCCGAACGAGCC
>JAJCXQ010000874.1 GCA_029263355.1 Acidobacteriota bacterium | reverse complement strand
GCGTTCTTCGATGCTGCGGGTCAGATGGGCCGTCTCACGCTCGCTTCCGGGCTCGATCGCCACCATCCGCGCTCCGGCGATCAGGGGCGCGAAGATCTCCGCCACCGAAGCGTCGAAGTGGATGTGGGTTTTGTGCAGGATGCGGCTCGTTGTGTCGAGCTCTTGGTGAGCCATCCAGCGCAGCCGATGGGCGATGGCCCGATGGGGGATGATCACCCCTTTGGGCCGGCCGGTGGAGCCCGAGGTGTACATCACGTAGGCGGGATGATCGGGGGTGATCCGTGGCTCCGGACCGGTCGAGGCTTCGATCGTGTTGGCCCGGTTGACATCGAGTACCGGCGCCGCGGTCGGCGGCAGCCGCGTCTCCCAGGTCCGATCGGTGAGTAGCACCGCAACTCGCGCGTCCTCGATCATGAACGCGAGACGGTCGGCGGGGTGTTCGGGATCCAGCGGCAGGTAGGCGCCGCCGGCCTTGAGGATGGCGAGCAGGCTCACCACCAGCTCGAGCGAGCGCTGCAAGCAGACGCCAACGACGGCCTCCGGCTCAACGCCCAGGGTGCGCAACCCCCCCGCCAGGCGCTCGGCGCGGGCGTTGAGCTCACCGAAGGTGCACCAGGTATCGTTGAGGGAGAACGCCGTGCGGTCGGGAGTTCGCGTGCATTGTTCAGCGACCAGCTGATGCAGCAACAGGGCGTTGGGGCGGTTGGGTTGGGTGTTCCACTCGACGAGGGATTGATGGCGTTCGGCGGCGCTGAGCAGAGGCAGATCGGCGAGCCGTTGGTGGGGTTCGGCGACCGCGGCGGCAAGCAGAGTCGTCAATTGGCTGCTGAGCCGTGCCACGGTGGTCACATCGAAGAGGTCGCGTCGAAAACCCCAGTTGCACTCGATGCCCAACGAACTGCGATGGACCGCGAGGCCCAGGTCGAATTTTGCCGTGTTGGTGTCGGGTGGCAAGGCTTCGATGCGCAGCCCTGGTAGTTCGAACGTCATGTGCGCGCCGTCCGACCCTGAGTCTGTTCCCAAAGAATTGACGCCCGATGTCAGCATGACGCGGAAGAACGGGGTGGCGTCGAGGTCGCGCCGTGGCGCCAGGCGGGCGACAAGAGTCTGGAACGGTAGATCCTGATGCCCGTAGGCGCCAAGGGTGACATCGCGAACACGGGCGAGGATCTGGGCGAAAGTTGGGTTGCCGCCGAGGTCGACCCGCAGCACCAACGTGTTGACGAAAAAGCCGATCAGATCTTCGATCGCTCGTTGGTTTCGGTTGGCGATCGCCGAGCCCACCGCCAGATCCGTCTGTCCGGAGCTCCGCGCCAGCAGCGCATCTAGGCTTGCCAGCAGGGTCATGAACATCGTCGTGCCGGCACTTTGACCAAGCTTCTCGATCGCCTCGCTCAAGGGTTGGGGTAGGCGAGTTGTCACCACGCCGCCGCGCGAGCTTGGTGCGGCGGGGCGCTGCCGGTCAGTGGGTAGCTCGAGGGCCGGCAGGTGGGTGAGTCGTTCGCGCCAGTAGTCGAGCTGACGCTCGAGCTCGTCGCCGACCAGCCAGCTGCGCTGCCAGTGGGCGAAGTCCGCGTATTGCACCGGCAGTGCTGGCAGTGCTGGCAGAGCCGGCAGAGCAGACAGGGCCGGCAGAGCCGACGAGTCGCCAGCAGCGAAAGCGCGGTAGAACGTCGCTAGCTCACGCAGCAGGATGCCCGAAGACCAACCGTCCGAGACGATGTGGTGCATGTCGAGCAGCAGGCGGTGACGCTCGGCGGCAAGTCGAATCAAGGTGGCGCGCAGCAGCGGACCGCGAGTGAGGTCGAAGGGTTGTCGAGCAATGGCCGCCTGCTGCGAGGCGGCGGTCCGCTGACGGTGCTCAGCCGATAGGTGACTGAGATCAACCTGAGGGAGGCGTAGGTCGAGGCGCTGATGGATCACCTGGACGGGCGATCCGTCGCGTTCTTCGAAGGTGGTGCGCAGGGCCTCGTGACGCGTCATCACCGCGGCCAATGAAGATTGGAGAGCAGCGGTGTCGAGGCGACCGACGAGACGCACGGCGCCAGGGATGTTGTAGAGCGCTGAGGCCACCTCGAGTCGTTCGAGAAGCCACAGTCGCTCCTGGGCGAAGGAGACTGGAAAGCTCTGTCGTCGATTGTCGGAGTGACGCAGTGAATCGGCTTCCGGTAGCTTGGTGAGCGGTGGCGTCGAACCCGCGGATCGTCCCTGGAAGCCACCGAGCCACTCGGCGAGCTCGGCCACCGTCGGAGTGGTGAAGAGTTGTCTGAGAGGCAGCTCGACGCTGCATGTCTGGCGGATCCGTGAGACCAGCTGGGTCGCCAGCAGCGAGTGGCCGCCGAGCTCGAAGAAGTTGTCGTGGACACCAACCTGCTCGCGTCCCAACACTTCCGCCCACAGCACGGTGAGGAGCTCAGCGAGGGGCGATGTTGGTGCGGCCTGTGTCGTGCGAGGAGCCGATTCCGGCAGCGTTGGCTCGGGTAAGGAGCGGCGATCCACCTTGCCGGTGGGCAACAGCGGTAGGCGGTCGAGCCCAACCATTGCGGTGGGGACCATGGCGTCCGGCAAGGTAGCGGTCAAGAAGTCGCGCACGCCGTCCGGCACCGTAGGCACCAGGTATGCGGCCAAGTAGTGGCCGTCGCCGGTCTTGCGCGCGATGACAACTGCCTCAGTGATCTCGGGATGACGCATCAAGGCGGCTTCGATCTCGCCGAGCTCGACGCGAAATCCACGGATTTTGACCTGATCGTCGATCCGGCCGGCGAACTCGAGGTTGCCGTCGGGGAGGAAGCGCACCAAGTCGCCGGTGCGGTACATCCTGGCGCCGGGTGCGCGGCGGAAAGGATCGGGCACAAACTTCTCGGCAGCGAGAGCCGGGCGCTGGATATAACCCCGGGAGAGACCGTCACCCCCTACGTGCAGCTCACCGGGGACACCGATCGGCAGCCGGTGGCCGCGGCGGTCGAGGACGTAAGTCAGGTGGCTCGCCGAGCGTTGGCCGATGGGGGTTGCGATGCGTGTCCCGTCGTTGCGTTGCTCGCCGCTTCCCACCCGGAAAATGGTGCTGTTGATGGTCGTTTCGGTTGGCCCGTAACCGTTGTAGATCACGCATCCCGTCGGCAGTGCCGAAAAGAGATCGTCGATCATTTGACGGTTCAGCGCTTCGCCACCGAGGTGGAGGGCGGAGAGGGAGGTGAGGGTTGTTTGGGGCCCAGCAATCTGAGTGGACCGTCCAACGGTTAGGGCCTGGCGAATGAAAGAGGGTGTTGCGTGCAGAGTGTTGATCGCCTCGTCCGTGATGTAGGCTGCGGTCCTCGCCGGGTCGCCGAGGTCTTCACTGTCCAGGATGTGGAGCGTGCCGCCGAAGAGCAAGGTGGTCAGGAGCTCGAAGACGCCGAAGTCGAAGACGTGGGAGAGACTCTGGAGGACCCGTGTCCCGGCGCCGAGATCAAAACAGTCGCGACCCCACAACATCGTCGGTACCAGATTGGCGTGGGAGATCGGGACTCCCTTGGGGCGGCCGGTGGAACCCGAGGTGTAGATCACATAAGCGGGGTTGTCGGGGTCCAGATCGGTCGGTGCTGCGACAGGTGATTGCTCAGGTGAGAGCTCGGTCGGGAGCTGGCCTTGGCCCCGGAGACTCGGCTCACGGTCAAGCAATAATCGAGGGATCGCTGGTGGTAGGGCCGCGGCGAGGGCTTCGCGGGTGACCACCAGCCGGGCATCTGCATCGTCCAGCATGAAGGCCAGGCGTTGGTCGGGAAAACCTTTGTCGAGCGGCAAATAGACACCTCCCGACTCGAGGATCGCCAGGATTGTCGTGATCAATTCGAGGCCGGGCTCGAGGCACATGCCGATCACGGTTTCCGGACCGCTGCCGAGCTCACGCAGACGGCGGCCCAAGCGGTTGACGGCGGCGGCGAGCTGACGATAGGTGGTCCGTTCGGAGTGCCAGACCACCGCCGTTGCGTCCGGTGAGCGCGCCACCTGAGCGGCGAAGATCTCCGGTAGCGTCGTCCTCTGTGCCGCGATCTGTTGGGTGGCGCTGCCGCCGACGTTCCACTCGGTGAGTTGGCGGCGCTCAGTGGCGGTCAAAACAGGCAACTGGGAGATCCGTCGTTCCGGATCGGCCACCGCGCCAGCGAGCAGTGTCTCGAAGTGACCGATGAAACGCTGCAGGGTGGCGGTGTCGAAGAGCTCGCGGTCGACTTCGAACTCGCCACGCAGGGGCGAGACGTTGGTCGTGTCGACCGCTGTTTCTTCCGGTTCCTCCAAAATCAACGTCAGGTCGAACTTCGCGGCGCGGTCTGGAAGATCGAGGCGACTACAGGCCAGGCCGGGTAGCTCGGGCGCAACCCAGGGGGTTTGCAACACCAACATGACACCAAAGAAAGGTGTCGCCCCGACGCCACGCTCCGGCGCTAGCTCTGCCACTAGCTTGTCGAACGGTAGGTCTTGGTGAGCGTAAGCCCCGAGGGTGACTTCCCGAACCCGCGCCAGCAGTTGGTGGAAGGAGGGATCCCCCGCCAGGTCGACCCGTAACACCACGGTGTTGACGAAGAAACCGACCAAGCCTGCAACCTCGCTGACGTTACGATTGGCGACCACCGAGCCGATCGCCACGTCCGTGCGGCCGGTGATACGGCTAAGCAAGGTGTCGAAGGCCGCCTGAAGGAACATGAAGAGAGTGGTGTGTTGACGCTGGGCGAGCTCGCGAACGGCCGTAGCCAGGGGCGCCGGGAGAGTCAGCGGCAGGGTTTTGCCGGGGCGCTTCGTAGCCTCCGTCTGCCCACGCCGGGGATGATCAACCGGCAGTTCCAGGATCGACAGGTCGGCGAGCTGCCGGCGCCAGTAGTTGAGCTGACGGTCCATGACGGTGGTCCGCTCGTCCTTCTCCGGGTCACCCGCTTTGTCTTCGCCGTCAGGTTGAATCTCTGCGGAAGTCCTCCTGGGCTCGGTCAGCCACCGGCGTTGCCAGGCAGCGTAGTCGGCGTATTGCACAACCAGAGGCGGTAGCTCCGGTGTTTCGCCGCGGGTGAACGCGGCGTAGAGCGTCGCGAGCTCGCGGAGCAGGACACCCATGGACCAACCGTCAGCGATGATGTGGTGCAACACCAAGCCAAAAGCGTGCTCCTCCGGTGACAGACGCAGCACGGCGGCGCGCAGCAGCGGTGGCTCGCTGAGGTTGAAGGGTTTGTTGGCAAGGGTGGTGAGGAGACGCATTGCCTGCTGGTGGCGAACCGCAGGCGGCAAGGTGTCGAGGTCGACTCGGGGACAATTGAAGGCGAGGCGTGGGGTGATGAGCTGGACGGCGGCGCCGTCGGTCTCGGTGAAGGACGTCCGTAATGCCTCGTGGCGTTGGACGAGGGTCGTCAAGCTTGCTGTGAGAGCCGGCAGGTCGAGTTGGCCCGCGAAGTGGAGCGCGCCCGAGATGTGGTAAGCGCTGCTCTCCGGCTCGAGCTGGGCGAGGAACCAAAGTCGCTCTTGGGCGAAAGACATAAGGGGCGGGGCGGTGTTTCCGGTCTCGGTGTTTCGCGTCTCGGCGACAAGGGGTGGCAGAGTTTCGAAGCCACCGAACCGGCCGTTGGCTGCGTTCCCCGGCCGTGTCCTCGTCAGAGCCGCCGTCAGAGCCGTCGCCAGAGAAGCGACGGTTGGCGCGTCGAAGATCTGCCGCACCGCAATCTGGGCGTCGAGGGTCTCGCGCAGCTGCCACGCCAGTCGCGCGGCCAGTAGCGAGTGGCCGCCGAGGGCAAAAAAGTCGTCGTGGATCCCGACCTGCTCGACGCCCAGTACTTGGGCCCAGATATCTACCAACTGTCGCTCGAGCCCCGTGGTCGGAGCGACGTAGGTTGCAGCTTCGTGGCTCCACGATGGTAACGGCAGGGCCCGGCGGTCGATTTTGCCGTTGGGGGTCAGCGGCAACGCCGGCAGCATGACAAAGGCTGTCGGCACCATGTGCTCGGGTAAGGTCTCTCGCAACGCCTCTTGCAGTTCTGGCGATTCGGGCGCGGTATCAGAGCCCGCGCTAAAGAACGCAACCAACCGCTCGCCAGCGCCTCGAGATGGCGCCGCTTGCAACTCGACCGCAGCCTCGTCAACTCCGTCCTGAGCGAGCAGTGCGGCCTCGATTTCGCCCAACTCCACGCGTAGACCGCGGATTTGGATCTGGCGATCAATCCGGTCGAGAAACTCGAGGGAGCCGTCGGTGGCCGTGCGGACCCGATCGCCGGTGGTGTAGAGGCGGTCTCCCGGTGTCGAGCTGAACGGGTCGGGAATGAACGTCTCGGCACTCCTCCGGGGGCGCCCGAGGTAACCGCGGGCGAGACCGACGCTGGCGATGTGTAGCTCTCCGGGTACCCCGGCGGGAACTGGACAAAGGCGGCGGTCCAAGAGCATCACCCGGGTATTGGCGATCGGCCGGCCGATGGTCGGCGGTTGGGTGGGCTGCGCGCCGGCTCGTACGGTGCCTGCTGTCGTCATCACGGCGCCTGCTGTCGTTATGACAGTGCCCGCTGTCGTCACCACGGTGCTCTCCGTCGGCCCATAGTGGTTGACCAAGGTGAAGGGCGTGGTTGTGGTCGCGGTGCGGTGCAGTCGATCACCGCCGGTTAGGAGGGCCCGCAAGGTGGTTGGAGCAGCTGCAGTCTCAGTCACCGCCAGGGCCGCTTCGGCGAGCGGGGTTGGCGTGAAGGAGAGGGTGATGCGCTCTTGCGCCAGCCACTGCAAGAGCCGCTCGGGGTCGGTGATCCGCTCGCTGGGGGGAATGTGGATCGAGGCTCCCCGGCACAGGTAGGGCCACAGCTCCCACACCGAGGCGTCGAACCCCGGCCCGGCCAGCCAGCTGGCGCGATCGGTTGGGGTGACCGCGTAGCGTTTCAGATGCCAATCAACCAAATTGCCGAGGCCAGTGTGGGTCAGCTCGGTACCCTTCGGCTTGCCGGTGGAGCCGGAGGTGTAGATCACATACGCTCGCTGATGTCTGGCCGTGCCCACGGGTTCCGTCGTTGCCGGGTGCGTGTCGACGGATGGACTCGTCGCGATGGCTTGTCGACGGTCCAAACAGACGACCCGTGCATCAATACCGGTCGTTATCGGCTTAAGATGCTCCTGGATCAGAACCACGGTCACCTTGGCGTCGGTGAGCTGGAATGCCAAACGCTCCTTCGGCACGGCGGGATCCAGAGGTAGGTAAGCGCCCCCGGCTCGCAGAATGGCGAGGACTCCGACGGCCATCTCCAGCGAGCGCTCCATGAGGACGGCAACCAGCACCTCGGGACCAACTCCCCAGGAACGAAGCTGCTCCGCCAGGCGCAGCGAGTGTTGATGCAGCTCACCGTAACTCAGCACTCCACTTTCCGAGGTGACGGCTGGCACCTCGGGAGCGTGGATTGCCCAGGCGCCAAATCGCTCGTGGACCGGGCTGGCAACGAGGGGTGCGGCGGTGTCGTTCCACGCCACCAACAGTTGGTGATGCTCCGAAGCGCTCATCAAGGGGAGCTCGGAGAGGCGTTGATCGGGGTCTGAGACGGCGCCTGCGAGCAGGATCTCGAAGTGACGCAGGAAGCGGCGCAGGGTGGTGACGTGGAACAGCTCGCGGTCGGTCTCGAGCTCGAGCTGCAAGGCGCCATCCTCGGGATCTTGTGCCTCCTCCAGGATCAGGGAGAGATCAAATTTTGCCGTGCGGTTGGGCAAGGCGAGGCGACGGGTCGTCAAGCCGGGAAGATCGGGGACCTTCCAAGGTGCATTCTGGAGCACCAGCATCACCTGGAAAAACGGTGAGGCGGCTCGACGATCCGCGGTGAGCTCTGGCGCCACCTCCGCCACGATCCTCTCGAAGGGGACGTCCTGATGTGTCGTCGCGTCGAGGGTGACCTCGCGAGCTCGGGTGATGAGCTCGCGAAAGGAGGGGTCGCCGGACAGGTCGACCCGCAGCACCAAGGTGTTGACGAAGAAACCGACAAGTTGCTCGATCTGATGCAGATTGCGGTTGGCGACCACCGAACCGATCGCGACGTCATGACGGCCGGTGTGGCGGCTGAGGTGAGCGTCGAAGGCAGCCAGCAAGACCATGAAAAGTGAAGCGTTTTCGGACTGGGCGAGACGGCGAGTGGCGTCGCCGAGAGACGCCGGCAGGGTTTGTTGCAGGTTGCGGCTGCGGCGCGTTGGCACCGCGGGGCGCGGCCGGTCGGTGGTCAGCTCGAGGACTCGTAGATCGGTCAGCTGGCGACGCCAGAACGCCATCTGGTGCTCCAGGACGGCGAGCTGTTGGCGCTGCCAGGATGCGAAGTCGGCGTAGTGCACCGTCAGTGGCGGTAGCTGGGAGGTAGCATCGTTGATGACTGTTCTGTCGCCCAGACCTGTGTAAAGCACGGCGAGCTCACGCATCAACACCCCGAGCGACCAGCCGTCGGCTACGATGTGATGCAAGACTAGGCCGAAGAGGTGCTCCTCGTCCGTCAGACGTAACACGACGGCGCGCAGCAGCGGGGGGGCGTCGAGGCGGAAGGGCCGCTCGGCGAGGTTGGCGAGGAGCCGTCGAGCATGCTGTGGACGTCGTTTGACGTCGAGGTCACCCAAATCGATCACCGGCAGCCCGGCGAATTGGGAAGAGATGCGCTGCACCGGCCGGCCGTCAACTTCTGCAAATCCGGTGCGCAACCCCTCGTGCCGTTCGACCAACGCCGCCAGGCTGGCGGCGAGCGCTGCGACGTCGAGTCGACCTTCAAAGGCGAGGGCGCCACCGATGTGGTAGGCCGTGCTTTCGGGTTCGACTTGAGCCAGGAACCACAGACGCTCCTGGGCGAAGGACAAGATGAGGTCACCGGCGCGCGGAACGCTCTCGATAGGTGAGGTCCACAGAGTCTCGGCGCCCGCTTGGGCCTCCACCGCGACCGCCAGCCCCGCTAGGGTCGGCGATTCGAAGATCTGCCGCACCGGAACCTCCAGGCCTAGGCTGTGCCGCAGACGTGAGACGACCTGGGTGGCGAGAAGCGAGTGGCCCCCGAGCTCGAAGAAGTTGTCGTCAGCGCCGACGTTTTCAATACCGAGCAGATCCTCCCACAGGACCGCCAGCTGGCGTTCGAGGGGTGTCGATGGTGGGCGGGAAGGTGAACGCGTGCCTTCGGACGCCGGCTCTGGCAAGGCTTTACGATCGACCTTGCCGCTGGCGGTGAGGGGCAAACTCTCGAGGGTCACGAAGGCCGACGGCACCATGTGCTCGGGCAGGCCGGCGCGCAGGTGACGACGGAGCTCGTCCGCTGTCGGCTCGTCGTCGCCATGGGTCACGTAAGCCGCCAGGCGCAAGTCGCCGGGGCGATCCGGAGCCGGGTCTCGCCAGGCCACGACGACCGCTTCGCGGACCTCGGGGTGACTCGCCAGGGCTGATTCGATTTCCCCGAGCTCGATGCGAAAACCCCTGATCTTGACCTGGAAGTCGAGTCGGCCGAGGTATTCGATGTCGCCATCGAGCAGCCAGCGGGTCAGATCACCGGTTTTGTAGAGACGGACGCCGGGATCCTGAGCAAACGGATCGGGGATGAACTTTTCGGCGGTCAGGGTCGGTCGACTCAGGTAACCTCGAGCTACCTGAACACCGCCGAGGTGTAACTCGCCGGCCACGCCAACCGGCGCCGGATCGAGCCGTTGGTCGAGCACGTAGGTGCGAGTGTTGGCGATCGGTTTACCGATCGGCACTTTGCGTCGCGCATCGAGGGCCTCACAGGGCCACCAAGTCACATCAACCGCCGCCTCGGTGGGGCCGTAGAGGTTGTGGAGCTGGGCGCCCGCCCAATCGAACCGGGGTCCGAGGCGAGCGGCGAAACGTTCCACCAAATCTAGCGGCAGTGCCTCGCCGCTGGCCATCACTCGGGTCAGCGACGTCAACGTTTCGATTCCTGGCTCCTCGATGAACACCTGTAGCATCGACGGTACAAAGTGGAGGACCGTGATCTCGGCGTCGCGGATCAGTCGCACCAAGTAGGCCGGATCTTGGTGGCCCTGCGGACGCGCCAGGATCATGCGCGCGCCTTCAGCCAGTGGCCAGAACAGCTCCCACACCGAGACGTCAAAACTGAACGGTGTCTTCTGCAGCACCCGATCCGCCGGCGTCAGGCCGAAGGCTTGCTGCATCCACAGCAGACGGTTGCAGATACCGCGATGGCTGTTGATGACTCCTTTGGGGCGCCCGGTCGAGCCCGAGGTGTAGATCATGTAGGCCGCGTGATCGAGGCTGACGGACACTGTCGGCCGATCTGACGGCCGCGCCTCGATCGCCGCGTGTTCGGCGTCGATATCAACCAGCTGGGCGCCCGCGCGCTCGGCAACCTTGATCAGGTTGCCAAAACGATCACTGTTCACTCCACAGGTGAGCACCACCGGCGTTGCGATGTCGGCGGTCGAGTCCTCGAGCATGAGGACCAGCCGGTCCTCGGGATAGGTCGGATCTAGGGGTACGTAGGCGCCGCCTGCCTTGACGATGGCGTAGAGGGCAATCACCAGCTCGAGGGAACGGTCCATCAGCACACCGACCCGGTCCTCCGGCGCCACGCCGAGGGCGAGCAGGTGGTGGGCGAGGCGATTGGCTGCGGCGTCGAGCTCGCTGTAGCTGAGGCTTTGGCTTTCGAAGACCAGCGCTACAGCGCCGGGGTCGCGGTCGACTTGCGCCTCGAAACGGTGATGAAGACAAGCCAGTCGATAGGGGATAGCGGTCGAATTCCAACCGATCACCAGCTGTCGACGCTCACTCGTCGACAGCATCGGTAACGCAAACAGGCGGCTTTCGGGACGTTCCACCGCGGCACCGAGCAAGGTCGAGAAGTGGCCCCACCAGCGCTCGATTGTCGTCGCGTCGAAGAGCTCCGAGTCATACTCCAAGAGTCCTCGGATGCCGCCGACCTCGTCGATCAGATTCACTGTCAGATCGAATTTTGCGGTATCGGTGCTGGTTGCCAGCGCTTCGATGTCGAGGCCGGGAAGCTGGAGAGCGTCGAGGGGAGGCTTCTGCAACGCCAACATCACTTGGAACAGCGGTGTGCGGCTGGTGTCGCGAGGGGCTCCAATCTTTTCCACGAGCCGCTCGAATGGCACGTCCTGGTGAGCAAAGGCGTTGAGGGCGGTTTGCCGGGTGTCGTTGAGAAGGTTTTCGAAGGTTGCCTCGCCGCCGCCGAGTTGGGAGCGCAAAACCACCGTGTTGACGAAGAAGCCGATCAGATCCCTGATCTCGTCGCGGTCGCGGCCAGCAACCGGTGAACCGACGCTCAGATCGGTCTGACCGCTGAGCCGGTGGAGCAGGGTCTGGAAGGCGGCGAGGGAGGTCATAAAGAGGGTAGTCCCCTGCCGGCGGCAGAGCTCTCGCAGGGCTTTGCTGAGTCTTGGCGTCAACGTGGTCGCCAGGTTGGCGCCGTGGGCGGCGCGCACCGCCTGGCGAGGACGATCGGTGGGAAGCTCGAGCACCGGCACTTGGGCTAGCTGTTCCAGCCAATAAGCGAGCTGGCGATCCAATACCTCTCCGGACAGAAACTGCCGTTGCCAGGCGGCGAAGTCAGCGTATTGGATCGACAGCTTGGGTAACCCACCGAGGTCGGCGGTGGCTGAGCTCCGGAAGGCCCGGTACGCCACCGCGAGCTCGTGCACCAGTACTTCCATCGACCGACCGTCTGAAACGATGTGGTGCAGGGTGACGGCGAACAGCTGCTCGTCCTCCTTTAGGGTGAGCAGGGTCGCCCGTAACAGTGGGCCGCGGTCCAGATCGAAGGGCCGTCGCACCAACTCCCTGAGTCGCTTGTCCCCGTGTTGGCCCGCCGCTGCCCCCAAGCGCTCGAGATCGACGACGTTCAACTCCGGCGGCAGGTCGGAGTGAATCTCCTGCATCGGCGTCCCGTCGGGCGCAGCAAAAGTGGTGCGCAGGGCCTCATGGCGCTGGACGATGGCGCTCAGTGCGGCGTGGAGAGCTGGAATGTCGAGGCGACCGGAGAAACGTAGAACGACGGGTAGGTTGTAGGCGGCGCTGTCTGGGGCCAGTTGGTGGAGGAACCACAGCCGTTGTTGGGCGAACGACGTTGGTGCGAACGACGTTGGTGCGACAGACGGTGCCGTGCTCTCGTTGTGTCGCCGCTGCGGGATGTGATACGGATCCGTTGTTGCGGCGCTCTGTGCGCTCGGTTGTTGCTGTTCGGTTACCGGCGCAGACGCCGTCTCGACCTCCGCCTCGGCCGCCCCGTCTGCGTTCAACTCGGTCGTGATCAATTCGCCAAGACCTGCGACGGTCGGCTGCCGAAAGAAGTGGCGCATCGACAGGTTCGTTTGCAGAGTAGCGCGGAGCTGCGACGCCAGCTCAACGGCGAGCAGCGAGTCTCCACCAAGCTCGAAGAAATCGTCATAGATGCCGACGGTTTCGATCCCTAGGAGCGTCTGCCACGTTTCAGTGAGAGTTTTCTCGACATCGTTGCGCGGCGCTGTGAAGGAGCTGCGAAGGTCTGGTCGCGGATGTGGGGTCGACAAGTTCTCGGTTGCTGGCGTCGTCGGTCGCGGTGCGCGGCCAACCCACTGTTCGAGCCGGGTGTCGAGATCGGTGGTCGACACCACCACTCGATCCTCGGCGGCAAGATGGAAGATGCGCTCGAAGACGCTGGCGCCCTCTGTCGGCTCGATGGCGGTGGTGTTCAACGTGGCCATCACACCGTCTGTCGCTGGCTGTTGCCACGCATCCCAGTCGATACAGATCCAGGGAAACGTCGAGTCGCCGCTGGTTTGCCGCTGGCGGGCGAAAGCGCCCATGAAGAGATTCGCCGCCGAGTAAGCGGACAGGCCTAGTCCACCGAGCACTGCGGCGAGGGAGGAGAAGAGCAAGCAGAAATCGAGCTCGTCTTCGTCTCGCAACAATTTTTCGAGGGTGATCAGCCCGTGAACCTTGGCCCGGAAATGAGCCTCACATAGCTCCTCTCCGGTTTCGGCGAGGGCCTGAGCACCCTGTTCGCCGACCAGCCCCGCCGCATGGACCACGCCGTCGAGAGCGCCAAAACGCTCATGGATCTGTGCCAGGAGGCGCCGCATGCCGGGCTCGTTGGCAGCGTCGGCGGCCGCGATCAACAACTCGGCGCCCTCGTTCTCGCAGCCTACGAGGCGGTTGATCCGAAGGCTGATCGGATCGTTGGGATCGTGGGTTTGGAGCCACTGGGACCACATGTCTCGGGCCGGGAAGGGAGCTCTCCCGACCAGCACCAGCCGGGCGCCGAGGGTCTGAGCCAGGTATTCCGCAAGCAGCAGGCCGAGTTGGCCGAGTCCGCCGAGAATCAAATAGACGCCGTGTCGACGCAGCAACGGCGGGACGTCTTCAGCAACGTCGAGGTGTGCAGCTTCGAAGGTTTCCACCCATCGTCGACCCTGACGGTAGGCGACGGTGGGCTCACGGTCTGTCGCAGTGCCGTCTGACGCTTTACCGTGTGTCGCCATACTCCTGGCTGCGTTTGCCGACGTCGTGAGCTCAGCCGTCAGCTGATCGAGGAGCTGGTCCTGTTGCTGGGTACCCGGCTTCGGTAGCTCGATGTCGAGACTGCGGCAGACGATTGATGGATACTCCTGCGGGATTACCTTGCAAGGTGCCAACAAGGTTGCCTTCGCCGGCTCTGCGGCTTCGCCGTGAAGGCTGTGGACTGTGCTCGAGACCACGGTCAGGTGTGTCGGTTCGGAGGGCGAGTGCTGCGCCCAGGCCGGCGCCAGTAAAAGCAGGCTGAAGAAACCCAGATCCTGCGTTTGCTCGAAATCCGCCGCCAACCCCAGTCCGTTCTGTGGCGGAGGTGACAACGACCACAGATGGACGAGACCGCGGGGGGCGCGGTCTGTGCTGGCCAGCTCGGCGAACAGCCTTTCGTAGTCTTCGCGCCGTCGGGGATGGAGCGTGACCTCGTGTTTCCCCAGCCAGCGGTAGTCTTCCCCGGGTCGTACCAGGATCGGAGTCCGACCTCCCCCGACGAGCCGATGAGCCAATTGTTCGCCGATCCCTAGGTGCTCACGGTGGCGGTCACAGCCATTTCCGTCGTGGCTCGGTGAGTCGGAAAAAATCAGCCACCGCGATTCCTCGATGCGGGCGCGAGGCAGGGGCCCGGTGCGTTTCCAGGAAGGTAAGTAGAACCAATCCGCGATCGGGCGTCGCCCCGTTGGTCTCGGCGAATGTGCCGAAACGGGCTGCGGCCCAGGATCAACCCAGAAGCGCCGCCGCTCGAAGGGGTAACTCGGCAATCGGACGCGGCGTGGGTGTTGCTCGGCGTGGGCTGAGAACGCTTGCCAATTGATGGCGCAGCCGGCGGACCACAACTGGCCTACTGCGTCGAGCCAGTGCGCGGAATCTGACGGGCCATCCGGCGCTAGGCCGGTCGCCAGTGAGCTCACCACAAGCCGTCTCGCGGTTGCCTGGCTTCTGGTTGCCTGGCTGCTGGTTGCCCGGCGTCGGGTCAAGGTGCTCAGGACGCGACCGGGGCCAACCTCGACGAAGGCCGCCGATGGGTCGTCCAACAGGCGGTCGAGGCCGTCGGCGAAGCGCACGGGTTGGCGTAGGTGACGGACCCAATGGGTCGGATCTTGGGCTTCGGCGGGCTGGATCCAGTCACCACTCGTGTTGGAGATGAACGGCAGCCGAGGCGCACGCAGCTCGAAGCTCTGCAACCGCTCAGCAAACGGTTCGAGGATCGGATCCATCAGCGCGGAATGGAATGCATGTGAAGTCTCGAGGCGCCGGGCCTTGACCCCCTCGTCGGCGAGGCGGGTTGCCAGTTGGCTGATCGCCTCAGACGGCCCGGATACCACCACTTGGGCAGGGGCATTGACTGCTGCCAGCTCTAGTCGTGGATCGAGCCACGGTTGGATCTGTTCTTCGCTCAGTAACACCGAGAGCATGTCGCCGGGAGCTAGGGTGGCCATCAGCTGGCCGCGGTGGGCCACGAGACTGAGAGCGTCCTCGAGTGAGAATACGCCAGCGAGGGTTGCCGCTACGTATTCCCCGAGGGTGTGTCCGAGCATTGCCCGCGGATGTCCCAAGAGCTCGATCCAGAGCTGGGCGAGGGCGTATTCGACGACAAAAATTGCAGGCTGGGTCAGCTCCGTCTGCGCCAGTCGCTGGCGAGCGTCGTCAACCTCTCCGTCAGCAGGGTAGAGGACTCGACGCAGGTCGAGTCCAAGCTCGGGCTCGAGCAGCTCCGCACAGCGGTCGACCCAGTTGCGGAAGGTGGGCTGCCAGCGGTAGAGCTCGCGGCCCATGTTGACGGTCTGAGCGCCCTGACCTGGAAATAGAAAAACCGGTGCTAGCGGTGTCGAGTCGACGACGCGCCTGCTGTTGATACCGTGCTTGCCGATACCGTGCGTGCCGATGCCCTCGAGTTGCTCGACCGCATCGGCTGGTGTCGAGCAGATCCAAAACTGGCGGTGCTCGAAGCCTTGGCGGCCGACTCGGAGGGTGTAAGCCACATCGCTCAGAGGTTGCTCGGGAAAGCGTTGGAGATGTTCGGCCAAGTTCTCGGTGGCGCGTTCGAGGGCGGTTTCGGTCCGGGCTGAGAGGACCAATAGAGTGGGGACGCCATGCTCCTCGTTGGTGGATGTGTCGGGCTCGGGAGCCTCTTCCAGCACCACGTGGGCGTTGGTGCCCCCGATGCCGAAGGAGCTCACGCCGGCACGGCGCACCGCGCCGCCGTTTGCGGTGTCGACCGGGGACCAGTCGCGCAGCTCGGTGTTGACGTAAAACGGGTTCGCGTCGAGAGCGATCTCGGGGTTGGACTGGCGAAAGTGCAGGCTGGGGGGAAGCTGGCGATGTTGGAGGGCGAGAACCGCCTTGATCAAACCCGTGACGCCGGCTGCGGCGTCGAGGTGTCCGAGGTTGGCCTTGACGGACCCTAGGGCGCACGAGCTTTCGGTGCGATTGTTGGCGTTGCTGCCGTTGCCGGCACCAACCGCGTAGGCTCGGTGCAGCGCCGCCACCTCGATCGGATCACCCATCGGGGTGCCGGTGCCGTGGGCCTCGACGTAGCTGATCGTCGCCGGCTCGACGCCACTGACCTGGCAGGCCTCGCGGATCACCGCCGCCTGGCCTTCGACACTGGGTGCGGTATAACCCACTTTGAGCGAGCCATCGTTGTTGATCGCCGAGCCCTTGATCACGGCTAGGACCGGATCACCGTCCGCCAAGGCATCGGCGAGGGGTTTCAGCACCACCACCCCAGCGCCGTTACCGGGCACCGTGCCGCGGGCCGCCGCGTCGAAGGCCCGGCAGTGACCATCGGGGGACAGGATGCCTTGCTCCTGATAAAGGTAGCCGCTTTGGAGTGGCACCCGCACAGCGACACCTCCGGCCAGCGCCACGTCGCAGGCGCCCTCGATCAGGCTCTGGCAGGCCATGTGGACCGCCACCAGAGAGGTCGAACAAGCGGTCTGGACGGCGACGCTTGGTCCCTTCAGGTTCAATTTGTAGGAAACCCGGGTGGCCAGAAAGTCTTTGTCGTTGGAGATCAGGGCTTGGAGGTTTTGTACCAGTGAGCGGGCGCCGGGGCGGGCGAGGAGACGCAGCATGTAGGTGCTGAAGCTGGTGCCGGCAAACACCCCGACCCGTTGGCGGTATTGATCGTTGCCATAACCGGCACTCTCCAGCGCCTGCGCGGCGCACTCCATGAAGATCCGCTGTTGGGGATCGAGCTCGGTGGCTTCACGTGGTGACAGGTCAAAGAAGGCGGCGTCGAATAGGTCGGCGTCTTCCAAGGCTCCCCAAGCTCGAACGTAGTCGGGATTTGTAAGCTCTGCCGGATCAACTCCAGAAGCGATCAACTCTTCGTCAGTGAAGACGGTGATCGATTCCACCCCATTCTTCAGGTTGTGCCACAGCTGGTCGGGGTTCGACGCTCCGGGGAATCGCCCCGCCATGCCTAGGATCGCGATATCTGTCGATTCTCGACGTCGCGGTGCGTGATCCGTCGTGAGTGACGCCAAGGATTCTGGTTGCTCGTCGGCACCGTGCTCGCCTCTGAGGTGCTCGGCCAGCGCGGCGATCGTTGGGTATTGGAAGAGCTCGGTCATGCTGATCCGGGAGCTCAACCGGTCGCGCAGGCGGCTGAGCACCCGGGCCATCAACAAGGAGTGTCCCCCCGAGTCGAAGAAGTTGTCGTGGACGCCGATCTGCTCGACGCCCAACACTTCTTGCCAAACTTCCGCCAGGGTGCGTTCGAGGTCAGTGCGGGGCGTCATTGCGGTCGCGGCAGCCGATCGCAGCTCGTCCGGATCGGGGAGCGCTTTGCGATCCACTTTGCCGTTGGGGTTCAGCGGCAGCGAGTCGAGCAGCACCAAGCCCGACGGCACCATGTTGCGCGGCAGCTTCTGTTCCAAGAAACGCCGCAGATCGGCCGTCGTTGGTGGTTGCGCCAGAGACTCCTCGGGCTCTTGATTCAGGGTCACGTAAGCCACCAGCGTCCGGTCGCCAGTGCCGGACTGTCGCACCGTCGCCACCGCGTCACGCACCGCGGGATGTGTGGCAAGAAGTGATTCGATCTCCCCGAGCTCGATGCGGAAACCGCGCACCTTGACCTGTTGATCGATGCGGCCGACAAAGTTGATGGCGCCGTCCGGTCGCAGTCGGACCAGGTCGCCGGTACGATAGAGACGGGATCCCGCGGTCTCGCCCGCGACCTGCGTTGCGATCGGATCGGGGAGGAAACATGCCGCGGTTTGCGCGGGTCGACCGAGGTAACCCCAGGCTAGCCCGTCCCCGCCGATCACCAGCTCGCCGGCCACTCCCGGTGGCACGGGTTGGAGTTGGGCGTCCACCACGTAGAGCCGTGTGTGGGCCAACGGCCGGCCGATCGGTACCGTCACCTCGCCCGGTGCGACGGCCGTCACCGGATACCAGGAGGCAAAGGTGGTGCTTTCTGTCGGACCATAAACGTGGAGCAAACGTTGCGGGGGTGAGCCCGCTAGCAGTTCGCGCACCGTCCCGGGGTCGACGGCCTCGCCCCCGAACAGCAGACAACGCAAGCTCGCAAACGTGTCGGGCTCGTCGCGCACGGTTTGGTTGAGCAGTGCGGTGGTGAGAAAGAGGGTGGTGATCCTCTGGCGTTGCAAGACAGCTTTCAAGTCCGCCGCCGCCAACGCAACATCCTGCGGAATCCACACCACCGCGCCGCCGCTCAACAGCGGACCCCAGACTTCGAAGGTGATGGCGTCGAAAGACGCGTTGGCGGCTTGTCCGACGCGGTCCGAGGGGCCTAGCGAAATGTAGTCGGCGCCCAAAACCAGGCGGCTGATTCCTTTGTGCGGGACCGCCACCCCTTTCGGGCGGCCGGTGGAACCCGAGGTGTAGATGACGTAGGCCAGACTGTCGCCGATTGTCGCCGCCGCAAGCTCGGTCGTCGGCTGACGGTCGATCGCTTCGCGATCAACACCGAGACAAATGCTGGTGAGCCCCCGGGTTGGCAAATTGGAGCTTGACTCTTGGTCGGTGAGCAGGACTTCGATGCCGGAGTCTTCGAGCATGAACTGCAGCCGCGCTGCCGGGTAGGTTGGATCCAATGGCACGTAGGCGGCGCCGGCTTTGATCGTCGCCAGCATCGCCACGATCAGATCCGCCGACCGTTCCAGGCACAACCCGACCCGACCGCCAGGGCCGACGCCACAGGTCGCCAAATAGTGGGCGAGCTGATTGGCCTGACGGTTGAGCTCGGTGTAGGTCAGCTGGCGATCATCAAAGTGCGCTGCCAACGCCTGGGGTGTGCGGTGGACCTGGGCTTCGAAAAGGGTCGAGAGACTCGCTGTTTTCGGGTATCGCGAGGCCGCCGGGTTCCACTCCGCAACCAGCTGATGGCGCTGACCGGCGTCGAGAATCGACAGCTCGTCGATCGGCGCCCTGGGTTGGTCGGCGATGCTGTCCAACAATCGCCCGAGGCAGCCCGCGATGCGTTGGACGGTAGTGCGGTCGAAGAGATCGTGGCGATATTCGATCGTGCCGGAGATCTCGTCGTCGTCCGCGGTCAGCAGTAAGGTCATGTCAAATTTTGCAGTTCCAGTGGTTTGCTCGACGAGCTCGGTGCTCAACCCCGGAAAGCTCAGCGCCGGCCAGGGGGGCTGCAGACCCAACATCACCTGGAAGAGTGGGGTTGTGCTCGAGTCGCGGTCCGGCCGGAGCTCTTCGACCAGCTTTTCGAACGGCAGGTCTTGATGGGTATCGGCTTCGAGGGTGATTTCAACCGCTTGGGCCAGCAGGCCATGGAAGCTCGGACTTCGGCCGTTCGCAGTCCCACTCAGATCGAGCCTCAGGACCACGGTGTTGGCGAAGAAGCCGATCACATCTTCGAGTTCGCGCTGGCGGCGATTGCCCATCGGGCAACCCACCGCGATATCTCTCTGTCCCGTCAAGCGCCCGAGCAGGGTCGCAAAAGCCGCCAGCAGCAGCATGAAGAGGGTGGATCCGTCTCGACGCGCGAGTTTGCGGAGTGCCCGCACGGACGCCCCGCGGAGTGTGACCGGGACATGCTCACCACAGACGCTCGGGACCCGAGGCCGTGGCCGATCGGTCGGTAGGTCGAGCACCGAGACGTCTTGTAGACGCTCCCGCCAGTAGGCCAAGTCGCGCTCCAAGACTGTGTCATTGAGGGCTTTCTGTTGCCATGCGGCGTAGTCGGCAAACTGTAGGGACAGGGGCGCCAGGGGCGGCGGTTCGCCGGCTGACAAAGCCGTGTAGAGGGTCGCCAACTCCCGTAGCAGGATGGTCAACGATCCGCCGTCTGCCACCAGATGATGGATCGTCACCAGCAGCAGGTGTTGGCGCCCGTCGAGCCGGAGCAGGGTGGTGCGCAACAGGGGACCACGGCTCGTGTCGAAGGCGCAGCGAGCTTCTGCCGCCATCAGGTTGTGGGTCAGGGTCAGCTGGTCGAGGGCTGACAGGACGCTGAGATCAATCTCCGGCAGTGTTCCCCGGACGGCGCCGATGATCTGTTTCGGTTCGCCACCTGTAGCAGCGAAGGTGGTGCGGAGCGCTTCGTGGCGATCTTCGATTTGACGCAGAGACTCCGCTAGCACTGCAACGTTGAGAGCGCCGGTCAGTCGCATCGCTCCGGGCAAGTGATAAGTCGGTTGCCCCGGTTGCAGTTGTTCGAGGAACCATAAACGCTGCTGCGCAGTGGAGAGTGGCAGGTCAAGGTGCGGCAAGTCGTGCCGCGAGGCCTTCTCGATCGCTGAGGTTTGGGGACCACCGCCAGCTGCCCGGGCTGCCTCGATCCGAGTCGCGAGGGCGGCGACGGTCGGGGTCTCGAAGAGCTGGCGCAACTCGAGCTCCACCCCAAAGCTGTCGCGCAGTCGTACTGCCAATCGGGTGGCGAGCAGGGAGTGGCCGCCGAGAGCGAAGAAACTGTCTTCGATCCCAACGCTTTCGAGATCGAGGATGTCGGCGAAGATCCCTGCCAGGAGCTCTTCGACCGGCGTGCGGGGCGCGTCACCCTTGTTTGACCGTGATGCCCAGTCTGGAGCTGGCAAGGCGCCGCGATCGATTTTGCCGTTGGGTAAACGTGGCAGCGCATCGAGTAGGACGAAGGCTGCTGGCACCATGTGCGCTGGCAGTTGTTCTTCGAGATTGGCTCGCAACCTCGAAACCTGAGGTCGAGCCTTGTCGCCAGGGATTTCTCCAGTGATATAAGCCACCAGCCTGCGATCGTGCCCCGCCCGATCGTTTGGGGCATGGCCGTCCACCACCATCACGACCGCCGCCTGGACCGATTCCTGGGCCAGTAGGGCGGCTTCGATTTCTCCCATCTCGATGCGGAAACCGCGCACTTTGACCTGATGGTCGATCCGTCCCAGGTAGTGCAGCTCACCATTGTGGAGCGTGCGGACCAGATCCCCGGTCTGATAGAGACGCTCCCCCGGCGCGGGTGCAAATGGATCAGGAATGAACCGCTGGGCGGTCAGGCTCGGACGCCCGAGATAGCCGCGGGCTAACCCTCGTCCGGCGAGAGCGAGCTGGCCGATAACGCCGAAGGGAAGCGGACGCAGCGCGGGGTCGAGGACATAGGCGGCGGTGCCGGTGACCGGCCGCCCGATGCTCGGCTCGACCTTCGTTCCAGTCTGCAGGGCGGTGAACGTCGAGTAGGTGGTGTCCTCGGATGGGCCGTAGAGGTTGAGCACACGCTCGACAGGGCAGTGTTGGTAGATCGCTTCGACCAGGGCCCGCCTCAGTGGCTCGCCCGCCAGGTTGATGGTCCGAATGCCTTGGGGCCACTCGTTATGGTCGACCAGATCGCTGATCGCGGAGGGGACGGTATTGACCAGCGTCACGGATTCGCGGTCGGCGAGGGTCGGCAGTTCGAGGACGTTGTCGGCCAGGATGACCGTGCCGCCGGTGGCGAGAGGTAGGAAAATTTCAAAGATCGAGAGGTCAAAACAAATTGAGGTGGCGGCCAAGACGCCGGAGAGCTCAGCCGGGGAGTAGATTTCGCACGCCCAACCGATCAACGCGACGGCGCTGTCATGGCTGATTGCGACGCCTTTGGGTCGGCCCGTTGATCCTGAGGTGTAGATCACGTAGGCGAGGTGATGTTCGCTCGCGGGTGGCCGGTCGGTCGCCGGGGCGGGTTCCGGGGGTTGAACCTCGGCGGTCCGATCGATGCATAAGGTCTCGATTTCAGAGTCGGTCACCGGCGCCGCTGCCAAGACGGGCTCGCGGGTCAGCACCAACTCTGCGCCGGCATCCTCCAACATGAAGGCCAAGCGGGGTTGGGGATAGGCCGGGTCCAGCGGTACGTAGGCGCCACCTGCTTCGAGAATGCCAAGGATCGCCACCACCAGCTCCGGCCGGCGATCGACCAGCACTCCAACCCGCTGCTCATCATCAATTCCCCGACGCCGTAACTCCCGTGCTAGGCGCTGAACTTGGGCGGCGAGTTGACGATAGCTCAGCCGCTCGCCGCGCCACACCAGGGCGGTGGCGTCGGGAGTCCGCGCCGCCTGCGCCCGAAACAGGGTGTCGAGACGACCGTGACGAACGGCCGCGGTGCGGATGGCGTTGGGCTCCACCAAGAGTTGGTGGCGTTCGGCGGCGCCGATTGTGTTGAGCTCGGAGAGCCTGCAAGGCTCACCCTCGAGGATCGACGCGATGAGCTGGGTGAAGCCGTAGGACAGTCGGGCGATGGTGACCGTATCGAATAGATCGGTCTTGAAGCTCCAACTCCCTTCGATGCCGTTGGTGGTAGGCGCCAGCGCTAGGGTCAGGTCGAACTGGGTATCGCTTGGTTGCAGCTCCAGCGGTTCTAGGCGGAGGTCGCCGAGAGTGAGGATCGTGCCGACGCCACCCGCGGCAACGGCGGCCAAACCGTCGGTTTCACCCCTTCGGTCCTGTTGCCAGACGAACATCACCTGAAAGAGCGGCGAGCGTCCGCCCGCAGGATCGAGGCCTAGGCGCTCGACCAGTAGCGGAAAGGGCAGTTCCCGATGTTCGAGGGCCTCCAAGACTCGACCATCGGTCCGTTCGAGAAAGTTGGTGAAGGAGGGGCCGTCGGAGAGATCGGCACGCAGCGTCACCGGGTTGACGAGGTAGCCGACGAGACTTTCGAGCTCGGGTGCGGTGCGGATCGTCATCGGCACCCCAACCGTCAGATCCGATTGGCCACTCCAGCGCGACAGCAGAACCTGGAAGGCGGTGACCAGGGTGGTGAATAGGGTTGTTCCGTGGCTGGCGGTCAAAGAGGTCAAGGCGTCGACGCACGGGCGATCCAGGTGCGCCGCCAGGCGCTTGCCGCCAAACGTCGGGCTCGGTGGCATGCCCTGATCGGTTGGCAGATCGAGAGTTGGGGCTCCCTCCAGCACCTCTCGCCAGTAGGCCCAGGAACGTTCGCCAGCCGGCTCGGTGAGCTGTTTCGCCTGCCAGCGGGCAAAGTCGCCGTAGGTGAGCTCGATGGGGGGAAGCTGCACCACAGTTCTGCCCTGTGTTTCTTCAGCACGTGGTTCAGCACCTGCTTCAGCCCGTGTTTCAGCACTTGCTTCAGCAAGGTTGGCGCGGGCTAGGACGTCGAGCTCGCCCAATAGGATGGACAGCGACGCGAAGTCGGCAACCGCGTGGTGGACAATCCAGGCCATGACCGGCGGCGCAGATCCAAGCTGCAACACGGCGACCCGTAACAATGGTCCAGCCTGCAGGTCGAAGGGGCGATCGGCGAGGGCTTGTAGGCGAAGGGTGAGCTCCCCCGGCTCGATGTCTTCATCGATCCGCTCGTAGGTCGGCTCGTCGTTGACGCGAGCGCGGGGCTCGCCGTCCGACTCTTGAAATGTCGTCCGCAGCGCCGCATGACGTACAACCAGGGTGGTGACCGCGTAATGCAGCGCTTCGACGTCGAGCTCACCATGGATCCGTGCCGCGCCACAAACATGATAGGCCGAACTGGCGGGCGCCAGCCGATGCAGGAACCACAGCGCTCGTTGGCCGTAGGACAGCGGAACGTCGGCGCCGCTCTCGCTAGCCCGGGTGCCTTCGCTGGCTGCCATGATGCTGCTGCGAACGGCAGGCTCATCGAGCCGTGCCATGAGATCCATCGCCAGATCGTCGAGGCTTGCGCCACCCAAGAGATCGCCGAGGGGCGGCTCGACACCGAGCTTGGACGCCACCGCATGTTGGAGCTCGATCGCGGCGAGGGAATCGAGCCCCTGGGCGGTCAAGGGTTTGGCTGGATCTACCCGCGCTGCCGGAATCCGGCTGATCTCAGCGAAGTGATCGATGAGTTGGTGGAGCAGCCGGATCCGACGCTCGTTCGCGTCCTGGCTCCCGACGTTATGCTCATCGCCGGAGGCTGAGTCGTCGGTGGCGGGTACCGCATCGCGAAGCCGCCCGACAACTTCGAGGCGGTCGGCCTCGTAGGCCGCCCGGCAGGCGCGACGTTGGATCTTGCCGCTCGAGGTCTTGGGGATGGTCGCGGTGCGGATCAGCACCACATCCCAGGTTTGAACGCTGTGCTCCTCGGCCACCACCTGACGAACCGCCTCGGCGATTTCGTTCGGTTCGGCACGCGGTCGCCGAACCAGCTCGAGGACCACCACCAGATGCTCCTCGCCGTCCCGCTCTACCGCGAATGCCGCGCCGCAGCCGGCACGCAACGCCGGATGGCTGCCCTCGGCGCTGAGCTCGATATCTTGCGGGTAGTGATTGCGCCCGCGCAGGATGATCAGATCCTTGAGGCGTCCGGTGATAAAGAACTCACCATCGTGCGCAAAGCCGAGGTCCCCGGTACGCAGAAATTGGGTGGATGGGGCGTCGGGGTCCTCGGCGAGGTGGGCGTGGAAGTCGTGGGTGGTGGCCTCGACACGCTGCCAGTAGCCCGCCGCGACGCTGGGGCCAGCGACCCAGATCTCGCCGACCTGATCTGGCGCACAGGGTATCGAGGTCTCAGGATTGACGACGAGGACACGTTGACCGTACCCGGCTCGGCCACAGCCCACCAGCTTGGTTACGCTAGAGTCTGCCGCCTTAGAGTCGGCGGCCGGAGAGTCGGAGGCCAGAGTCGACTCGTCGCGACCCGCGGTGAAGGTGACGCGATGCTGCTCCAGGTCAGCGGCTACAGCCTCCCGGATCACCGGTGGTTGTGCGGGATTGCCGCCGGTCACCATCAGGGTCGCTTCGGCTAGGCCGTAACAGGGGTAGAACGCTTGCCGCCGGAAACCGCAGCCGGCGAAGGCTTCGACAAAACGGTCGAGAGTCTCCGGTCGCACCGGCTCGGCGCCGACGAATGCCGTTGTCCAGCTGGAGAGATCGAGGCCTGATTTCTGCTCCGGCGTCACCTTGCGCACACACAGGTCGTAAGCAAAATTGGGGCCGCCGCTGGTGGTCGCTCGATAGTGAGTGACCGCCGCGAGCCAGCGTATCGGCCGCTGCAGGAAGCTCACCGGTGACATCAGGATGCAGCGAGCTCCGAGGTAGAGCGGTTGCAGCACGTTGCCGATCAAACCCATGTCGTGGTAGAGCGGCAACCAGCCGGTGACCACCGACCGTGGCGTCATCGCGAAGCTACGGCGGATGACGTCCTCGTTGTGCACCAGGTTGCCGTGACTGACCATCACCCCTTTGGGCTCGGCGGTGGAGCCCGAGGTGTATTGCAGAAAAGCCAGACTCTCCAGTGTGGCGCCGGGGTCGTGCCAGTTTTCGGCCAAATCCTCGGTCGAAGAGTTGGTGACCTGCTCGATGGTGAGCCACTCGAGGTTTCGACTCTCCGGCCAGGAAGCCAAAGCAGCTTGGATCTTCGGTAGTAAGGCAGAGCAAGTCAGCACAATTGCTGGCCGGGCGTCGACGAGGATCGAGCGCAGCCGCGGTAGGTGTCGTTTCGAGGCTGGGGGATAAGCCGGGACGGCGATCGTTCCACCGTATAGGCAACCCAGAAATCCGGTGATGAAGTCGAGTCCTGGAGGGAACAGTAGCAACGTCCGTTCGCCGGCCGCACCGGCATCCTGCAGCAAGCCGCCCAGGGCGCGAGCTCGAGCGTCGAGTTGCCGATAGCTGAGCTCCTCGGCTTCTTGTCCTTCACCATCCAGGAACACGCAGGCCTGGTGGTCGGGGCGCCGCCGTGCATGGCCCTGCAAGATGTCGATCAGGGTCCGGGGTGGCACGTGTGTCGTCTCCCTATGCATCGTGCGCTTATTCGTTACGTAGAGCTCGAATCGGGTCGATGCGAGCGGCACGGTAGGCGGGCAGGAGATTTGCAGCCAAGGCGGTCGCGAGCAGCGCGGTCCCGGCGACCCCGAAGGACACGAAGTCGGTGATCGGAACGCCGTGGATCATGCCGGAAAGGTGGCGCGCCGCCACCACACAAAGCACCCATCCCCCCACCAATCCGAGGGTGACACCGGCCACTGCCAAGGTCATGCCGCGACCGAGAATCACCCGCAACACGTCACGTCGGCGGGCGCCGAGAGCCCGGCGTACACCGATCTCGACCTTACGTTGCGCTGCAGAAGTGGCGAGGACACTGTAGGTGCCGATGACGGCGAGCAGGAAGGCGGCGGAGCCGAAGAGGACAAAAATCGCCAGGTTGAAGCGCGGCCCGGCCAGGTTGGCGAAGGCGATGGCGTCCAAGGTTTCGATGTCGGTCACCGGCAGGTCGGGATCAATCTCACGCAGGGCGTCGCGGACGCTGGCCGCTGCCGTCGCTGGATCGCCTGCGGTGTGTAGCACCGGGTGCAAGAATCGGCCAGGGTTCTGGGTGAACGGTAAGTAGAGCTGCTCGGTGGTATCGGTCAAGTTCAACTGCCGGATACCTGCCACGACGCCGACCACCTCGCGCCAGGCATCGTCCGGTGGGCCGACAACCCTCAGACGTTGGCCGATCGGACTCTTGTCGGGCCACAGTCGTCGAGCGACCGCCTGGTCGATCACCGTGACGCGATGTGAGTCGGCTCGATCCGACTCGGTGAAGGTGCGACCTTCCAACAAGGGGACGTCTAGAAGTTCAAAATAGCCTGGACTGACCATGGTCCAGCTGACCGGCGGCCACGAGTCTT
>JAJCXQ010000873.1 GCA_029263355.1 Acidobacteriota bacterium | reverse complement strand
ACGATACGATCGGCCCGCTTGACCGTCGACAAACGATGGGCGATCACCAGCGCGGTGCGGTCCTCCATCAACGTTTGCAGTGCTTTCTGGACCAAAGCCTCCGCTTCACTGTCGAGGTTCGAGGTCGCCTCATCGAGAATCAAGATGGGTGGGTCTTTCAACAACGCACGAGCGATCGCCAACCTCTGTCGCTCGCCGCCAGAAAGCTTGAGCCCGCTCTCGCCGATGACCGCATCGTAGCCTTCCGCGGTCTGAGCGACAAACTCATCAGCATAACCAGCGCGCGCAGCTTCACGGACCCTCTCGAGAGACAGATCTGAGCGGCCGTAGGCGATGTTGTTACGCACCGTATCGTTGAACAGGATCGTATCCTGAGTGACGATGCCGATCTGAGCGCGCAGGCTCTTCAGTGTCACCTCGCGTACATCGATACCGTCGATCAACACTCTCCCTTCACCAGGATCGAAGAACCGCGGCAGGAGATTGACCAGGGTCGACTTGCCAGCCCCGGAGGCGCCGACTAACGCCACCACCTCGCCCCGCCGTATCGTTAGATCGATATTCTTCAACACTGCGGCAGAGTCATAGGAAAAGGCGACGCTCTCAAAACGGATCTCACGTTCGACCCCAGTGAGCTCGCTCGCTCCCGGTCGATCCTCGATCTCGTTGCGAACACCCATAATCGAAGCCACCCGGTGCGCAGCCGCCAGCGACTCCTGCAACACCAGATTCACCTTGTTGAGCTTACGTACGGGATCGTAGAGCATCATCAGGTTGGTCAGAAACTGCACTACCTGCGATGGTGTAAGCTCGCCATTGCGCACGGTGTAGCCGGCATAAACGATAAATGCGCCCGCTCCCAAAGCTGCCAATGACTCGACGACCGGACTCGATGCGTAGGTCAAGAGCTGAGCCTTCAGCTTTACTTTGAGATGGCGCTGGGTGGCCTGGCGAAAGCGCTCTAGCTCGAAGCCTTCCATACCGAAGGCTTTCACCACCCGATGTCCGCGCACCGCCTCCGCCACCAAGTTCGAGATCTCAGCCAACCGCTCTTGGCTTCGATGACTGGTCTTGCGCATTCCCTTGCCGAAACGGACGATCGGATAAAAGACCGCGGGCACTAGCACCAGGCAGACGAGCGCGAGCTTGAAATGGGTCGATAGCAGAAACCAGACCAAAAGCAACAGAGTCACACTCTGCTGAAAAAGATCGAGCAACCGGTTGGTGATCGCATTCTGCATCACCGAAATATCGTTGCCGACCCGACTGATGAGCTCACCTGAAGGATGTTTGGAATAGAAATTCGACGACTGATGAAGAATGCGATCATAGAGATCGTTGCGAAGATCGTTGGTCGCGCCCAAACCGATAATCTGGAAGAGATAGCCGTTGAAGAAAGCGGCTAGGCTGCGCAACAGGAAGACTGCGACGAACACCGTCGGGATGAACCAAATCGCGTTCCCAGCATCGATGCCGAGGGCTGCTTCGAGCCGTCCCAGCAGCGACTCAAACAGGGCATCGAGATCAATCTGTAGTCCGAAGGTCTCCTCGAACCAGTTGGGGGCGGCATCTTCACTACCGGCATCGAGGGTCATCGCGGTGACACTCCCAAATTCGGTCTGATCAGCCTGCAGAACGTCCGACAAAATGGGACGAAAGAGAGCGAGCAGCATCACCGTCGACACGGCAAATACTGCAGTCGCGGTCACCGCCAAGATCGCCATGGGCGAGTAGCGTCGGAAGTACTGCCACAGGAAGGGCCCGAGTCGCACCGAGTCGCCCGCAGACTCCGGGGGATCTGAGCGCTCCGACAGGGCGGAATGATCTCCGCTCATGGAAGAGGAGCTGGAGGACCTGAAGGAAAGAAGTACATCAACCAGGCGAGGGCAAGGCCACCACCGACCATGGCGAGGAAAATGCGCAGAAAAAGCTTCGCTTGCTCACCCCAAGTCCGCCGCCAAAGCAGCGCAAAAAAGAAGCTAACCAAGGCGGCATAAACCGACATAAGGAGAAAGTGCGACATGATCAGGCTTTGTGCCCGTGGACGATATCCCAGCTATCCAAAATCAACAGCAGGTTCATCAAGCCAGCGGTGAGTATGAACGCACTGCCGTACTCGTAGCCGGCCGCCTCTACGGCCCCCTGATAACCGACCACGTAGTGGAGCCACAGGTACGGAAGGCCACTTCCCAAACAACCCAACGTCGCCAGAATACCGAGAGGTGGACCAGAGAAAGTCCAAGGTAATCGACCATCCAACTGGACGCCGATTGTCAATGCAGTCACGACAAGAACTAAAAATGCCAATCCCCGCGGCCACTTTCGAAGATAAAAGTGACCGCCACCAGGCAAGATCCACGCCGCAAATATGGCGAGATAAAGATTTCCTGTCTTCGCCGGGGTGGCGGGTTCCGATGAACCGGACAAAACGCAGCTCCTTTGTTCGAACGCTAGGAGTTCAAGAGGCTCTTGAGTTCCTTGCCCGGTTTGAAGTAGGGAATGCGTTTTGCCGGGACATCCACTTGAGCCCCAGTTTTAGGATTGCGGCCAATACGAGGCCCGCGGTTTCGAATGCGAAAGCTCCCGAAACCGCGAAGCTCTATCTTGGAACCGAGGCGGAGAGACTCGACGATGCTCTCAAAGACCGTATTGACGATGATCTCCGCGTGCTTCTTGGTCAGTTGCGTCATGCCGGCAACTTCTTCTACCAGCTCGGCTTTGGTCATTGCGTCCCGGACGGGCAAAGTCTTATCCCTCCACACTCGATTCGCGTTGCAGAAGAGCGAGAAATCGCTCCTAGGCGTCTTCCTTCTCGCCAGCGGTTTCAGCTTCGGCTTCTTCTGAGGCCTCTTCCTCAGCAGGAGCTTCTTCAGCAGCTGCCTCGGCCGTCTCTTCAACCGGCTCGTCAGCAGCCTCCTCAACCACCGCTTCAGTAGCTTCCTCAGCTACCTCTTCGACAGTCTCTTCGGCCACCGCTTCAGCAGCTTCCTCAGCTACCTCCTCGGCAGCTTCCTCGGCTACCGCTTCGGTAGCTTCCTCAGCTACCTCCTCGACAGCTTCCTCAGCTACTTCCTCTGCAGTTTCTTCCGCGGCCACCGCCGCTCCGGCTTCTTCATCAGCTTCCTCGCCGTCGCCCATCATCAGACCACTCTTGGCAAGGCGCTCGGCCTCGAGTTCCTCGATCTCATGCGCTTCGGGCTGCGGCACACCACGCATCGTGAGGCCAACTTTCTTATCGTCCTCCTCGATCCGCAGAATCCGCGCCGACACCCACTCGCCCACTGCGAAATGATCTTCCAGCTTACCGCTGGGAAGGTCGATCTCGCTGATGTGCGCCAAGCCCTCAAGGCCCTGATAGATGTCGATAAAAAGACCAAAGTCGGTCACATTGACGACCTTGCCGTCAAGGGTGTCACCGACGTGGTATTCGCTGGTGAAATTATCCCACTCGTTGGGCAAGAATTCCTTGATTGACAGCGAAACACGTTGGTTGCCGACATCAATATTTGTGATCCGAGCCTTGACTTGATCACCCTTCTTGAGGACTTCACTGGGGTGCTTGACCCGCTTGGT
>JAJCXQ010000872.1 GCA_029263355.1 Acidobacteriota bacterium | reverse complement strand
AGAAGAGATCTCCAAGCTGACCCATCGGGTCCCTGGCTAGCTTGGCTAGCGCGAGCCACTTGCCAACGACGGGAAACGCGACCGGCCCCGGCGCCCGGTTCACGACCGTCTCCCTAGCAGCAAGCAGGGGAGCAACGTCAGATCCGCGAGCCAGCAGACAACCACAATGACCGCTGTAAGCGCCCCGAGGTTCCTAATCAGAACGAACTCAGAGACTGCGAGCGCTCCGAAGCCAATCGCGATTGCAACGGAAGAAACGGCAACGGGGAACAGAACGCGTCTGAGCGCGTCCCGAAGCCCCCCAAGACCCTTCGCTGATACACTGTCAATGCTCAATGCAACGTGGACCGTATCATCAACCGCTACACCCAGCGCAAGGCTTCCCAAACACGCGGTTGCGGCATCGATCGGTAGTCCGAGGTAGCCCATTCCTCCGTAGGCGACAGCAATTGGGAGCAGGTTTGGCACTAGGCAGAGCACCGCGTTCCGAAACGAGCCAAGCACGCTCCACAGGACGGCGCCCATGCCGAACAAGGCTAGCGAGAGGCTCGAGAGCTGAGTGCGAGCGATCGCATCCTGCTCCCTCGCGAACTCGTACATTATCCCCGTAGCGGTTGCCGAGAACCCGCGCGGGCCGCTCTCGTCCCACCACTCTTCGGCAGCATCCGCGACTGCAGCGATCGCCTTCGACCCATTGTCGTTCACTCGGACCATCAGGCTCAGGCTACGTTGGTCAGCCGACACGAGGTCTCGAATCTGGTCTTCCGAGTCGAGAATGAGCAGGTACTGCTGTATCTCGTCCTGGGTTTCCGGGAGAACGTCTTCATCCCCTGTCATTGCTCTTCGCATCATCAAGAGCGGATCCGCGAGACTCAAGACCTTCCCAACATCCGCCCGCTTCTCGAGATAGTTGCCAAGCTGATAGACCGCGCGAAGCACTTCGGGGTCGGTTGCGACGTTCTCGCTCTGCGACTCCACCAGAATGTTGACCGGAGAGATTCCCGACAGAGCCTCTCTCGTCAACGTGTACTCAGCGCGAACGGGAGCGCTCTCCGAGTACCACTCAATGATGTTGCTCGAGATGGTGACCCGCGACAGCCCGACGAGGGAGACTGCGAACACAGCGGCCCAGAACAACTTCACGGACCTGGAATGTCCCATGATCAACCGCGCAAGGAACTGGCAAAGCGCCTCGACGGATCTATTCACGGCTCGCCGGCGCCTGACCTCTCCGGAGAGGGCCACCGCAGCCGGTGCCGCACTCAGAGAGGCAGCTGTCAGAACGAGGACGCCGAAAGCCCCGAACAGCGACAATTCCCGAATCGCAGTGATCCGAGTTGTTGAGATAGCCAGAAACCCGAGTGCCGTCGTAAGTCCCGAAAGGGCGACAGGAACCGCCACTTCGAGAACATGTGTCTCGAGCTCGCGAGCCGGTCCGCGCGAGGCCGCCGCAAGAATATGCATCGAGTACGCGCATCCGAGCGCTACTAGAATCGAAGGCAGGATCATTGTTGACAGGGAAAGTGCTGTGCCGAGCCATCCCATGACACCCAGGCTGGATCCACTAGCCAATGCCCCGATTCCGAGGGGCAGCGCGACTCCGACTCGCGATCGAAAGGAAAGTCCAAAGAGCACGGCCATGAGCGCGCATGTCAACGGCACGAGGGTAGCTGTCTCGACTAGCGTGTCCTTGTTGATCTCTGTTCTGAAGACGGGCACTCCTGTAACCCAAGCCGACCCTGACGCCTTCCGAATTTCGGCCACTGTATCGGTCCGGTCCCCAGAAACGTCGTCGTCAAGGACGACGTTGAGTGCTAGGACCCTCTCGTCACGCGAAATCAGCGCACCTGGAGCGATTCGATCCGCTCTAATCATCGCAGCCAGGCCAGCGAACTCACGCGGGTTCTCGGGAACACCATCCTCGACCGCGCCAGAGAGCAGGATCTCACCATCTTTCCCTGAGCGGATCAAAGGGACAGAAGCCAAGCTGTCAACTCGACGAACCCCAGCCACTCTCTCCAGTTCGAGTTGGAGTTTCCTGACTCTCTCCAGTTCGTCTGGGCCGTAGGTGCCGCTTCCAGCTAGGACGACAGCGATGAACTCGTCGCCTCCGTGGGACGCGAGACTTCGCTGGTATACTGACCACTCTGGCGACCCAGTATCAAGAAAGCTCGACGTCGATGAATCGACCTCAAGTCGTAAGCCGCCGGCCATCAGCAGTGCGACGATCAGGCACCACAACGACAGCACCAGCCGGGGGCTCCGAATCGAAGCGCGCGAAATACCGCGAACGATAGTTCCGCTGAGCGGAAACGACTGGCCCACGCCTAGCTACCTACGCGTCGCCTTTACTACGACAGCTTGGTGAGGCGACCCGAAGCACGACTCGAAGGAAACACGAGAAAATCCAGCCCGGCGAACGAGCGAGCCAAGCTCGGGCCCCTCGTAGAACCTGAATGTGCCGGCTTCCTCGAGATCTAGGATCTTTGCAGCATCGTTAAGGAACTGGCGCTGGAGAGACGCGTACGAAGTATCGTCGTCCGTCCCAATCGAAGAACGATCAGCAGACAACACTTCCTTCACACCATCCACGTAGATCCGCGAGATGTCGGCATCTCGCCGAAGGCAAGAGATCACGAGGGGTGCACCAGGCCGAAGCACCCGGCGCGCCTCTGCCAGAAAACGCTCAGGATCGCCGATATAAGAGAGGAAAAGCGAGGCCAACATTGCGTCTGCTGAGCAATCTCCAAGCGGGATCGAGATCGCGGATTCGCCTGAAAGATCGGCGACCACCGGGCACGATTGAACTGAGGACCGGAGGGCCGAGAGCCGCGCCTGTCCGCGAGCCAGCGCGTCGCGAACGAAGTCCAGTTCAACGACCTGAAGGGACGTCGTGCGAGCGGTGCGGGCGAGCTGCAGAGGGAATCCACCTGTCCCGGCGCCTACGTCGAGAACGCGATCGCCGCCCCGCAGGCCCAATAGCTCGATTTGACGATCCATTAGGGTCCGATATGCAGAGGTTGCCGTCATTAGCTCGATGCCGACGGTACGGTCTCGACCCAGCAAGTAGTCTGACCAGAATGCAACAAGACTTACCGTTTGAGAGTCAAGCCTTGCTCGCTCGGCGCTTCGGCGGGATTCGATGTCTGCCGCGGATGGCAACACCGGCTCCAACTCGTCTCCCGCCACCATCCTGGACGTCTCTCGGGCCACGAGCTGGAACGTTTCCATTGCCTCCCGGCTCGTTCGAAGTTGATGACCGGTAGGTACCTCGAGCAGCCTTCGCCCGGTTGTTGCGCCTGCCGAAAGCAGCTCTCTAGCCCTGTCGAGCTCCATCCAGGCATCGTGGCGACCATGGATCCACGTGATCGGAACGGTGATCCTCTCCATATCCCGCCTAGCGTCTTCGAAGGAAACTAGGTTGTGCTCAAGCGCGTCAGAACCTGTGAGATCCATGTCGGCCACAACACCTACGAGTTCATGAAGGCCGAAACGAACTCCGCGTCGCAATCCGAAGGCGTAGTCTACGCCGCCAGACACCGACTTCAGTCCCGACTGGAGGTCAACCATTCCGACGACAGCAACCCACCCCCTCAGTAGACCGGTGGGATCCGTCGAAAGTGCTCGTCGTCCCTCAATAGCCGCCAAGCTGAAGGTCACCAGAGCTGCGTCTCTGGTGCAGAACTCCGGCGCGCTCTTCAGGAATGAGAGTGTGGCGTGTATATCGTCTACGGCTTCCGAGAACCGAAAGCCGCGGTACTCCGATCCCTGCGCACGGTTGGCGGGCTCCACCCACGATTCACCCCTCCTGTTCCTTCCGTCGAAACGGACGACAACTAGTGAGCGGCCCGCAGCCTCGAATGTCTGGCACAGCGTTCTTGCGAGCGGCAGAAGGGTCTCCTTGGTTCTCCCCCACGCCGGCGGGATGACGATCGCAGGCGCGCCGGTCGGGTCTCCTACCACATCGACGATCGCCCTGATCGATTGGCCCGAACAAGCTTCGTAGTCAACAACTCGGACGCTGGGCCCTTCAAGTCGAACGCCGAATCGCTTCGAAAGCCGGTATGGCACGACTGTGGCCGCGGACTTTGAAAGAGCGAGTCGCTGCCAAGCACGACGAAGCGCCTTCTGAGGCCCGAGGATGCTGGCTCTTCGATCAACTGAGATCGGCGGGCCCGGCTTTACCGCCGAGAAGCTCACCCCGACCTTTAGATGACGTGAGTCGGAGTGCTCATGGCGAATCTGAGCGAATACGGTCTCTCCTTGCCTGGCACCGTCAACGAATTCGATACGGAACTCGGGTACCAACTGGGGTTTCGCATCGACTGGAAGTTCCAAACCCAAGCCGTCATAGGTTGCATCGCGGACGCGGGCGTGCACAGAGCCCGAAGGCAGACGCATCTCCACCCACCTCGAAGACGAGTCGTCTTCTGCCGCCGAGACTCGAAGACTGTCTCGACGTTCTGCTTCATAGACGGCCGCGGGCATCGCCAATGCGATTTCGCCCTTCCGTCCTTGACCAGCCACCTCGGTTGCGAAGAAGTACTTGATCCCCTCTAGGGAGAAGCTGAAGTACAACTGGCCACCACCCCGCGGGTCAAGATGATCGCAGGTGGCGATCAAGCGACTGCGATCAACCCGCAGTAGCTTCGCGATCCGGAGCCGGTTCTTCCGGTCAACTCCGTTGCGAAGTTCGACGCTGCTAGAAGCCACGCGGTCGAAGAGCGCTGTGATCTGAACCGGATCAACGAGAGTGCGCCGATGCAGAGTCGCAATCGCTGAGCTTGACAGAGGTGTGGTTGCCGCCATCAAAATTTCTTACGGCCCAGCCCGCCTACCCTCCGATACTCCATTCGAGTTCCAGAAAGAACGGCAGAACACTGTTTGACAGTATTCTCAAGAGGACGATAGCACCGCAAACTGCCCAGAAGCCAAGTACGTTGGGCCCCTTTTCACCGAGGGATTTTACACTCGCTTGCATCACGGTGATCAGGGAGCCCCAGCTTCGCCGCAGCCCTGTCGACCCGCCCCGAAAGCCAGCCGGCTGCATGACGTTCGGCGATCGCGCGCGAACGCGCCAGGTCCCGCGAGGAACTCTCAAGACTCCCTCTAGTTCCCAGACCGCCGCGGGCTATAGCGCGATCCACAAGCGAATGTCCCTCCCACAGCAGGGCACCCGACGATCGCTCCTTCCTGACAGCGCGGTCGAAGTGCTCGAGCGCCTCGGCATCCTCACCTAGAGCTTTCGCCAACCTTCCCGTAACCCGGGCGACCGAACCCCAGGTTGCGACACCATAGCCGGCTACTGCATGGAGATTGGCGAACGGATTGAGGGATTCGTACAACCCTTTGAGGCTGTCCGAGTCGCATAGACCAATTGCAGTCTCGGCGATGAAGCAGTGTGCGAGCAGCCAGATTGAATCTCTATTGACCCTGCTTGGGTCTTCGAGGAGCCGGTGATGCTCGACCTCTGCCTCTCTCAGCTCGCCAGCATTGAAAAGAAAAAACGCCAGAACTGCGCGCCACGGGTAGAAGTCAGCAAACCGTCGCTGGAGAAGGCGAACCAGACCAAGCTCGTCTCCGCAACGACCTTGATGAAACGCTCGAATAAGTCGAAACGCGGCCTGACTATGGGCAAGATTGGCATCCGCGAATCGCGAGCCGCGGGAGATTGACTGTTCCGCGAAGTAGGCGAGCTGGTCCCAATCGCCAGAGTCCACCGCCAAGCTCGCCCGGTACATCGGTGAGTACCACCTGGCCTCAGGGCACAGACCTCCCCCGAGCACTCTCTCGAGGCGCTGGATCTCACCAATCCGTCCGCGCCTTTCTCCCAGTTCTGTCAAGGTGGACACCCGCAAGATTCTGATCACAACTTCCAGCGCAGGCATCCCGAGGCCGTCGACGTCCACGCGAACCCGATCGATCTTTCGTAGACGAGCGTGGGCCGTCTCCGGCGTCCAAAGAGCGACAAGTTCACAGACTCGAACGAAGGCAAGCACTCGCAAGTCCGCCGCGAGTCGGCCGTGGGCCATCGCACTCGCTATCAGGAGGTGCCGCTCCGCGAACGAATCCTTCGCCCACACCAGAGCCACTGCTAGCCGGCTCGTTAGCAGTGCCCTACGATGGTGATCCTCGGCGTCAATGCACACCAACGCCAACCGCAGAATCCTGACGGGATCTACGTCAACTTCACCGGCCTCAAGTGACAGGACCCCCGGCGCAAGCTCAAGAGCAGCATTCGCCAGTGTATCGTGGTGGTGATTCTCGCTCGCTAGGGTGGCGCAACGTAGAAGGACGCTCCGAGCTTCACTAGGCCGACCTGCGCACCGCAGAGCTACGCCCAAGGCAAGCATCTGTGTTGCCCTAGAGGACGTCGAAACCGTTCCGCACGAGTCCGCTGCTTCAAAGTATCGCTGGTAGTGTTCGACTGCCTCCTCGTACGCCAAGCGTCCCATGGCGTCGCGGCCAGCCAAGGCAGAGAACCACATCGCACGTCCCGGAGCTTCCGCCGATCCCGCTTCGCTACTGTGATACGACAGCTGTGCCAGGTGGCGTTCTACGCCAAGAGCCTCGTAGGCGGAGCTCACGCGGCGATGGAGCTCGCGCCTTTCGGCAACCCCGAGGCAGCGTGACGCCTGTTCTCGAACCAGATCGTGGACAAACCGAACCGTACTTCGCTGCGAGGAAGTCCATTCCAATAGCCCTGCCCCTACGCATTGATCAAGCGCGTCCTCGGCCCGATCAAGATTGAACTCCATCACGCTAGTGAGAATCTCTAGACTGATGTTTCTGCCTACTACGGCGCAAGCCCCGAGCGTTTCGAGCGCCTCCTCAGACAAGCTGAGGCAGCGCGCGCCAATCGCAGAAGCTATCGACTCCGGGTGAGGTAATCCGACCCGACTAGCAGAGTTTAGGAGCTGCGTTGCGAAAA
Source organism: Acidobacteriota bacterium (assembly GCA_029263355.1). GTDB lineage: Bacteria > Acidobacteriota > Thermoanaerobaculia > Multivoradales > J023 > JAAELT01. The sequence continues at coordinate 733 of JAJCXQ010000872.1, read as the reverse complement.
ACGGATTTCCACCACTCCTTTCGAAAACCGAGTCGACGTCCTTCGAGCTAAGGTCCGCGGCTGCTGCTTCGCACAACTGGCCGACCGAATGTCTATCCAATCCGCGAAGTGGAATCGTCACAGTATCCGAACGGGACGCCATCGACTCGATCGCCTCGCGAGCTTTCGCGGCGAGATCGGACCGGGTAGAGCGCGCGCTGACGATCAGTAAGAGTCTGCACGGCCGCAGTTCCGACTGCAGAAAAGTCAGCAGTTCGACCGACGCATCATCAGCAAACTGCAGATCGTCGATGAACAGGGTAGTGGTCTGCTTTTTCGCTTGCTCCCTAAGCCCAGCCGCCACTTCCTGAAAGAAGACAAATCGAGAACGCTGAGCGGACATCTCGAGATCGAAATCAGACTCGCCAAGTCCGAGCACCCTAGGAAAACCACCGAACTCTTCAGCGATCTGTCTCCAGGGCCAGAACGCTGGAGCACCATCTGACTGTGAACAGCGACCCCACACAGGCCTAGCGAGTTCTCTAAGGCCGACCTTGGCGAACTCTTGGAGCAGGCGTGATTTCCCAACACCCGGTTCGCCGAGCACAAGTGCGACCTGCGGATAGCCAGCCTCCGCTTGAGCTAGGGCTGATCGGAGCACTGCCATCTCGGAACCCCTTCCCACAAAGATCGGCTCGACTCCTCCTTCGGCCTGGACATCGGCCACGAAGCTGATGCCGTGGCCTCTGTGCGT
>JAJCXQ010000871.1 GCA_029263355.1 Acidobacteriota bacterium | reverse complement strand
GCCAGCATATGATCGTCCTCACTGAGGTGCAGCAGCAGCGGGCGCAGGATGGGGTCCCGCGCCAGGTCGAACGGTCGGCGCACCATCTTGTTGGCGATTTCGATCGCTTGCTGCTCGTTTCGAGGCTGTCCGGTGAGGTCGATCAGCGGAATCTCGAAGGGTCCGGCCGGTTGCACAACTTGTATGGGTTGGCCGTCTTCGCCGCGGTGATAAGTGGTGCGCAGGATTTCATGGCGACGGACAATCTCGCCGAAAGCCCTTGCGAGGACCTGGCGATCCAAAGGCCCCTGCATCCGAACCAGGCCTGGGATGTTGTATGCGGAAAGATTGGGCACCAGTTGGTCGAGGAACCAGAGCCTCTCTTGGGCAAACGAGAGAGGCAGGGGCCGGTTGCGGGGAGCCGGCTCGAGAGGTGGCAGTTGTGGCGAGCCCTCGGTGCTATCCAGTAGCTCTGCCGCCAGAGCTGCCACTGTGGGTCTTTCGAAAAAGCTGCGCAACGGCAGATCGACCTCGAAAGCTTGGCGGAACCGCGACAAGGCCTGGGTTGCGAGTAGTGATTGGCCGCCGAGGTCGAAGAAGTTGTCGTCGACGCCGACGCGCTCGACCGCCAGCAGTTCGGCAAAGATCTCGGTCAGTACCATTTCGGCCGGCGTGCGGGGAGGCACATAGGGGGCGGTGCTGCGTTCGATACCCTGTTGCTCGGGAGCCGGCAGTGCTCGGCGATTGAGTTTGCCGTTGGGGTTCAGCGGCAAGCACTCGAGCTGGACGAAGAGCGCCGGCACCATATAGGGCGGCAGTTCGTGCGCCAGGTGGTTGCGCAAGGCACTGGGATCGATTGCGTCGGCAACCGGAACAACGTAAGCCAGCAGCTGTTGGCCGTCATGTTGGCTGCCGTAGACCACTACTGCCGCTTCCTTTACGGTGGTTTGGCCTAGCAGCGCGGTTTCGATTTCACCGAGCTCAATGCGGAAGCCGCGGATCTTGACCTGGTGGTCGTTGCGGCCCAGGAACGCAAGCTCGCCGTCGACCCGGCGTCGCACTAAATCTCCGGTACGGTAGAGCCGCGCGCCGCTGGGCCCAAACGGCGCCGGGACAAAACGTTCGGCGGTCATCGCTGGCCGACCGAGGTAGGCCCGCGCCAGGCCGGCGCCGCCGAGACAGAGCTCACCGGGAATGGCGTCGGGCACCAAGCGCAGAGACCGATCCATGATCAGGAGGTCTACCTGGTCCACCGGTGCGCCGAGGGGTGGCGCGGGAGCTAGGCGCCCCGCGTCGTCGTCAGGCCGTGGGGGGATCGGGCCACAGGTGCTGAGGACGGTGTTCTCCGTCGGTCCGTAACCGTTGAGGAAGGCCGCGGGGAAGTCCGTTGGCGGCCAGAGGTGGACCTTCTCGCCGCCCGCTATCAGGGCCCGCAAACCGCATGTCTCTGGCCAGGGCAGTGGCAATAGACTTTCCGCCACCAGGGTGGTCAGGAACAGAGCTGAAATGTTGTTGTCGATCAACCAGTCGCGGAGCCTCGGTGGCGAGGTGCGCACCTCTTCGTTGGCCACGACAACCGCCGCGCCGGCAGCCAGAAACGGCCAGATGTCAATGATCGAGACATCAAACGTTGGACTGGTGATGACCGCTCCACGATCGATCGGGGAGAGTGCGAACTTGCGCTGAAACCACTCGACGAAGTTGGATAGCGCGCGATGTTCGATCTCGACCCCTTTGGGCACACCGGTTGAGCCCGAGGTGTAGATGACGTAGGCACGCTGCTGGGGTAACGTGAGTCGAGGCTTGAAGCTCGTCGGAGGTCGAGGGTCGTGATCTTGCTGGTCGATCTCGGGATCCTCGTCGTCGAGGCATACGAAATGGCCTTGGAACGTGGCAAGCCTAGGGCGCAGGCGGTGGTTGGTGACCACAACTTTGGCCCCACAATCTGCGAGCAGAAGATCCAGTCGGGATGATGGGAAAGACGGGTCGAAGGGGGCGTAGGCGCCTCCTGCCTTGAGTACCGCAAGCTCGCTCATCACCAGCCGCGCGGAGCGTTCGAGGAAAATGGCGACGATGTCGTCTCGTCCGACGCCGAGAGCGTTCAACTGCCAAGCCAGGCGACCAGCGCGACGGTCGAGATCGGTGAACGTCCACCGTTCCTCGCCGTCGAAGACCGCTATCGCCTCGCCTCGCACCCGGGCTTGGAGGGCGATTTGGTCGTGCACTGGCCGATCGCCGACTTGGCTGCGTCGACGTTGTGGGACCTCACCGCGGCCAGCAGCGAGAACTTCGCCAGTCTCCGCCGCGGTCATCAATGCCAGTTCATCCACCGGCACGTCTGGGTGTTCGGCAGCGGAGCGCAGTAGCTGCTGGTAGTGGCGTTCGAAGCGCACCATCGAGGCGTGGTCGAAAAGCTCGGTGTTGTACTCCAGCAGACCGGCGAGTCCAGACTCGAGGTCCCACAACACGAGTTCGAGATCGAAGCGGGCGGTGCCGCTGTCGACATCGATCGGCGTCATCTCGAGGCCAGCGCTGGTCATCGGCTGCATCGGCGCAACCTGCAGACTGAACACCACTTGAAATAGAGGGTGCCGACTGAGGTCGCGCTCCTGCTGGAAGGTGTCGACCAAGTTGTCGAAGCCAACATCCTGGTGGCCGAGGGCGCCGGTTGTGCTTTCCCGCACCCGGGCGAGCAGCTCCGCAAACGTCGGACGATGACTGAGGTCGGCGCGGAGCACTACAGTATCGATGAACAAGCCGATCAGGGGTTCGAGCTCGGGCTTGCTCCGACCTGAAATTGGGGTGCCGACCAGGAAGTCGCTCTGTCCGCTGTAGCGGTGCAACACGACGTCGAGCCCTGCTAGAAAGGTGACGAAGGTTGTCGTTTGGCAGCGACCTGCCAGGACACCGAGCCGGGCTTCGAGTTGCGGTGCGATGCGAAGGAAGTGGCGTGCGCCTTCGGCCCCTTGGACCGGTGGTCGAGGACGATCCGTCGGTAGCTCGAGCACCGGCGGGGAGTCAGCCAGCGTCTCACGCCAATAGTCGAGGCGGTTGTCCAGGACTTCCGGCGTGAGCTCTGCCCGCTGCCATGTTGCGAAGTCGCCATACTGCACCAGCAGTTCCGGCAGTTCGGGCGGGCGGTGGGCGGCCATGGCAGCATAGATTTCAGCCATCTCGCGCACCAGCAGGCCGATCGACAGACCATCGGTCACCGTGTGGTGCATGTTGAGCAAGAGCGCGTGATCGTCGACGCCGAGGCTGAGCAAAAGAGGCCGCACCAAAGGGCCGGTGGCGAGATCGTAAAGTGTCTTGTTCTGGCGTTGGGCTTGCTGCTGAATCACCGTTTGACGTTCGTCGACCGGAACCTTCCCTAGATCCAGCAACGGGACATGGATCGTCGTGGATGACTCGATCACCTGAACGAGACGACCGTCGATTTCTGCGAAGTGGGATCGGAGAGCCTGGTGACGCTCGATCACCTGGCGTAGGCTTTCTTCCAAAGCGGCTAAGTCGAGCTGGCCCCGTAGGCGCACCGCCGCCGGGATGTTGTAGGCGCAACTGTCCGGTAGCAGTCGCTGCATGAACCAGAGCCGCTCCTGGGCGAAGGAAGTCGGCGGAGTTGCATTGGATTGCACCGGCAGAGTGGAGCGGGCTTCAGCTTTTTTGCGCACCCGCTCCTTCTCCAGCATGATCTGGAACAAACGCCGTTTAGCGGGGCTGAGCTCGTCGAGTTGAATCGCGGCAGCAGACTGCTTCATGAGATGGACCTCACTCCGAAAGCTGGGTTGCGAGCTTGGCCAGCTCGGCCTCGGCATCTTCGTCGGACATGTCGGTGAGCTGAGCGAGAATGGACTCTTCGGTGTCGCTCTGCTGCGCTGTCAGAGACTCCTGGACGAGCCGGGCTTGGCCGGCGACGGTCAACTCGTCGAAGAGCTGCTCGATAGCAACTTCGACGCCGAAGTGACGGTGGAGTTGAGCGTGGATCTGGGTGGTGATCAGCGAATCACCTCCGAGGTCGAAGAAGTTGTCGTGCAGACCAACTTGTGAAACGCCGAGCACCTTCTGCCAAACCAGAGCCACTCCTTGTTCTTCAGGTGTACCGGGGACAGTCAAGCCGCCCGTGTCGTTGGTCGCGCCTTTGGCCCCGGCGCGACCTCGGACCGGCAGTTGGTTCCAGGCCTGCGCCATCGCTGCGGGCGGACGATGAGTCATTACCACTCGGCGCAACTCCGGGTCTCGCAAGACAGCGTCCAGGGCTGCCGCTGCGAGATGAGGTGGCAGACCGCCGCCGTCGCCGATGGCAACCGGCACACCCCAGGCCAGGCTCCGCCAGTTGACAGCTCGAGGTGGTCCGGTGGCGACTCCGGCGAGTACGTGATCCACGGCGTTGACCGGCCCTGAAGCTTCGTCACCGGCGGCGGCGAGGGAGGACGCCAGCATCGTGACTTGCGGTCGCTCGCCATCGAGCCCTGCCTCGAGCGCGTCGATGACGGCGGCTTGGTTTTCCAGGGTCCGTTGATAAGCAGCGGCATCGAGATCGTCGAGCCCCTCACCGGCGCCATTCCAGGGGCCGGCGGTATGCAGCACGCCTTGCAGGGGCCCCCAACGTTCGCGCACCTGTCGCACCGCTCGAGACAGGGCCGCGGGCTCGGCGGCCGGCCAGATCTCGACTTCAGCTCCGAGCTCCTCGAGTTGTTGGGTACAACGGATGCGCTCCCCGATCTGCCGTTGGTTCGACCGCCAGCGATCGGTGGCAAGCTCGAGGTAGTCGTCCGTCTGTAGGTTTCTGGGTTGCTGCGCGATCAATAGCGAATGATCGGCGGTGGCGCGCTCCGTATCATCGGTCGGGAAGACCTTGTGATAGGAGAAGCCGAGCTCGGCGAGGACTTCGTTTTCCCAGCGATGCGGCGCCAACAGCGGATGGAGAGACCGCAGGTCCTCATCGGCGTATAGCCACCAACCTTCGGCCAATCCCCAGATCAGGCTGATCCAATGCTGATCTCGGGTCGGCTCGAGAATCATCGTCCAGCCACCTGGGGACAGCAGACGCTTGAGGTTGCGCATTGTCTCGCGGACATCCGGGGTGGCATGTACCACGTCAAAAGCCAGCAGTACATCGAAACTGTAGCGCTTGTAGCCTTGGGGTTCGGGGTCGCGAGTGACATCGAGGACGCCGAATTGCATGAAGTCGAGCCCTCGCTCGCGGGCGATTTTCTGGCCGCCCACCACAAAAGCGCGGCCGATGTCGGTGAAGTGATACTCGACGTTCAGTCCACGAAGATTCTCCGCGAGCTCCCAGGTCAAGTTGCCTTCGCCGGCCCCAAACTCGAGGATGCGTAGTGGACGGTCGAGCTCACTAGCTGCTTGGCGCAGGATCTCTGACATCTGGGGATAGAGCAGTCTGTTGATCGAATAGCGGTCTTGGGTCTCCATTACCGCTTGCAGCAGCTTGGAGCTACCCCCTGGAAAGAGGATGTGCACCGGGTCCACCGAACCGTTGAAGGCCTCGGCGTAGTGGGCTGCACAGTGGGCGACGCAGTCGATGCCGGGGGCGAAGTCCGGATAACGCTCCTTGATCAGATCCCCTAACATCTCTGGATCGAGGCTTTCCGCCGGCAGCTCTCGGAAGTGGATGCGATCGTCGTCGAGCTCGATCATCTGCGCTCGTTCGAGGACATAGAGCAGGTAGTCGAAGAACCGTTCGAAGCGAGGAATGATGCCGATCGCCAGACGCAGTTCGTCGCGAGTAATCACTGTGCGGCGAGTAGATACAGTGCTTCGAGTAGATACAGTGCTTCGAGTGAATGCAGTATCGGTCTCGAGATCGGTTTCAGGCCCAATTTGTTGGTAGGTGTCGAGGTAGCGGGTGAAAAAGTGATAGCTGTGGGCGGCGCACAGAGCATCTGCCAGACTGTCGAACTCAGCGGGAACAGTCAGCCGTTCGATGGTTCTTGCGGTTTGTTCGATCCGAGCCTGCAAGTCAGCGCCGATCGCCGCGACATCCACATCGATGCCTCGGCGGTCCAGCAGTTCTGTCAGCACATCTTCTCGCTCCTCGGTGGTAGGCGAGCGGTCTTCCGAGAAGGATTCCCATGTGTCGCGGGGAGGCAGGGCTTGATCTTCTATGAGGGCGAGCCGTGGGCGATGGGTTTGGGTTGGATCTTGTTTCCGGCCGAGAATCGCGCCAGCGAGGCTAAGACCGGGTTCACTCAAGCCGCCAGTGATCAACCAGGGGCTGGGGCATGGACCCCCTTCGTCTGCGGTTGTAGCTATCGAGTGGTGTGTGGATTTGTTGCGCAGCGTGCCTGCCTCGCCCATGCTTTCGTAGGTTGGTACCCAGCGACGTTGGCCGCGGTAGGCGACGGTCAACTGTGCTGGCTCACAGGCAGTTTCCCGCAAGATGCGCTCGGCCAGGTTCTCCAGGCGAGTTGGATCGGCGGCATCGTAGATGTCCAGGTGCCGACAGGACACGTGAGCCGTGCTGCGACTGATGGCTCGGCAAACGGCCGGGATAGCAGCCAGGGCTGGCGGCGGGTCCTCTTGGTCGAGCACAGAATGGACACCCTCGGTAACGATCCAGGCGGCAACAGGGCCTGAGGCGTGTCGATCGAGCTCCTTGGAAAGTTGCAGTACATCGCTCCACGTCTCGGAAGTGTCCTCTCCGAGATGCCGTAAGTCGAGGACAATGTTCGGAGTCTCGGGCATGGCCTCCAGCAAACGGCCGATTCCGCCGTCCGTAGTGCTGATTTCGAAGGAATCCGAGCTGATCGCTGCAAAGCTCTCGCCCGGCTTCGCGACGGTCAGGGATCGGCCGTCGCAACGCAGCTGGTCCTTTAGCGTTGTGGCCAGCGTCCCACCATTGCTCAACAGCAGCCAACGCGATGCTTGTAGGTGCTCTGCCGGCAGTCGCTGCGGTGGTTGTGAGGTTTTCCAAGCCGGGCCGAAGATCCAGTCTTGGGGATGAAGACCTACTTGCAGGCCGGAACGCCTGCTGGCGGCGTCGGTCGGGTCGATCCAATGGCGTTGGCGCTCGAAAGGGTAGGTTGGCAAGGCGACCCGCTGTCGCCGTTGACCGCCGTGGACCGATGTCCAATGGGGAGACAAGCCGGCTAGCCACAGCCGTCCGAGCGCGGTGAGTGCGGTGACGTTGGCGGGCTGGGACTCGCGTGGACCAGGCAGGGACGTGATCAGGTGCCGGTTGGAGCCAGCCTCGAGATGACGTCGGCTCAAAGTTGTCAGGGTGCGGCCCGGACCCACTTCGAGCAACACCGACGCGCTATCGCGCAAGACTTCTTGAATACCGTCCGAGAATCGCACGCCCTGGCGCAGCTGCGCACCCCAATAATTGGGATCGACCGCCTGCTCTGAGGTGATCCAGGTGCCGGTGAGGCAGGAGATGAATGGGATCCGAGGAGCACGACGCTCGAGGCTAGCTATGTGTGCCACCAGTGGGGCCACCGCCGGCTCGAGTAGGTCGGAGTGGAAGGCATGGGAAGTGTGTAACCGTCGAGCGTCGATACCGGCGGCGGTCAGCTGCGTCTCCAAGTCTCCTACGGCCACCGCGGGACCGGCGACGACGGTGCGGTCAGGGGCGTTGACCGCGGCGAGGGAGAGCCCTTCTGAAGTGTCCAGCCATGGTTGCAATTCGGCTTCAGACAAGGGAATGCCGAGCATGTCGCCGCGCGGTTGCTCCTGGACGCGTTGTCCACGGTTGACGACCACCGCCAAGGCGTCCTCAAGGGAGAAGACCTCTGCCAGGCAAGCCGCAACGTATTCCCCTACGGAGTGCCCAATCATTGCGGCCGGCTTTAGGCCCCAGGCCATCCACATTTTCGCCAAGGCGTATTCGACCGCGAACAATGCAGGCTGGGTGATGCGAGTTTCGGCTAGGCGGACACTAGCGTCCTCATCCGCATGCTCGGGGTAGATCAGCTCGCGAAGATCCGCGTTTAGCCCAGGGGCCAGCAAGTCGGCGCAGCGATCGAGCTCACGCCGGAAGACTGGTTCGTGAGCGTAGAGCTCGCGCCCCATGTTGATCACCTGACTACCCTGTCCTGGGAATAGGAAGATGACCTGCCGTCGCTCATCGCTGTGGGTCCCGTTCAGAACCTTCTCGGGAGCGCTGCCACGCAGCAGCTCGGCGGCGTCCTCGGTGCTGTGGCATACCACCACCCGTCGATGCCCGAGTTCGCGACGACCGACTTGCAAGGTGAACGCGATGTCCGACAGCGCTTCGTTTTGTCGCTCCAAGGCGACCGCCAGTCGAGTTGTCACGGCATCGAGTGCGTCCTCGGTGTGGGCGGACAGCACCACCAGCTGCGGACCCGCGGCTTCCTCTGGCTCGCGTTGCACTGCCGGCGCTTCCTCGAGCACCGCGTGGGCATTGGTGCCGCCGATGCCGAGGGACGTGACGCCAGCGCGACGAGGTCTCGACGTCTGCCAGTCGGCGAGTTCGGCGTTGACGTAAAACGGGCTGGCCGCGAAGTCGATTTCGGGATTGGGTTCCTCGAAGTGCAGGCTGGCGGGGATCTTGCGATGACGCAGGGCAAGGATGGTTTTGATCAGCCCGGTAACCCCCGCCGCTCGATCGAGATGACCGACGTTGGTTTTCACCGAGCCGACGGCACAGAATTGGCGACGGTCTGTGTGAGCGCGGAACGCCCGGCTGAGGGCGGTAATTTCTACCGGGTCGCCGAGACCGGTCCCCGAACCGTGGGTTTCGACGTAACCGATAGTGTCGGGATCGACCCCCGAGGCAGCCAAGGCGTCGGCGACCACCGCTTCCTGACCGTCGATGCTGGCCGCCGAGTAGCCCGCCTTGAGGGCGCCGTCATTGTTGACTGCGGTGCCTTTGATCACAGCGTACACCTGATCACCGTCCCGCAGCGCGTCGTCGAGCCGTTTGAGCACCACCAGGCCAGCGCCGTTGCCAAAGACCATGCCGGTGGCTTTGGCATCGAACGCTCGCACATGACCGTCACGGGAGTTGATGCCGCCGTCTTGGAAGCGATAGCCGCTGACCTGGGGCACGATGATCGAGATGCCGCCGGCCAGCGCCATGTCAGCTTCGCCGGTCTTCAAGCCCTGGCACGCCATGTGGACCGCCACCAACGACGTTGAACAGAAGGTTTGGATGGCCATACTCGGGCCGCGCAGGTTGAATTTGTACGAGACTCGAGTGGTCAACGAGTCCTTCTCGTTGCCGAGCAGAACCTGAAATGTGTCCACCGAATCTTCGAGATCGGGATTTGACATCAACCCCTGCATGTAGGAACTGATGCTGGCGCCGGCATAAACACCGACCCGTTGATCGGTACGTTGGGTGTCATAACCGGCGTTTTCGAAAGCCTCCCAGGCACATTCCAGGAGTAGGCGGTGTTGGGGGTCCATGACCTCGGCTTCGCGCGGCGAATAACCGAAGAGCGTGGCATCAAAATGTTCAACGTCTTCGAGGATTGGCCGGGCTTTGACGTACTGTGGGTCGCAAAGCGTCTCCGGGGCAACTCCGGAAGCCAGGAGCTCGTCGTCCGTGAAGAATGAGATCGATTCGTGACCTTCACAAAGGTTGTCCCAAAAGGATTCCACCGACGGCGCGCCAGGGAATCGGCCACTCATACCGATGATGGCGATATCTGTGTGCTGGCTTGCAGCCGTTTGATCACTGGTGTGATCAGCGCTGGCACGGACTGCGCCGGTGGCATCTATGGACTCCGCCGCCGCCGGATCGCCGTCTCGAAATGTTTCTGCCGGCGCCGGTTGTAGGTGGCGCGCCAAAGCACCGACGGTTGGGGCGTCGAACAACACCATCGGCGCGATCTCCACCTGCAGCTCGCGATTGAGCTCGGCGATCATCTGCATCGCCAGCAAGGAATTGCCTCCGAGGTCGAAAAAACTCTCTTCGTGACCAAAGTCAGAGCTACCGAGGATTCGGCTCCAAACATCTGCGATCTGTTGTTGCAGCTCGTCCGCGTTGGTTGCAGGTTGAGCCCTGTCAGCAGACGGAGCACTGTGGGACGAAGTGCGAAGCTGCTGTAGGTCGACCCATTGGTCGAGGCGGGGTTGTAACTCACCGGTCGACACCACCAGGCGTCTCGGTTGGTCGATCACCAGCAATCGACTCAGGGTCTCGACCCCTTCCGCGGGCGTCATGGCGAGCTCGCTGAGGGTTGTGCCGAGACCGCCACGAGCGTCCTCGTCTTCTTCGTAATGCCAGCTGTCCCAATCGACGCTTTGCCAAGGGACGTCGCTGATTCGATTGTGGCGAGCGACAAAGTAGTCCATGAAGAGGTTGGCGGTGGCGTAGCCGATGTAGCCGAAGCCGCCGAGGATCGCGGACAACGAGGAGTAGAGGGTGCAGAAGTCGAGCTCGATGCCCTCGAGCACCCGCTCGAGCACGTAAAGTCCGTAAGCCTTGGGTTGGAAATGCCGTTCGCACTCGTCGCGACCGATGAGCTGGACCGTCTTGAAGGTCTCTTCGGCCAGCACCCCTGCGGCGTGGACGACACCGTGGAGGGTGCCGAATCGTTGCGCCGCGTCTTCGATCACGGCGCGCATGGCGGGTTCGTCGGAGACGTCCGCGGCGCAAACCAGCACCTCAGAACCCGCGTCTTCGAGGGCCATCACCCGGGTGATCGCCCGTCGGGTGGCTTCGTCTTGGTCCTCCGCGGCGAGCCCGCCGTCCTGTACCAACCAGTCATTCCAGCCCTCACGTGGCGGCAACGGTGTCCGTCGAGTTAGGATCAGGCGCGCTTGATAGCTCCGGCTGAGGTGCTCAGCGAGGTTGAGTCCAATCCCCCCGAGTCCGCCGGTGATCAGATAGACCCCTTGTTGACGAAAAGCTGTTTTGCCCGCTGCCGGCATCTCCATGGGCTCGAAGCTACGGACGAAGCGCTGGTTGCCACGATAAGCCACGAGTCCGTCGGCGCTGTCGGAAGTCAGCTCACGCAGCAGGTTTTCGGCGATGGCTTCGATGTCAGGTGGAGTGTCTGCCGTGCCGCTTTCGAGCCGCAGATCGAGATCCACCACCCGGTAGAACACGTTCGGATGTTCCTGGGACAAGACCAACGCTGCTCCCAGGACGGTCGAGCGCTCGGACGCCAAGACCTCTTCGCCCGTAATTTCCTCTACCCCAGTGGTGATGACATCAATTTCGAGTCCACTGCTGAGCGCTTGCCGTCGGCCGAGTGCCTGGGCGAGGGCGATCAGGCTGTAGAAGCCGTCGTGTTGGGCTTGGACGAAACGTTCCTCGGTGCCCGAGTCACATGCGGCGGGAACCAGGTTCCGTAGATGGACAATCCGATCCGGGCGTTGTCCAAGGGCCTCAAAGAGCAGCTCGAAGTCTTCCACTCGATCAAGCTGTAGGTGATAGCTGCCATCTTGCGATTGATCGAAGGTTGTCCCGCTCGCCGCCCGGACAACCCGAGCCCCGGCCGCTGTGAGGTGGCTAGCCAACGCATCGGCGATGCCGATCTCGTCGGTCAACAGCAACCACAGCTCGTCGGTCGGGTCGCGGCGGGAAGCCTCACTCTTTGACAGGGTTGCCTCTCGCCAGACCACTCGATGCAGCCAGCGGTCGAGATCTGCGATTTTGATTGGAGCGCCAGCGGTTGTGGGCTCGAATTCGAGACCCGCTGTCCGCGCCAGGGTCTCCGGGTCGGGATCGATCCAGTGGCGCTTGCGCTCAAACGGATAGGTTGGGAGCGGCACCCGTCGCCTGCGCTCGTTGATGAACGGCGCCTTGGCATCGATTTCGACGCCATGGGTCCACAACGCGCCCAGGGCGTTCAGGAAGGTGCCGGCATCGGCGCCGCCGCCGTGGCGCGAACGTAACGTCGCGAGGGTTGGACGCTGTTTTGGGCAGTCAGGATGGAGCCTGGTGAAGGAACACAGACTCTGACCAGGGCCAACTTCGATGATTACCGGCTCGCCGTCGGCGGCCAGCAACGCACCGATGCCCTCGGCAAAACGTACCGGTTGGCACAGATGCCGAGACCAGTAGGCAGGGTCGGTAGCATCTTCGGCACGGATCCAGGTACCGGTCACGTTCGAGATGTAGGGCACGCTCGGCGCCGCCAGGTTGACCTCTGCCACTATCCGGGTCCATTCTTCAGCCGCTGGCTGCATCATGTGCGAATGGAACGCGTGGGTAGTGGCCAGTCGACGATGGGTGACACCGGCTTCGTCGAGGGTGAGTTGTAAGGCCGCGACGGCTTCGTGGCTTCCCGCGGCAACGCAGCCGGTGACTCCGTTGACCGCCGCCAAGGACAGATCGTAGGTGTCGAGCCAGGGCTGCATATCGTCTTCGGGAAGGCTGATGGCGAGCATCGCGCCCGCTGGCAGGCCATCGATCAGCCGTGCTCGACGCGCCACCAGGGATAGCGCGTCTTCGAAGCTCAGTACCCCAGCCAAATAGGCGCAGACGTACTCACCAAGGCTATAGCCGATCATCCCCGCGGGCGCCACGCCGTGGGAACGCAGCAACTCGGCGAGCGCTACCTCGACAACAAATAGAGCGGGCTGGGCATAAAGTGTGCGGTCGAGTCGTGCGCTCGCTTCGTCGTGTGTTGCGTCTTGGGTCGTGGAAGGGCCACGACCCAGCATGGCTCGCAGGTCGAACTTGCCGTCCGCGGCGGCCTTCTCCGGGGCGTCGGTGCCGCGAGGATAAAGGACCTCACGCAGATCAGCGTCGAGGAAGGGTTCCAAAATCTTGGTGGCGCGGTCGACGACGCCGCGGAAAACAGGCTCACGTTGGTAGAGGCCGAGTCCCATGTCGACGTGATGCTCGCCGAGCCCCGGAAAGAGGAAGGTCACCTTGCGGTTTATGGTCTCGACGAGGCCCACGCTGCCGGGGACCATACTGCCGGGGTCTGCATCGCCGTTAGCCTGAGACTGATTGAGGACTGCCGTCGCATCAGCCAGGTCACGACAGGCTACCGCTCGACGATGCTCGAAGGTCTTGCGTCCTGTTGCTAAGGTGTAGGCGACGTCGGCCAGAACGAGGTTTTCTGGACCGTTCTCGAGATGGTGCCCAAGGTTGCGGCTCATGACGTCGAGGGCGTCGCTGGAACGAGCCGAGAGTCGCAACAACTGCCAGGTACGATCGGGGCTCGCCGGGGCTGGTGATGGCGCCTCTTCCAGAATGACGTGAGCGTTGGTAGAGCCGATGCCGAAAGAGCTGACCCCAGCGATTCGCCGAATGGAACTTGCCGGTGGATCCCACGGCCGCCGCTCGCTGTTGACAACAAACGGGCTAGACGCGAAGTCGATGCGCGGGTTTGGCTGTTCGAAATGCAAACTGGCAGGCAGCTCGCGGTGTTCGAGGGCAAGGGCGGTCTTGATCAGGCCGGCGATGCCGGCGGCCGCCTCGAGGTGGCCGAGATTGGTCTTGGCGGAGCCGATCGCGCAGGTGCCGATACCTCGTGTGGAGGCCCGGAAAGCCTCGGTGAGCGCCAGCATCTCGATCGAGTCGCCGAGATCCGTGGCGGTGCCGTGGGCCTCGATGTAGGAGATGTCCTGTGCTTTGACACCAGCGGCAGCCATCGCTTCGAGCAGCACTTCGGTTTGGCCTTCGACCCCGGGGGCGGTGAAACTAGCCTTGACGGCACCGTCGTTGTTGGTGGCAGAGCCGCGGATGACAGCATGGATGTGGTCACCGTCGGCGATGGCGTCTTCGAGACGCTTGAGCAGCACGGCGCCAGCGCCGTTGCCAAAGTTCGAGCCGGCAGCCTGCGCGTCGAAGGTTCGGCAGCTACCGTCCGGCGAAAGGATGCCGCCTTCGGCGTAGGGGTAACCCTTACGTTGCGGCACGTTGATCGACGCGCCTCCGGCGACCGCCATCGAACATTCGTCGAGCAACAGGCTCTGGCAGGCCAGGTGGACGGCCACCAAGGATGTTGAGCAGGCGGTATGTAGGGCGTAGCTCGGACCCCGCAAGTCGAGCTTGAACGAGACTCGGGTCGCCATCGCCGCCAGGTCATTGCCGAGGGCGATCTGGAAGTTGTCGAGAGCTGGAAACCGGGCCCGTTGGGCGACAACGTTGAATAGGTACGTGTTGGTTTTAGCGCCGGTGAAGACGCCTACCGGTTGACCATAGGCACTCGGGTTGTAGCCGGCATGCTCGAAGACTTCCCAGGCACACTCCAGGAACTGCCGATGTTGCGGATCCATGATTGTGGCTTCGAGCGGGGTGTAGCCGAAGAAGCGGGCATCAAAGTCTTCGATGTGGTCGATCACCGAGGCGCGTCGAACGTAGGATGGGTCGGCGATCTGCTCGGCGGAGACACCGGCGGCACGCAGCTCATCGTCGCTGAGCTCAGTCAGCGATTCGACCCCTTGCTGCAGATTGCGCCAGTAAGCGGCCGGAGTGTCAGCTCCCGGGAATCGACAGGCCATGCCGATGATGGCAATCTCGGAGCCGTCGTGTGCCGTGGCCTGGGTTTCATCGCTCGGGGTTTCATCGCTCGGGGTTTCATCGTTCAGGGTTTCATCGTTCAATGTGTCGCCTCTCGATGCGTCTGCTCGTTCCATGGCTGTTCAGTGTCCTCGGCCGTGTACTTGCTTGCCCTATCGGGTGTCTTCACACACGGCGTACTACTCCGACGGTGTTCGTTTCAGACTTCAACCAACTGCTTGCGGGCGCGTTTTGATCGCAGTTGGTCTCTACGCTTCGCCTTGCTCACTCGGCGTTTGGCGAGTTGCGCTGCGCGCTGAGCGTTCGCCTGTTCGTGATCGCGGCCCAAGAGCTCTGCCAGGGACCGCATCGTGACGCGCTGGAACAACTGGGCTACAGGCAGGTCTATTTCCAGCACTTCCCGTAGTCGTGCTGCCACGCGAACGGCCACAAAAGAATCTCCTCCGAGGTCGAAGAAGTTGTCGTCGAGACCAATCTCCTCGAAGCCCAGAAGCTCCTGCCAGACCTCCGCAATCTGCTGTTCTAGAACGCTTTCAGGGGCGGCGAAGGGGGTTGCAAGGTCGGGCCGGGGATGGCGTGTTTCGCGGTCCTGAGATGTTGGCTGGCGACCCGTGATACGTTGCCGACGTTCGACAAGGCGCTGGTGTAAGTCGGCAGTGGAGACCATGACTGCGTCAGAACCAGCGCCTAACAATCGACTGAAGGCTTCTTCACCTTGGCGTCGGGTCATTCCCAGGTGCGCCAGGTCGGAGCGCAAGTCGGTGATCTGCACGCTTTCGTCGTCGAGTTGCCAGACGTCCCAGCGCAGGCTCATCCATGGCACGGAGGAGCGGTTGGCCTGGTCTTCGGCAAAGGCATCGAGAAAACGGTTGGCGGCGGTGTAGGCGCCATAAGCCAGGCCTCCGAGCACCGAAGCCAGGGACGATAGCAGGAGGCAGAAATCGAGACCGTTGAGCTCTGAGGTTTCGAGTGCCTGCGCCAGTGCCAGAGTGGTGTGAACTTTAGGACCGTAGTGGCCGGCAAGATGCGAGTCGTCGATCTCGTCCCAAGTGCGGAATGTCTCTTCACCCACTGTACTAGCGGTGTGCAAAATCCCATGCAGGGTGCCGTAGTGTTCCAGGGTCTGGTCGAGAGCCTGCCGCCAATCCCCAGCGTCAGTCAAATCGAAAATCAACAGGTGGGTCTCGCCGCCTAGTTCCTTCAGAGAGTCGAGTCGACGTTGGGTCTCGCCAGTGGGCGCCGACGATTCCGCCAGGATGAGCTTGGCGTTGTAGCTGCGAGCCAACAGTTGTGCGAAGGCGTAGCCGTTGCCTCGCAGGCCGCCGGTCACGAGGTAGACGCCCCGCCGTCTCAATGCGGGTTGCTGTGGAACGTTGAGGTGGAGAGGCTGAAAGTCTTCGACGTATCGCCGCCGCCCGCGGAAGACGATCAACTCGTCTTCGCGTTGAGTGGCTTCAGCGATCAGTCTTTGGGTGAGACGCGCTGCGTCTTCCGCGGTGGTTGGTCGTGAGGTGTCGATGATCCGGCAAGTGAGCCCGGGTAGTTCTTGCGGCAGCACGCGGCAGAAGCCGATCAAGGGCGCCTTCTCGGGCCGCAGCGGTTCGTTGCCACCGAGGCGCACGAGGCCGTCGGCTACCACGGTGATGTCGAGCCCGTCTGCTCCGTGGCGCTGGTTGATCGATTTCACCAAAGCTAACAGAGCCCGGGAGCTGGAGACTTGGGCGGCGTCGAAGGCAGCAGCATCGGTCACCGCAGGGGCTTCGAGACCGCCGTCGAGAAACCAGGCGAAGAGCACGGCTTGGGGAGTGATCTGCCGCTGATCGAGGGCCGTCAGCAGGTCGTCGAAGGCTCCAGGTTTGGCTGGATCCAGGCTGTATGTGAGCGTGCCGCGGGCTGAAGTGTCGAATGTTGCCAGGCTGCTGCCTGGCGCTCCGATGCCAACCGGGATACCCACGCCACCGCGCTCTACGAGCGTCGCACAGACCGCTTGTGCGAGATCGTCCGGAGCCAGGACCAGCCAGGCGGGCGGTAGCTCGGTCTCCGTTAGGTTGCCTAGATTCAGCCTCGGGACAAGGGTTGGCCTCCAAGATGGCAGATAGAACCAATCGGCGATGTCTGGACGTTGGTGCAGGATGGCGCCGGGTTCTGTGGTGGATTCTTGGACTGCCTCTGCTGAGCTGGCCAGGCTGAGGTCTGCTGGTTCGCGGATCGTCTCGCTGTCGATCCAGTAGCGACGGCTCTCGAACGGATAGGTCGGTAGTGAGACCCGCCGTCGTTTCTCCTCACTGCCGAGGGCCCATGGCCCGAGATCCAAGCCGGCCAACCACAATTGGCCGAGTCCAGCGAGCATTCGGGCTTGATCCGCAGTTGGTCCGCTCGCGGGTTCGCGCGGATGGCGCAGGGAGTTGATTACCGGTTGTGTCGTCAGGCGTGCCGGGTGTCGACTGGCCAGAGTTGCCAACGTTCGCCCCGGCCCCACTTCGAGGAAAATCCGTTCGGGGTCCTCAGCGAGGACGGCGACGCCATCGGAGTAGCGCACAGGGGACCGCAAATGTCGGCCCCAATACTCAGGGTCGGTGGCTTCCTCGGCGGTAATCCAAGTGCCGGTGATATTGGAGATGAAGGGAATCTCCGGCGCCCGCAGCGTTAGCTTGCGCACCTCGGCAACTAAGGCGTCGACC
>JAJCXQ010000870.1 GCA_029263355.1 Acidobacteriota bacterium | reverse complement strand
CGGCTTTCTCCCTCGCCGGGCTGCCGCCGCTATCGGGCTTCTTCGCAAAACTAGGGCTCATTCGCGCGACCTTCGAGGCCGCAGCCTGGGCTCCGCTCGCGGCGCTGGCGGTGGCCTCTGTGTTGACCCTGGCCAGCATGCTCAAGATCTGGCGACTCGCCTTCTCGGGCACGGCTACTGTGCCTTCGGAAAGACCGTCCCCGGAAAGACCGCCTGCGGAAAGACCGGACGCCTCAATGCTGTACCCCCTTTGGCTGCTGGTCGTGATCTCGGTCCTTCTGGCAATCTACGCCGGGCCGTTTTTCCAGTTCGCCGAAGCGACCGCCGGACAGCTCCTCGACCTCGAAGGGTATCGCGGCGTGCTGCTCTCGCCGGGCGCCGAGTCTCACCAGGTGGCGATGTGATGACCCCGTTGCGCCGCACTTCCAGGATTCGTCGCTGGGCCCTGTGGGTGGCGATCGGGGCGCGTTTGCTCGGCCGATTCGCGATCGAGATGTTCGTATCCAATCTGGCCCAGGCGCGACTGGTGCTGAGCCAGCCCCTGCGAGTGCATCCACACCGTGTCGGCTTTCGGACCCGGCTTCTCACGCCGGCCGCCCGCACTATCCTGGGGGCTATGGTCTCGATGACTCCGGGCACCCTCACTTGCGACCTCGAAGACGACCGGTTGGAGATCCACGTGCTGGGCCTGGACTCGGACACCGATGTGGTCGAGCACATTCGGGAACGCTT
Source organism: Acidobacteriota bacterium (assembly GCA_029263355.1). Taxonomy (GTDB): domain Bacteria; phylum Acidobacteriota; class Thermoanaerobaculia; order Multivoradales; family J023; genus JAAELT01. The sequence continues at coordinate 7,372 of JAJCXQ010000870.1, read as the reverse complement.
TGAATCGCTCCTCGAAGCGATGGAGGCGGTCCGATGAGCGTCCTCGGTATGCTCAGCATCGTGACCATGATGCTGGCCCTGCTGTTGATCCTGGTTCGCCTGGTGCGCGGCCCGAGCGATTTCGATCGCCTGCTCGCCGCGGAGACCCTGGCCCTGGGCCTGATCGGGCTGCTCATGCTGCGGGCCAGCACTTCCGACGATCGTTTTTATGTCGACGCCGCCCTTGGTCTGGCCCTGTTCTCCTTTGTTGGCGCGGTGGTCCTGGCGCGGTACCTCGGGCGTGGAGCCGACGATGAGTGAGGTGGCGATCCTGGCTCTGGAAGTGAGCGCTGACGCTCTGGCGCTGGCGGGCGCGCTTTTTTTCCTGATCTCCGCCATCGGTCTCCTCCGCCTGCCGGACATACTCTGCCGGATTCACGCACCGACCAAAGCGGCGACCCTGGGCGTCATCCTGCTGGGGCTAAGCTCAGTGCTGCGCAGCCTGGGCGAGGGGAACCTGATCTGGTTGGAGGACCTGGCGATCATCCTCTTCTTGTTCCTGACCGTCCCGGTCAGCTCACAGGTGCTGGCCAGCGCTGTGATCCGGCGCCGGACGCTCCAGACGGACAACGAGAACAATCTCGAGAACCATTAGCGCCCCCGGCATGGCGCTCGAGCCACCCACAGCCGTTCTCGCCGCATTAGCGAGAGAAGGTAGAACTCGAGCATCTGAGATCCATTGCAGCTTCGCGATTCGACAACTTCGCGATCGGTAGAGAGAGAGGGTGGGCTTCGGCTCGCCCTCTTTTTTGCTTTGGGCACTGCGATCGTTGTATCGCAAAGGCCGAGGCGGGATAATCAGCAGCTCCGTAGTTTCTAAGATCAGGATGGATCGCATGAGTATTGAGCTCAAGACTCAGGTCACCGAGATCCTCAACGGCCTGCAAGGCGGCACGTTGGACGATGTCGCTCAGGCGGAAGATCTCTTGCCGCTGGTGTACGACGAACTGCGTCGCCTGGCGCGAGCCTACCTGCGTCGAGAACGTTCGGATCACACCTTGGAGCCGACGGCGCTGGTGCATGAAGCCTATCTGCGGCTGGTTGACCAAGATCGGCTCGAATGGCAGGGCCGAAGTCATTTCTTCGCGGTCGGGGCGCAGATGATGCGCCGACTCCTGGTGGATCACGCTCGCAAGCGCGGCCGGGTCAAACGCGGTGGGGAGTGGCAGCAGGTGACGTTGGGCCACGCGGCGACACCGCTGTTCGGCCGCGAGCTCGATCATGATGAGCTGCTGGCTCTGGATCAAGCGATCGACCGGCTCAACCAACTGGATACGCGGCAGGCACAAATTGTCGAGCTGCGATTCTTTGCCGGTCTGGAGGTCGCTGAGGTGGCGGAGTTGATCGGGGTTTCGAAACGTACGATCGAGGGTAACTGGACCCATGCTCGCGCCTGGTTACGACGTGAGCTGGCGGCCGGAGGGGCGGCTTGACCTATTCGCGCCACGCCAAGGTCCGCGAAATCTTCCTCGCCGCGAGCGAAAAACCGACTCCTGAGATCGCCCCGTTCCTGGATCAGGCCTGCGGCGGCGACGGTGACCTCCGACGCGAAGTCGAGTCGCTGCTTCGCCACCACGAAGAGCCGACAGCGGTTGAGCCCTCCAGTCGATCGACCCGCCCAGGGCGTCGACGCCGAACGCGGTTCGAGACCGGCCATGTATTCGCTGGTCGCTACCGCATTGTCAGCGAGCTCGGACGCGGCGGGATGGGAGAGGTGTTTCGCGCCCACGACCTAGTGCTGGACGAACCGGTCGCGATCAAATTCCTTCCCGCCACTGGCCGACGACACCTCGAGCAGCTGCTCAATGAAGTGCGGATGGCGCGCCAGGTCAGCCACCCCAACGTCTGCCGTATGTTCGACTTTGGCGAGGCCGACGGCGAGACCTTCCTCACCATGGAATACGTCGATGGTGAGAACCTCGGGTCGCTACTCGGCCGCATCGGCCGTCTACCCCAGGACAAGCTGCTCGAGCTTGCTCATCAATTGGCGGCGGGTCTTGCCGCCGCCCACAGCCGCGGTGTACTGCATCGTGACCTCAAACCCGCCAACATCATGATCGATGGCCGCGGCCGGGTCCGAATCACCGATTTCGGGATCGCCACCACCGGCGTCGATGGTGCTCCAACCGGCGGTGCCCGGGCCGGAACCCCAGCCTACATGGCGCCGGAGCAGTCGGCCGACGGTGAGCTCTCGGAGCAGAGCGATCTTTACGCTCTCGGCTTGGTGTTACATGAGATGGCCACCGGACGCCCGGTGTTCGAGGCCACCACTCCCGCCGCTTTCGCCGAACTCCACCGAACCGCGACGCCACCGCCACCATCCCGCCACGTCGATCATCTTGACCCTTTGCTCGATGCGGTGATCGTCCAATGCCTGGAGAAGGACCCGCGGGCTCGACCGGCCTCGGCGCTGGCGGTGGTGGCAGCGCTTCCTGGTGGCGACCGCCTACAGTTGGCTCTGGACGCTGGCGAAACTCCGTCTCCTGAGATCGTCGCCGCTGCCGGCCGCAACGATGCCTTGCAGCCCACCCACGCTCGAGCACTGGGGTTGATGCTGCTGATCCTACTGGGCACGGTTGTCGCATTGGGCGACCACGCCTACCCAGGACGCGCTCCCTGGGCCAACACTCCCCCCGAAGTATTGGTGAACCGAGCGAATGTTGTGCTCGACGAGCTTGGCCTCGAGCTCGAGCCGGTTGATCGCACGTGGGGCTTCAGGCCCAACTTCGATATCGCCGACGACGACACCGGCCTGTTCTGGTATCGGCAGGGAACATCGTTGTTGATGCCGGAGCATCTATTTGTGATGGAAGTCCCACGGGTCGATTTCACAGATCCGCCGCCACATGAAGAGGGCATGATCCGATTGCTGCTAGATCCCAAAGGCAACCTGACCTACCTGCACGCGGTGCCGGAGGAGCCTTCAGAAGAAGACAACGAGGGCGGTGACGGCGAAGGCGGTGACGGCGAAGGCTCGACGGCGGAGATCGTCGACCTCGTTGACCCAGCGCGACCGGTCGACTGGAACACGGCATTACGTGCAGCCGGCTTCGATCTCGATGCCGTCGAAACCGCGACGCCACGCCAAGTACCGCCATTGTTTGCTGACCAGCGCGCCGCCTGGACCGCTCGGCGAGACGATCGAGGCTACCGGCTCGAAGCGGCGGCCCGTGACGGCACAATCGTCTTTTTTGATGTGCGCCAGGACGAAGTCGAAGAACCCGAAACGTTCTTCGACTTCCGGCAGTTGTGGGAAGGCTACATCGCGATCAACTACCTCTTCTGGCTAGTGTTGGTCGTCGCTGCGGTCGCCCTCGCTCGGACCAATCTACGTGCTGGACGTTGCGATCTGCGAGGCGCCCGGCGACTGGCGTTCATAATGGTCGCCATGAACCTCGCAGTCTGGGTTCTACAAGCCGATCATTTACCCGACGCCGCCGCCGAGATCATCACTCTCGAAGCCAACCTGGCTCGTATCCTGCTTGACGCGTTGATCGTCTGGCTAGCCTACATCGCCCTCGAGCCCACCGTCCGTCGTTGGTGGCCGCGGGCCCTGATCTCCTGGAATCGCCTCCTCCACGGCCGACTGAACGATCCGTTGGTCGGCAAGAGCTTGTTGATCGGCGCGGTAGCAGGTACCTGGTGGGCGGTCGCGACGCAGCTCGATCGGCTCATCACCCATCGGCTCGGTCTCGAGAATGCTGGCGAGATCTTCATCCTAGACCAGCTCGAGGCCGCTCTCACCGGCCGGCTACTCTTTGCCCGCCTGCTCGACGACTGCATCAATGCCGCCAGCACCGCCGTACTCGACCTCTTCTTCCTCGTCGCCCTGAGAGTGGTGTTCAAGCGGTGGTGGCTGGCCATCACTATCTTCGTCCTCGCCAACGGCATACTCGAGACCCTAGAAGGCATCCATCCCGCGGTGTCGTGGGCCACCCTGGGACTTGGCATCGCTGGCGTCACCGCGTTCATCCTGATCCGGTTCGGTCTGCTCACTTACGCCTCAGCCCTATTCTGTTATTACATCTTGATCACCGCGCCGGTCACGTCGAACTCCGACGCCTGGTTTGCCGACTCCGGGCTTTTCGTCGTGTTGCTGATTGCCACGCTCGGTGTCCTCAGCCTGCGGGCAGCCTTGGTCGGGCGTCCCATGACAATGGCCTCGTTGGGACCGCTCTGAGAATTTGTTCCTGTGGCGATGGACCTCTCAGCGTGACTAAGGACTGAAGATAGAGGCTGGCGCTGATCATCACTTTTTCCCCTTTCCGCCGATGAAAGAACCGATATGAAAATACCCATTTACCAAGTTGATGCGTTTGCCGAGAAGTTGTTCACAGGCAATCCGGCAGCGGTCATTTGTACTGAACACGAGCTACCTGAAGAGTTGATGCAGTCCATTGCGGCAGAAAACAACTTGGCTGAAACAGCCTTTGTTTTCAGAGTTCAGGGTAGTTTTCATATCCGGTGGTTCACCCCTACGGTTGAAGTGGATCTTTGTGGCCACGCCACATTGGCCGCGGCCCATGTTCTGTTTGCCGAAGATCGTGAAATACCGAAAACACTGTCCTTCTCCAGTAGATCTGGAGTCCTCAGGGTGACGAAAGCAGAGGACGTTTTATGGCTAGATTTTCCAGCAGATATCATTAGCCTTGACCTGGATTCAACCTCTGAAATTGAAGCCTGCTTAGGTCAGAGACCGGACGCTGTATATCGCGGTAAAACGGATCTCATGGCTGTGTTTCAATCCGGTGGGTTGGTGGCAAACCTTGTTCCTGACTTTCGCAAGATCGAAGGGCTGCCTTGCCGCGGGCTCATCGTCACGGCACCAGGCGACGATGTAGATTTTGTTTCTCGCTTCTTTGCGCCTCAATCCGGTGTACCGGAAGATCCGGTGACGGGCTCCGCACACACCACATTGACACCCTATTGGGCTGGAGTCCTGAACAAGTCAAAGCTCCTTGCTCGGCAACTATCAAGCCGAACAGGCAATCTTCGATGCAGAAACATGGGAGACCGGGTTCATATCGGCGGCAACGCGGTGACGTATCTGACGGGGGAGATCAAGGTGTGATCCCTTCGCATCGACTAAAATAACGCTAGTGTCAGAAAAACTTGCTCAGCTAAAATCAACCTCAGCATCAGAGAGGCGTTACCATGGCCAAGGCAATCGGAGTCGGTGGCATTTTCTTCAAGTCGAAGGACCCCAAAGCACTCGGGGACTGGTATCAGAAATGGCTATCGGTACCGGTCCAGCATCCTTACGGCGCTAGCTTCAAGCTAGAAGGTTTACCGGGAGGCGCCGCCACAGTGTGGTCGCCCTTTCCAGCCGACACCAATTACTTCGAGCCTAGTGCACAATCCTTCATGTTCAACCTGATGGTGGACGATCTCGATGGCGCCCTCGCTCAGGTGAAAGAAGGTGGCGCCGAGATCGTCGGTGACATCATGGACGAGGACTACGGCCGTTTCGGCTGGTTCCTCGATCCGGAAGGCAACAAAGTCGAGCTTTGGCAGCCGCCCGCGGAAACCGTCGAGGGTTTCTAACGCATCGGACACCTGTTCCGTCAAAACCTACCCACGCGTATACGTGTTATGGAAGCGATGGAACATCTATCCGCAACCGCTCCAATCCGACGGCCCGCACGCCTCGGGTAAGTGGATAGGTCGTGTCGCCGGAATAGATCACGATGAGCTCGTTAAGCTTCAGATGCTCCAACGCCGAGCGCATCGAGGGTGTCAAGCGGGGTCCACTCGACCGCTTGATCTCAAAACCCAGCCGGAGGCGACCACGCCGCACCAGGAGATCAAGCTCAGCGCCGCTATGAAGCCGCCAAAAGTAACACTCTTCGGGAAGTGCTCCGAGGTGCGCGATGACCTCGTTGATCGCATGCCCTTCCCAAGACGCTCCGACTTTCGGGTGCCCCAAGAGATCATGTTGCGTTTCAAGACCCAGGAGAGTGTGCAAGATACCCGTGTCTGACAGATAGATCTTTGGCGATCGGACCTGACGTTTGGCGAGGTTCTCGAACCAAGGCTCGAGGCGTCGCGCCATGAACGTCGAGCAGAGGGTGTCGAGATAGCTGCGAACGGTTTTCTGCGAAACGCCAAAAGCTCGGGCGAGCTCGGAACCGTTCCAAACCTCGCCATGATAGTGAGCCAGCATCGACCAGAAGCGGCGCATAGTGGTCGAGGGCAAGCGGATTCCCAACTCGGACAGGTCGCGTTCCAGGTAAGTCCGGATGAACTGCCGGCGCCAACGGTTGCTGGCCGGCTCAGAGGCAGCCGTGAACGAACGTGGAAACCCACCTCGAAGCCACAACCGTTCGAGCTGCTCCGGTCCGGTCTCTGCGGCGTCGAGTCCGGGTAGCTCGTAGTAGAAAATGCGGCCGGCAAGGGTCTCCGAGCTCTGCCGCAACAAGAGCGGCGAAGCACTTCCTAGAACCAAGAATCGGGCAGGTTGATCTGCCCGGTCGGCGAGGACTCGCAAGCTCGGAAACAGGTCGGGGCGCAGCTGGATCTCATCGATAATGACGAGACCGCGGAGCCCTTCCAAAGCCAACAAGGGGTCTTCCAGCCGGGCCACATCGCGCGAGCTCTCCAAATCGAAGAACGTCACAGGCCCTGAAGCACGCCGGGCAAGCTCGCGAGCTAGCGTCGTCTTGCCAACCTGCCGGGCGCCGATAAGCCCAACAACAGGGAACTCGTCGAGGCTTGCTTGCAGGCGCTCGAGGTGTTGGAGCCGATCAATCACGCATTGATTATACCTTGAAATCTGGGAGTCTGACTCCCAGATTTCAAGGTGTTGTCCATAATGAGAGAAGACTACGGCCGCTCCGCGCTTCTGATCACGCTCACGGGCAACTGGCGAACGCACTGGTGTCGGTTGTCGCGGCAGCCGCCGCGCCCGGAGGGTTGAAGTACGTCTTCGAACGTCCGGTTGAGGTATCGAGTACTCGCAGGGTGTAGGCCGTGTCGGTCGTCGCGGCTGAAAACACCCATTTGTGCTGATTGATGTCACAACCGTCGAGGACTTTGACTAGCATTTCCCAGTTGTCGGGTGAGAAGAACCAGAACAGCCCGGAGTCATCACTGCCGACGGGAACTTCAGTCGCTTGTCCTGACTGCCCCGCGGCAGTCGACCAGTCTACGGAAACCTGAAAGCGGTTGTTCTGCAAACATAAAATATTGGGGCTGGCGCAGTCCCCTGGCTCCACTGAGCCGCCGTCATCATCGTCGTCATCATCGTCGTCGTCATCGCCACCCCCTGAGTCGTCGATAGGATCGCTCCCCGCCAGGGTTCGCTGACCGGTTCCAGCAGGAGCGAGCCAATCAC
>JAJCXQ010000869.1 GCA_029263355.1 Acidobacteriota bacterium | reverse complement strand
CCGTTCTTCGGCGGCAAGGTCTGGTGTCGTTACTGGTGCCCGCTGGCGTCCTACAACCAACTGCTGTCGAAGTGGTACGGTCGTTTGAAGATCGTCTCCAACGACAAATGACTCACCTGCACCGAATGTTCCAAGTACTGCCAGGTGGGTGTCGACGTGATGGCCTTCGCCAAGAACCAGCAGCCATTCGACAACTCGAACTCGGCCTGTATCCACTGTGGCATCTGCATCGACGTTTGTCCGATGGATGTGTTGTCGTTTGAGACCAGCGACGGCCGGGCGACAGCATTGATCGCCGACGGTAAGTCGTCCGGGCTCCAGGTACCGGCCACCGCTGGTTTGGCCACCGCGGCATTGGTTGCGATCACTCGGCCGGATGGCTCGACAGCCTCGATGCTGTAGCATCGGGGGATCGCGCCCGCCAGTCAAACGAATCCTGGGCGCTGGAGAGCGCCCATGACTTCGAGCCGCAAGACAACAACGGGATGGATCCGCCTGCTCTTGGCGCTGGTCTTACTAATGGTCGGAGCCTGCGGCGATGATGCGTCGACGGGTGACGGGGCGGCCGAAGATGTGTCGACCGGGGACGTGTCCGCTGGGGGCATGTCCACTGGGGACGTGTCTAAAGGAGACAATGAGCTGGTCACTAATCGTGGCGCCGGCAAAGATCAATGGTGGGATGCGCTGCCCCGTGCCGCGTGGGAAGCCTTCGATAGGCTTGAACAAGCGCAGCCCTGGTTCGAGGTTTACATCGTTGCGGATGGGGTCTTTGCAATCTATGAGCCCGGGCAGTTCGAGGAGGTTATCTCCTACCTGATCGTGGGTGACGAGCGCGCTGTGTTATTCGATACCGGGCTCGGCATTGGTGACATACGCCAGGTGACCCGAGAGCTGACCGACCTCGAAATCGTCGTGATCAACTCTCACAGTCACTACGATCACATCGGCGGCAACTATGCCTTTGATCAAATCCTCAGTCCCGACACCGAGTACACCCGTCATCGGTCCGGAGGGCTGGAGCATGAAGTGGTTGCCGAGTTCGTCGGCCCAGGATGGATCTGGAAGCCGACCCCGGAAGGCTTCACCTCCGACACCTATCGCACACATGCTTTCTACATCACCCGTTTCCTCGAAGACCGGGAGGTGATTGATCTCGGTGGGCGGCAGCTCGAAGTGATCTACACTCCCGGTCATGCGCCGGATGCGCTGTGTCTGCTCGATCGTGCCGCTGGCCTGTTGTTTACTGGAGACACGTTTTACCCTGCATCGCTTTACACCCACCTCGAAGGCTCTGACTTCGACCAATACCTGGCCACTTCCCGTTTGCTGGCGGAGCTCGAGCCAGAGGTGAAGTTGTTGATGCCGGCGCACAACGAACCAGCGGTCGATGCCAGTTATTTGGTGCGCCTACGAACTGCCTTCGAGCAAGTTGCGGCAGGTATCGAGCCGACCGTCATCACCGACGGTAACCGCGAGTTTCAATTCGAGGGCTTTTCGATCATCACCCGTTAGCCTTGCCACGGCTAAAAGCGCTTTGAGCTCGCGAGCAGAATGCGTCGGTCGAGCTCGCCGGTCATGACGTAGCGCAGGATCTCCACAACCTGCGCTGGCCGCTCCACTACCGCGTTGGCGGCGCCGTCGACCTCTTTGAGGGCGTGGGTGTGTTCCGGCGGGTGCAAGATAATTAACGGCTTGCCAAGAGCGGCGGCGAAGCCAGCGTCGAAGGCAGCGTTCCACTGTTTGTACTTTTCGCCAAATTTGACGACGACGAGGTCAGCCTCTTCGAGGTAAGTGCGGGTGCGAATAGCGTTGAGCTTGGCGCCCTTGTGATCCTTCCAGAAGGCTTGCCCCTCGTCACCGAGGATCGCAACGCCACAGTCGTCGCTGTTGGGATGATTCGTTACCGGCGAGGTGAATTCCACCTCCAGGCTTGCTTGACGGCAGCCCTCTTCGATCTCCTGACGCCAGTCACTATGGATTTCGCCAGCCAGGTAGACGTTCCAGATTCTTGACATGATGCTCCTTATGGTGGGGGACGTAGAATAACAGGTCTCGTGGTGTAGCTCAGCGTGTTGGAACATTGCCGTTCCGTGCTGGAGTTGGACTCGAGTGAGGTGCTGGCGTTCGAGAGAGGACATACGAATGATCGGTAGTGCGCGATGGCATGTTGTCGGGGTACTCGGGCTCCTGGCCTCAGTGTCGGTGGGCTGTAATGCCAAGGAGACACCGCTCCCACTGGTCGGTACGCTGGAGCGTGACCGGCTGGAGCTGGTTGCTGATGCTCGGGAACGAATCGTCGTCTTGAACGTGACTGAGGGGCAACGGGTGACGGAGGGTGATGTTCTGGCGCAGCTCGAGACCCGCCTGATCGACGCGCAGCTGGCGGAGGCACACGCGATCAAGGACCGTGAAGCACGGAGGTTGGCTGAGTTGGTGCGGGGACCTCGTCGCGAGCGTATCGCGGAGGCTCAGGCCCATCTAACTGGCGCGATCCAACAGCTGGAGCTTCAACAGCGCGAGCACGCCCGGATCAGCAACCTCGTCGACGAGGGAGTGCTGAGCGCTGCGGACCTCGACTCGGCGTCAGAGTCGCAAGTGGCGGCCGAGGCCCAGCGCGACGAGTCCCGGGCGCGTTTGGACGAGCTGCTGGAAGGCACGACCTCGGAGGAGGTTGGACAGGCTCAGGCAGCGCTGGCGGCGGCCGAGGCGAGTGCCGAACGGCTCGGGGTGGTTCGCGATCGATTGACGGTGCGGGCACCTATATCCGGTGTCGTCGAAGCGCTGCCCTACGAGCTCGGAGAGCGTCCACCGGCAGGTGCAGCTGTGGTCATCATGTTGACCGACAGCGCACCGCGTGCCCGGGTCTATGTGCCGCAGGAGATCCGAGCCAGAGTCCGTCCCGGGATGGCTGCAACCGTCTTCGTCGACGGCCTCGAGCGTGAATTTGTCGGCACGGTTCGATTCGTTGGCTCCGAGGCAGCGTTCACTCCCTACTACGCGTTGACTCAACGAGATCGTAGCCGACTGGTGTATCTGGCTGAAGTTACTCTAACTGAAGACGAGGCCCGGGACCTACCGAGCGGGATGCCCGTCGAAGTGGACTTCGCGGAGCTGCGATGACCGAAGTGGCGATCGAAGCGCGGCAACTGACGCGGCGATTCGGCGCCCTGACAGCCGTCGACAGAGTCAGCCTGAAGATCCCGCGGGCGCAGATCTACGGCTTTCTTGGCCCCAACGGATCTG
>JAJCXQ010000868.1 GCA_029263355.1 Acidobacteriota bacterium | reverse complement strand
CGGTCAGCACCTCGGTCACCAGTGCCCGGGAGTTGGGGAACACATGGCCAAGGAGTTTACGATTGAGGGCGGGTGGCAGCGCCGGCTCCCCGCGATGGACTTGGCGAATCACTGCCGCCATTTGTTCTTGGTCGGCGGTTTTTGTCAGGTAGCCGAGCGCGCCGGCACGAATCGCAACCAAAACCTCTCCTTCGAGGTTGCTGCCTGAAAGAACGATGATCGCAGTGTTGGGACGGTGGGTCAGGACTTGGCGGATCGCATCGACCCCTCCCATCTCCGGCATCACCAGATCCATCAAGATCACATCCGGCTCGAGAGCCTTGGCTTTGGCAATGCCCTCTTGGCCATTCTCGGCCTCGCCGACGATTTCGATACCTTCAGCGCCTTGGATAAGGCTCAGGATCCCTTTACGGGTAATGTAGTGATCGTCAACGATGAGCACCTGAATAGGCTGCTGAGCCACGCTAATCATCTCCTCTCGGATAGCAGGTTCTGCGCGGGGGGCCGCTCGCGCGGTGCCAGGCAGGTCGGGTAATCCATGTTGGCTCGGAGTCCTCTCGAACCGGTTAGCGCGATCGTCGAGAGACTGCGTTAATTAGATCAGCTCATGATCACGAAGTCTATGACGCATTGACGAGGGACCGGAATAGCTGGGTTTCTCGAGGTTTCAGCGGCTCGGCGTTGTGGATGGGGGCTCCTGTTCCACTCGCGAGAGGGCCGAAAGGACTTCCGAAAGCGCCTTGTCGAATAGTGGCAGCCGCAACTCGCACCCCGCGATGTCTCCGCGATCGGCACAGCTTTCGAGCTCTCCGCAAATCTCCACCAGGCGGGCGGCGCCGAAAATCGAGGCGCTGCCTCGCAGGGTGTGGGCGATCTGTTGGATGACAGCCAGATCGCTGGTAGCGAGACCGGCGCGGATTTCGTCGCTCCAGCGAGCGGCCTCGTGGTGGAAGCTGGCGATCACGAGGCCGAGGATGTTTTCGTCGTTATTGTCCTGGCCGAGGCGCCGCAGGCGGTGGAGCGCCTCGACTTGAATCGGTTCGTCTGCCTGCTGGGGGCTTTCGGTCGGGGGGGTCAAGGGTTGACCTTAGCCGTACCGCGGCTCAACAGGGCGAAAGTCGGGGCTCCACAAAATGAAACCACAAGGTGGCTTATTGTGGGCTCTGATTTCAACATCTCGACGATGACCCCAGCCCCCGACTCCATCAAACTATTTTCATCAAAAGTCCGACGAGACAAATGGGTTGTGCCGATCGTTTCCTCCTTCAGGAACTTGGGTCGGCAAAGAGATTCTAAACGCAAACCGGGAGTCCACCATGTTCCAGAAGCCCCAGCCTGCCCACGCTCTGCTAGTTGTTGTCCTAGTCGCTATCTTCTCAGTCACCTCTGGCGTCGCCTTCGCCGCCGACAGCCCCGATAGCTTTACCGCCATGACCGCCGGCTTACATTCCAAGGTGGGGATCTCCCACAGGGCGGCTGACGACTCGGCAAGGGTCGACATCCCTACGAAGCTTGCCATGGTGACGTTCTTCAATAACCAGGCCGCCTTCACCGCCGCCGCGCCGGGTCTGACTCTGGAAGACTTTGAGAATGGCAACGCCGCTCCTGGGGTTGTCGTGGGGTGTCTCGCGACCCTGTCCAACAGCTCTCCCGGTGCTTGTTACCCTGCCGGCGAGCTTGTGGACGGTTTCTCGTTCAGTGCCACGACGGGTGTCACCGTCGCCCTCGGTGCTGGCGTTGTCCCCATCAACCCTACGACTTGGGTTGCTGCCGATTTGTTCGCTGCTGGGTCGTTTTTCGATTTTTCCGACCCTGATGTGTTCGCTGTCGGCTTCGAGTTGTTCAGTTTTTTCGGCGCGCCGATGACGGTCTCCGTTTTTGGCGACGGGGGGGCTCTGTTGGGTACGGCCATCCACCCCGCCGGGGCGACGTTTTTCGGAGTTCAAACCGATGAGACCATTACCCGTGTTTCGGTAGATCCCGGCGGCGTTCCGGTCTACGACAACCTTCAGTTCGGCAAAGGCTTCATCGACACGGATGGCGACGGCATCGAAGATGATGACGATGCCTGTCCGGAATCCGACCTCAGCCCGACCGTGGTCATCGATGGCTGTGACAGCGGTGTCGACAACACCCTCGGCGACGATGGTTGCACCATCTCCGACCTGATCGGCGAGTGTGCTGCAGGTGTTCGCAACCACGGTCAGTTCGTGCGTTGCGTCAGCCACCTCACCAACGATCTCAAAAAGGCTGGGGTCATCACCGGCGCCGACAAAGGCGCGATCATGAGTTGCGCCGGCCAAGCCGACATCCCTTGAAGCGTGAGTTTGGAAAGGTTGGGTGACCGTCGAGGTATCTGACCGACGCAGGTAGGACGAACCGGGGTTCGTCGAACATCGAAAGTTCGTCAATGATCGTCGAGCGTATTGCCCAGTCTCGAGGCTGGGTCATACGCTCGATTTTTGCGATGGGCAGACACCGAAAAGGTGAAAAATCCCTGCCCTCCATCATGGTGTGCTCAGCCTTTCGAAGTCTTCGACCACGCCTAAGGCGAGGCTTACTGCGCGGGGGCGCCAGTTCCAAGCCGATAAGAACGCCCAGATAGAAGCCAGATCATCAACCTGCCTCCGCCCTGCCCGCGTCCAGAGCTGGCATCTCGTTCTCGGTCAGACCGACATGGGGCCCATCGACCCTCGATTGCTGTCCGCGAAATTGTCCGGAGGATGGAACATGGTCGACTTGGCTCTGCATCATCGCGAGACCCCCGATCGACCCTCGTTTGCGCACGTGGTGACTCGGAAGCGTCGAATCGATGGTCGCTCGCGGTCCCCGGATCCGCCAGGAGATGGATCGCCGCGCAATTGTGGTCCGCTGCATCGCTCGGAACGTCGATCGCCGCGCGATCCGGGTCTCGAGAACTTTGCAGGGGTCGATCAACCCTCGTTTTGACGATGCTTCTGGCA
>JAJCXQ010000867.1 GCA_029263355.1 Acidobacteriota bacterium | reverse complement strand
GATTCGTCCGGCGGCTTGACTGGTGCGATGCTCGCGGCTGCCGCTCGAGCTGGCAGCGCCAGGATGACCGAAGTGGCTGGCACTCCAGGATGACCGAAGTGGCTGGCACTCAGGATGATCGGCCGTCATGTTCGTCGTCGTAGTGGCGTGATGCTCCCTGTCACGGTAGTTACCCAAGATGGGGTTGCTGTGACAACAGTCAACGCTCGAGGAGCCTCCCAGGAGCGGAGGCTCTCTCGGCAGCTCGACTGCCGCCGCCTTTTGAATGGCGAGCTCTGATTGGCGCGCCGAGCTGGTTAGATCTCAGTCGTAGATGCCGTCGACGAACCAGTCGCCGTTTTGGCGATCCCTGTAGATGCGGTAGAGGTCGCCGCTGGTGAGCTCGACGTCCCAATAGTCGCGCTCCAGGCGTTCGCTGGACCACCAATCTTCCTCGAGACCCCAGGGGCCCGAGGCGACGCGTACCCCACCGTCGATGCGTGGCCTTTTCGTGCCCTCGTCGGTGACCAGGGTCTTGATCGAGATGGGGCGCTCGTCGGATCGCGGACTGGCGTATTCGGTGATCGGTTCTGCGACTTCGTCGGCAGTGATGTAGGAAGCTGGACTGCCGGATGCTGGGGTAGAGTCGTTACTGGGGGCTCGCCCGCCGCGAGTGATGACTTCAACCTCGAGTGGTGGACGTAACACGCGCACGGTCAACAGGCCGCGTCCGGGGGGTGCTTTTTGACGTTCCTTGGGCGGTGGTGGTGGGGTATAGAGCTCGAGAGCAAAACGCTCCGGACGATGGGCGTCAACGGTGCGTGGCGAGCCGACGCGGCCGTCGCCGAGCATCGAGAAGAGTCTGGCGACGGTGGTGGCGAGCTTGTCGGGGGAGAGCGCGGCGGGGCCGAAGAGAGAGAGCTGGGCCTCGCGCGGTCGATCGGGATGAGCTTCGATGGTGAAGGTGATGATCGGTGCATTAGGTGGGTTGGCTTCGAGATCGAGACGCACCAGGGTGAGCAGGGTTTTGATGTCGCGGGTCGGGGCGGGCAGAGTGATCGAGCGCTCGTGATGGCCATCGGGCTCGAGTCCAAGGGAGAGCCTCAGGCACTCGCAGGCCAGACCGCGACCTTGCATGCGCTGGGTGATCCGCTCCAGGGCAGCGCGGGCGACGAAGACGAAGGGTTCGAGATTGACCAGTGGCCATTCTAGCTCCATACCCTCGCGGAAGACCGGCGGAGGGTGGCGCGGCATGAGCGGCTCGGGGTCGATGCCGCGAGCCATGGCGTGGAGGTGTTGGCCGGCGGGCCCGAGACGGCTGGCGATCTCGTCCTTGGGCAGATTGGCTAGCTCACCCAAGGATGTAATGCCCCAACTGGTGAGAGTGGCGAGGGTTTTGGCTTGTGGTGTGAGTTGGGCGAGGGGCAGTGGGGCGAGGAATTCCGATTCTTCGCCGGCGGGGACTAGGGTGGGGGAATGGGGCTGGCTGGCGGCCACACGGGCGGCGAGTTTGCTGGCGGCAATACCGACCCGGATTGGCAGGCCGGCGCGTTTTTCGACCGCCAGCATCAGAGAGCGCGCCAACTCTTCGTCGGGAGACTCCCCTGGATAGTGGCGTTCGAGGCCTTGAGCGTCGAGGTAGGCGAGACCTTCGCCGCCGTCTTCCACCCGTGGCGAAAAGGTCTCAGCGACATCGAGCAAGGCTTCCTGTGCAGCGCGCTCGCACTCGGCGTCGCAGGGGCGTGCGATCAGTTTGGGAAGCCGGGCGCGAGCCTGAGAGAGGGTAAAACCTGGCCGAATGCCTGCTCGACGAGCCAACCGGGTTGCCGCGACGACCCGCGCCGCATGGCCGTTGCCGGCGAGGATGGCAAGCGCCTCCTGAATCAGTTCGGGCTCACTGCGCAGACGCGCTGCCAGGGGAAAGAGGGGAGTTAGCAGGCAGGCGATGCGGGGAGCGTCGCCAGCTGCTTCGTCAGGCAATGGCCCTCTCCTTGAAACGGATCACGTTTTTGTGTGTCTCATCCTCGATGTGTCGTGACGTCGCGGTCTGTCGGCCTGACGGGCCTCGACGCGTGGTCTGAGCGCCGTTGTCACCTGGTACGTCTTCGGCGAGGCGCCAGCTCAGGGTCGCAGTTTCGCCTTGACGCCGAGGTTTGTGGCTTTTGATGAGCTCGAGGTTGGCGGCGACGCCGCGCAGCAGGCGAGGCGAGCGGCCTCGCCCCGTCCAGGTTGTCCGCGAGCTGCGTGCTTCGAGCACCGACCGCGCTGCGGTGCCACTCATACGATAAGGGCTCGAGATCAATAGCGCCGCCCGGTGGGCGCGGGCGGACCGGGCCAGGCGTAGCCACGAGGCTTCGTTGCCACGGCCACCGGGTACCGGTGGCATGCCGATATCAATGATGATCAGGGGGATGCCACTGGTGAGGATCACCTCGGTACTCGCCAGCACCTCCTTGATATGCCGGGGACGAACCCATAATAGGCGCTCGAGATCGACCCCCGCTGCTGCCGCTGCTTGCGGATCGAGCGCATCGCCGAGATCGATGAGAGCCGCTGCTTCGCCGGTGCGGGTGACAGCGGCGAGGGTGGTGAGCACCAGGGAAAAGCGGCCGCTCGATCGACGACCGATCAACTCGACCATCGAACCGCGTTCGAGACCCCCTTCGAGCAGCCGATCGAAGCCGGTGGAAGCGGTCGCCAAGCGCGTTTCCTCGGGGGTTCGCCGTCGCTCGTCCACGAGTTCTCGGGCGGTTCGGATTTGGCGAGCGAAGGGGGCTGGCAAGGCGATGTTTAGCATAAGAACTGTCAGTTTGATGTTATTTATCAGTGTGACTGCGGTGTTTAGCAGCGTGGCATTAGAAAATATTTCGGCGACGAGTTGCTGACGAAGTCATAGAGCGATGACGACTCGCCATTCGCTTCTTCGAGGGGTAAGCGTAGGCGTAACTAGGGCGTAAATCAAGCTTCGAGTAGAGCGAGAGAGGTGCCTCATGAACTCTGCTCGAAAGATTTTCTTTAAAAGAGTGAAGGGTCACGATTGGCATGATAATTATGTGTTTTGAGCGTTGCTAAATGCTCTGTACAAGACTTTTGTGTTCGGTCGGATCACATCAGAAATCCTGCGGAAATATCAGTTCTATTGCGGAATGATCAAATTTTAAGGATCTTCCAGGGTTGGGTTCTCCTCAGAGGTTCTGCGGATTCCTCAGAAGCCCTGCGAATTTCTCAGAGGAGCTGCGGATTCAAGAATGCCCTGGTGTTTTGGGGAATGTGCCTGCTGCCCGAACCCTGTGATGCGGCAGGATAAAGTCGCAATATTACTGAAGACAGGCTGGTGTCCTCAGTAATGTTGCGGTTTTATATTCCCCTGCGAGTGTGGCGAGCTCGCCAACCGACCATGGGAGCGCGAGCCCGGGTGTCGGCTCTCTGAGGCCCGAGATTACTCGGTGAGAGCTGAGTCCAGGGCGGCTTGGAGATATTCGAGCTGCAGCCGCATCTGATCGTCGATCGCCATCGCCTCGACTCCCGCTCGAGCTGCCCGCGCGCGGATCGCGTCGGGATCCCGCTCCATCAATAGCTGGCGAACGATGTTAGGCCTGATGAGATCATCGCCAGCAAAATGCTCCTTGGGAACGAGAAACAACGGCATCTCGGAGACCAAGGTCAGCGGGTCACCCCCCAAGGAACGGACAAGCTCCATCGAGCTCGGTCGGAAGAGGGCGGCAGTGGAGGGATCACCCGCAGCTTCAAAATGAGCCACCATTGCCCGTGAGTCCGGCCGCGTGGTGAAACCTTCGTCGATCCGATGGAAGCCTTTGTCGCCGTGCCGGTCGATATCGTGGAGTCGATAGCCGAGCGCCCGGACTCGACGTCGCAAGCGGTCACGCAGTTCGCGGGTGCGGTCGATCCACGCCTGCTCGAGCAAGAACCAAGGGCCGGCGGCGAAGGCCATACCGTGAAAGCTGGCATGGAGGGCGAAGGGGCCACCCGGGCGCAAGAACCCAGCGATCGCCAGATTCTCGGGGCGTGCGTCAGGATCGTCCGGGGTGCGCGGAAAGCCAAATTCGATATCGTCTCCGGGCAGCTCGCGAACCACCTGTGGAAGGTAGAGCCCGAGGTCAAAGAACCGATCCGTCATGGCGCCCGTGGAATCGAATACCGAAGTTGTCCATGAGGCGTTGCGAGCTTCGCCGTCGGGGTTGGCGTGGGGGACGAGGTACCACGTCACCTGCGAGAGCAAGGGAGCGTCGACCGGCAACTCCACGAGGTGAGCGGCGAGCCGATCCAACATCGCAGGTCCCACCGGTTCGTCGGCATGACAGCCAGCGATCAGACTGACATGTCGTGGGCCGTGACCGAGCCGGTAACCGAGAATGTCTCGGCCTTGCCGTGAAACGCCCAGTCGCTGGCCATGGGTCTGACCGTGGGCCGTGGGGCGACTGGGAGACTTGGGGTCGAGAAGCAGGTCAATCGGGAGTGATGTGAGGGATCGAGTTGACATGAGGCTATGATATCCAGGTTTAATTCGGAGGCTTGAACCATGATCGAGATCACCGACGATATCGGGATAGAAGATTCAGAGCTCAGCTTCACCGCCACGCGCAGCTCGGGGCCCGGTGGGCAACACGTCAACAAAGTTTCCACCAGGATCACGCTGCGTTTTGATCTTGCTGCCACGACTCGTTTCGACGCGGCGCAGAAAGAGCTCATTCGGCAGCGGTTGGCGACCCGCATCAGTAAGCAGGGCATCCTGTGGGTGACCTCACAGCGGCACCGCAGCCAGTCTGCCAACCGCGATGCCGCGGTGGAGCGTTTTGTCGATTTGTTACGGGGAGCTCTCGAGGTGGACCCTGAACGCAGGAAGAGTCGCACGCCGGCACGGGTCCACCGCAAGCGGCTCGATAGCAAACGACACCGCGCTCGGATCAAGCAAGGCCGCTCACGTCGCCATCACGACGACGGTGGGGAGTGAATAGGCTGACCGATCAACCCGTTGAGATGTGCACAGGCGCGCCAGCTGAGGCGCAACCT
>JAJCXQ010000866.1 GCA_029263355.1 Acidobacteriota bacterium | reverse complement strand
ACCCTTTATGACAGCTCCGGGTTGTGGCCGGTGGCGCAATTCGTCAATGCCACCTATCCAAGTGGCGAAGCCAGTTATACCGGGTTTCAGCCCTACGAGCAGGATCAGGGATGGACGATCGACGGCAACGCCTTGGACAACTTCTATGACGAGACAGACGCCCATACCGGGGTCCGCTGCGTCCGGTTGCCAGGCGGCTCCGGCAGCCTCACCAATACCTTCCAAGCGGACCCCAACGGCGAGCGTTACGTCTTCTCGTGCTGGGTCAAGACGTTCCAAGACGGCCTCGATACCTCCTGGCGAATCACCGTGGATGAGAGCGTGACCGTCTTGGAGATTCCGGATACCGCGGGCACGTGGCAGTACATCTTTCAGTATGTCGACGTCGTCGGCGATGGGGAAACCGTTGCGGTGGTGTGCCAAGCGGTCAACCCGAGCACCGATGAGGCAGTGTTGTTCGATGACCTCCGGTTCACGCCGCTGGTGTGCTCATTCTCGGCGACCGTCTACAACACCGAAACCTGGTATCCAGAGGCGCAACTCGGCGCCAACGGCGAAACCCACCGAACGTTTTACGATCCTCTGTTGCGACCGGTCGGCACGACCGGGCCAGACGACAACGTCGCCACGGTGAGTGCCACCTACTACTCGCGCGCCGGAGGCAACGATCAATACAGCCCCGAGAATCCCAACAGTACACTCTCGATCAAGGCTCGAAACGGTGGCCCCTTCGATAATTTTCGGGATCCGAACTGGCAATCACGATGGAGCGCTGCAGACGACGCGGCCTGGATCGTGGAGACTCGAGCCCTGGTCCACCAAACTTCGAGTCTCGATAGCGTCACGTTGCGGGGCTCGGACAGCTACGCTCGCTACGGCGTCCGCGTGCAGGTGGGACAGGCCACCGGACAAGCCTTCTCCGGAAGCCTCGGTATTGAGGTCGGCGATCGCCTGAGCGTGCAATGGAATCCGCAGACCACGCAATGGGAGATGCTGCTGGCGGGGTCCGTCGTCGACGCCGTCGGCGGCTCGGCCGAGGGACCGATGAGCTGGCTGCTGCTGGCCGGTGAGTATGGTTGTGTTTTCTTCCTCGACAACCAACAGATCCTGCAGTACGTCGGCGACCCAGCGACCGACGCCCCGGTCCAGGGCGCACTCAGCTTCTACGCCACCGATGCCGGCGTCTCCTTCGCCGACGTCTTGGTGCTCCTCGATCCCCTGCCCGCGATGACCTATGCCGACGGCGCCAACCGTCAGACCCAAACCCAACAACTGGGCGATCACCGCATCGTCGCCAGCGAAATCTTGTACGACGAGCTCGGGCGCGCCAGTATCCAGACCAAGGCTGCCTATTACGAAAACAGCGTCTTGGGATACCGAGCGGGATTTGTCACCGGCCTGGATGCAACCAGCGGCGAGATGAGCGGCTATTTGAGTGATGATTATGCCGGTCAACAGGGCCGCTCCGACGATCGAGGTTATCCCTACAGCCGTCTGCGTTATGAAAATTCCTCGCTGTCTCGGATCCTCGAAGGTGGACGTCCGGGCTACGATCTGGCGATCCGTCCCGGCAACGAACACACCACCACCCTACGATACGGAGTCAATGGCAGCAGTGACTTCTTCCCCGATCTGTCCATCGGCGAGTATGCGGTCAGGGTCGTCACCGACCCGGATCAGAAGAGCTCGGCGACGATCACCGACAAGCTCACCCACAAAGTGGCTCGAGTGTGGGGAGCCGCCGGCCTCTCCAACGCGTCTTCGGTGGCGGCCGCCTACCTCCTCGATGGGCGAGACAACGTCGAAGTGATCCGTCCTCCCAACTACTATGACCCACCGACGGACACGGCGGACGCATGGCAGTCGGACCAAATATTCGATGCTCTCGACCTCGAAATCCAGACCCAGACACCGGACAGCCAGCTGTCGGATTCGGTGTATGACGATCTGGGACGGCAGCGTTTCCTGCTCGAAGCCGACGGACGATCTCAGGATCCTGACAGCCAACAGATCATCTACACCAAATACGATGCGCTGAATCGGAGGGTCGAGCAGGGCTACTACTTTGGTCCGTGGGATCGTGCTGACCTCGAGCTGAAGGCCAACACGGACTGGCCGGTTGCTTCCGAAAACTGGCGCTTCAAGCAACAGTACGATGGCGACGGCTCGGCGTCGTGGGCCATCGGACGGCTCTGGCGCATCGAGACCCAACAAAGCGATGGCCAGGCCACGATCAGCGAAACCTTTCTTTACGATATCCGGGGCAATACGATCGAACGGACCACCGACAGCGGTGACACGACCCCTGAATCGGTCAGCTATACCTACGACAAGCTCATCGAGGACTCCACCGGGGGTGGCTCGACCGGGACCGGCTCCGGCGGCAGCACCCAGCAGAACCCAAACTCGAAGAGCCCATCTTCGACGCGCTCGTCGAGCAGCAACGTCACCAGCATGACCTATCCGGCCGCCGATGGCGAGGAGCCCCTGGTTGTTCTCTACAGCTACGATCCGTTGGGCCTGACCGCGTCGATCGGCTTCCCCGACCAGGCTGATGCGTTTGCTTCCTATAGCTACGACGCCAACGGCGCCACCACCCTCGCGGTTCTGGGTCAGGGCTCGGACAGTCCCATCACTCGCACCTACACCTACTGGTCGCCGGGTTGGCTGAGGTCGATTGCCGATGAGCTCAGCAACGAAGAGCTCCACTACTACGATGACACCGGCAACAACCTTCCGCTCTACAGCGGCCTGGTCTCAGAGATCACCTACACCCGCCCGGACGCCTCCGGTGCAGGAACAGTGAGCTACCAGTGGCTCTACTCCTACGACGAGTACGGTCGTCTCCAGACCGCCCAACAGAGTGATGCCGCAAATGCGTTGGACGAGATCTACCAATACGATGGCAACGGCAACGTCCTGCAATGGACCGCCAACGCCGCCACCGACGAGTACACCTACAACGCCGGGACCAACCAGCTGGAGAGGACGACCCGCAGCGGCGGAGGGTTCTCGTTTGCAGCTTCGGGTGAGGTCTCGCAGTCGCCCACCTTTGACTTCGGCTACGACTTCACCACTCGCTTGACCGAGTCCGCAACCCGTCTGGACTCGGCCGAGAAGGTCTCGATACAGTACGGATCGACGTCGCAGCGGCTGGTCAAATCGGTGGCTGATGGCGCCGGGAACTTGCTGACCCAACGCCGATACATTGTGGGTGCTACCGCCCTGCCGATGAGTGAACGGACGACGGTTGCCGGCACCTCCGATCAACACACATCGTACATTTACGGGCCCGGTGGCTTGATCGGGCTCCAGGCAGACGGGATTCCCCTTGTTGTTCTGGCGGATCACCAAGGCTCGAGTCGCCTGCTCGTGGGGCCTTCTCAGGCGCTGGTCGGAATCTACGACTACCGGCCTTTCGGTCTCGATTTGGGTATCCCCGGAGGTAGCAATCCGGACTTACTCAATTATCGCTACACAGGGCAGGAGTGGGACGCCGACCTGAATCTGTACAACTACAAGCTTCGTCTCTACGATCCCAGCATCCAAAGATTTTATGCCCCCGACCCTGCCGGGCAATACTTCAGCCCCTACCTCTATGTCGGCAACGAACCGATTCTCTCGATCGATCCGACCGGGGCCTTGAGCTGGGACACCTTTGGCGGCGGAGCGATCTCGGTGCTCGAAATAGGTGCTGGCACCGCCTTGGTGGTCGGCGGCGGCATGACAGGAAATGTCGCCCTCGCGGGAGCCGGAGTCGGGCTGATCGCGATCGGCGGCGCCGGTTTGACCTATACCGTCTCTGCCGGCGACGACGATTTTGACTGGGAAACTTTTGGGGCGATCCAGGGGGCTGCGACTCTAAGCGTCACCGAAATAGGAGTTGGCATGGCGATCGCTCCAGTCCTCCCAGTCCTCGGTGGAGGGCTCATCGCCGCAGGTTCCAGTAGTCTCGACAACGTTTACGGTCAAAGCAGAGAGGCGCCGAAAAACTTCGACTGGGAAGAATACGGTTATGCACAAATCAACCCGGTGGGGCTGACGATAGACTTTTTCGTGAACGCTCTCACCTTTTTCTACGCCCGGGGTCGAAGCCCGGTGGGCGGTGGCTCGAACAGTGGGCGCGTGCACGAGCTCTGATCGTCCGAGTCGGCGTGGTAGGCGATGAAGTTGTACTCCACCTGGCGCGTCGAAGGCGCGTCCTTCAAGTCAAGAGCATCGTGTAGACGAGGAGCTCCCGGGAGAGGCCGTCTTGCCCCTGTCCAACAGGGCGTAAACCCGCTCATCTCTAGTCGGAGCTCCTCGAGGTTTGAGTCTCGGCACCACCTCGTGTTGTAATACCCTGTACTGGGGGCGAGAGACAATCTGGCTAAACGCTGGGCGCATAGCGCCTGATGTGCGGCGTGTGAGGAGGGAGGCCCCATGAGTGAGACTCGTAGCTCGAGCCGTCTGATCCAAAATCATCAACTGGTCACCGACGGGCTGAGCCAAGTCGACTTGTCCACGTCCCGCGGCCAGGACCGCATGGACGCGCAATTCTGCCTGATGCAGCGCGGGCTGGTCTACCCAGCACCCTACGCGCGGTTCGCCACCTTCTGGCGCGCCAAGGGGCGACGCATCACCCGCTGGCGCGTCCGCGACACGGTCAAGCGCGTTCGGCGGTTCATCCACAACGAGTGCGGTAGCAGCAACTCGTCGGCGATCGTCGGGGTGAGCTTCCCGCTGTTCCGCCAGTGGTGCCGAGAGCACGACCTGTCGGTGCCGACCGGTATGGAGTACAAGTTCCCCCTCCGTTGGTCAAGGTGTGCCCGGCACCGCTGTTGTCGGTGTTGACCGACGATTGCCTGGCCAAGGGGCTCGACATCTACGGCGGCGGCGCCCGCTACAACGTCTACGGCCCGTGCTGGATCGGCCTGAGCTCTACCGTCAACAGCCTCTATGCCATCCACAAGATGGTCTACGATCCGCAGACCGCGGTTACTTCGTTGCCGGAGCTGGTCGAATGCCTGATGTGCGATTGGGGCTACAAGATGGTTGAGCCCTTCGTCAGCTCATTGCTCGGCGCCAACCGCATCGCTGCCAAGGCCGAGCGTTTCCAGCGTTTGCAAGAGGTTGCCCTGTCCTATCCCCGCTACGGCCGTGGCCACGCCGAGATCGACACCCTGGGCGACCAGATCGCGGCTCGCATCGCCCAGATCACCGTCGATGTGGCGCGCCAGCCAGCGGAGTCGACCGCCCAGCAGATGCTCGACTACGCCAACGCCCACGGCACCCCTGAGCAGCCCTTCGGCGGCTTCCAGATCCAGCCCGGCACCGGTACTTTCGAGAACTTCTTTCAGTTCGGCGTCGGCAGCGGCGCCTCGGCCGACGGCCGGCGGCTCAACGAGAC
Organism: Acidobacteriota bacterium; assembly: GCA_029263355.1. Classification (GTDB taxonomy): domain Bacteria; phylum Acidobacteriota; class Thermoanaerobaculia; order Multivoradales; family J023; genus JAAELT01. The sequence continues at coordinate 11,106 of JAJCXQ010000866.1, read as the reverse complement.
CATCGCCAGCGACATGAGCGCCTCACCGTCGCCCATGAACCGCGCCCCCGAACACCAGGAAGCGCCGTTCTCAGCCTCCCTGGCGGGTTTCACCGGCGACGGCGGTGCCGCCATGTGGGACGGCTCGCCGACCGACTTCAACGTCGCCGAGGACTTCGGCGTCGCCCAGCTCACCGACGTCCTCGGCCAGTTCGCCGAAGGTCAGGGCTCCAACATCCTCACCGTCACCGCCGCCTCGCCGTCCACCTTCGAAGACGCACCCAGCCATCCCGAGAAGTACGATTTGCTGCGCGTCCGCATGGGTGGCTGGACCGAGTACTTCACCTCGATGTTCCCCGACAGCCAACAACAGCATCTGCGTCGTCCGCTGTCGACGCCGGAGGAGCTGGACGAGTAGCTGGTTTCTTTTGGGAACCAGCTGCGCTTCGTCTCTTTTCTGCGTCGCGTCAGGTGGAGGCGAAGCCGCAGGTACGTTATGACTGAGCGATCAGGTCGGCCGCGGGCGCTGCGAGGTGGCGACGGCGATGCTCGATCAGCGCAAGGCGATGCAGCATTTCGACCGCACCGCCACCCACGGCAGCCAACTGCTCGAGGCGCAGCTGATCCTGATCGGTCTACCCACCCTGGGCGACGCCGTGCGCCCGCAGATCGGCCGTCGCGGCCAGCCGTTGAAGCAAAGGCCGGTTGATCTTCATCCCGATCTCGTCGAACAAGTGCGTGCCGTCGGCATGATCCGGCTCGACGACCGCGAGTTGCGTTCTTTGTCGTCGACGGAGACTGCGGACGCCGGAGGAATCGGCGGCGCCTATGCCGTCCTGTCACAGACTGGGGCAACAGCGTCATCAGCCTCGAAGCTGGGTCGGGTGCGGCGGGCGGCGTCCGATTGGTGGGAGAAGTTGCGTCCGGTGGCTTAGCTCAAGCTAGAGATAGGCTGGCGAGCTGTGTGGTGCCTCAAGGCCGGCGTCTATCGCTGGACAACTAAAGTCCGAGGCGTCAGAGCCGCAACAGAATCATCAGCGTGTCGGCAACCCTGTCCAGGGTGTCTCGGGTCACCCGGCCCCATCGGCCCACCAAGCGGTCTTTGCTGATCGACCTGATCGCGTCACAGAGAATCGCGCTGGGGCGGCGCACACCGCCCTCGGGCGGTTCGACCACGATGTGGGAGGGAATCGGCCGGATCCGTGTCGTCATGGGTAAGACGATGATGAGGTCGGCGGGCCCTTCGTTGAACAGGTCGTCCGAGACTATCAGCACCGGCCGTCGTCCAGCCTGCTCATGACCTCGTGTCGGGTTGAGATCAGCCAGCCAGATCTCGCCACGCAACGGAGCCTTCAAGGAACGGCCTCATTCGTCATCCAGGCCGTCCGCGAGCGTCGCATCCCACTCCGCCCGCTCCTCGGTGACCTCGGACCAGGCCACCGGATCTTGCCGGAGCGATGCGTAACCCAAATTGACTTCGTCGAGAAACAATTGGCGCCGGTAGAGCTCGATCGCCTCCTCGACCACCGCCTGCATCGGCTTGCCGACCCGTGTCGAGAGCTGACGCAGATTCTGGCGGGCCGAATGACTGATTCTCACCGTAGAGCTGCTCATCCGAAGAACCTCCTGTCTACAGATCAGTATACAGCAGCAAATCGCGGGTATGTCGTCATGTATCTGGGCAAAGTCTACCTTGCCCAGGCCCGGCGAGCTGTTAGGCTCCAGGTGATGTCCGAGGAGAAGCCAACGGGACGCCTGGAGGCGATTTGGATCAAGCGCTTTCAGCGTGGCCCGATGGACGCCCGCGAGAGCGCTCGGGCGGTGGCGGGTCGCGGGCTCGAGGGCAACGCCAATCAGGGCGGCAAGCGGCAGGTGACCGTTCTGTGCGCGGATCGCTGGGACGAGATGACGCGGGAACTGGGGGAGGATCTCGACCCCAAGCTACGGCGGGCGAATCTCTACGTCAGGGGCGTCGATCTGCGGCATCGTCGCCGCCAGGTGCTGCGCGTCGGAAACTGCCGAATCATGATCTACAGCGAGACCCGGCCGTGCCACCTAATGGACGAAGCTCATCCCGGTCTCCAACGAGCCCTCGATCCAGACTGGCGAGGCGGCGTCTACGGCGAGATCCTGAACGACGCCGAGATTGCGGTCGGCGATACCGTCGCGTGGGAGTGACGGGCGAAGATGAGACGTAGTCGTCAGGTCACGGTCACTTGTTTTTCTTCGACCTGCGGCTTTCGACTTCGTCCCAGGCCCGCTGAATAAAGTCCTCCGCCTCGGGGAGCCGGCTCAGGTGGGAGACTTCGAGTCGGTGTGTAGCCGCCGAGGGATCGCGCACCGCCGATAGCCAGTTGAAGGACCCCTCCACAATCCAATCAGAGTCGACCGCCAGAGTCTTGTTGTGAATGCGCGACAGCCCGTGAACGACGGCTCCCGTTTGTTGCAGACGCTTGACCCACTTTGGGGCTTTGGCCTGGGTGAAACCTCCAATGTCCTTGCAGTAGGCGACGGTGCAATGGACCCCTCGCGCTGTCGTCTGTCGAAACAGATCAAGAAGGCCATCGGCCTCGAGAGTCTTACCGAGATAGGGTGAGACCACCAGAACGCGGTTGCGACTCGTTTCCAGGGCCTGGCACAGTAGCTCATGGTGCACCTGGTGTGAGTCGATGCGCTCGACCCTTGGAAGTTGAGCCAGCTCGGGAGAAGCCAACACGCCCGCCAGCTCATTGCGGCGGCGCTTGAAGAGGTGCTTGGCCAACAACCCAGACGGTGTGGCGACCTTCGGATTGAAGATCTCCATGTCACCGAAGACGAGAAAGCTGTCGCGGGCACGAGAGACAGCGACATTCAGCATGTTGAAGCCGCGGTCGAAGAAATAGCCGGAAGGGTCCTTTCGAGTCACGGTGGGGGAGAACAACATCACCGGTCGCTCAGCGCCCTGGAAGACGTGGACGGTACCGACATCGATACCACCCATGCCGCGATAGGCGACAGGTAGGTTTCTAGCTCGTAGACTCTTGCGGATCTGGTCGACCTGAGGCCGGTAGGGCGTGACGATGCCTACGATCTCGGCAAGCTTGCGTCCATAGAAGGTCTCCAACTCCTGCCGACGGTCATGGAGCCAATCAGCGATCGCGTCAGCATGCCCTGCGTTGAGTCGACTGGTTCCGGCGAGTTTGGACGGTGAGTCGACGTGAGCCCAGCCCATGGCCGGGAAGGGGTGATTGTCGACTGGTGGGCGCAAGGCTTCGAGCTGGCCGCGATACACCAGTTGGTTGCAGTATTCGATGATCTTTGGAACCGACCTGCGGTGCTCTCGAAGCCAGAGACCATCTTCCCGCCCTTCGGCCGTGTAACGGCTCGAACGCTGGGCCATCTTCATCAGGCTACCTTGCGACGGACGCAGGCCCATGCCGCCTTCGGATTCGAGTGCCTCAGTGGCGAAGCCGGCAAGCTCCATGTTGCCGAGATCGACGGCTTCCCTGATTCCCCAGATGGGTTCGATCTGCCAAGTATCACCGATGACCACGGCCCGCTTGGCAAGAGCGAAAGGTGCCGCGCCGATCTCTGGGCACACCTGGCCGGCTTCGTCTACGATGAGCCAGTCGATAGCTTCTAACAACGGGCAGGATTCCCCGCGGAAGTAGTCGAAGACTCGTGGGAGGCGATACAGGGTAGCAACGAGGAGAGGAGTAATCTTGGCAAAGCGCCGAAAGCGAGCCAGGCACATCTTGCGAGACTGTTTTTGCAACCGGCCAGGGTCTTCGTTCAGGATCTGCTCCATCTCGAGCAGCCAGCGCCCTTCCCAATAGCGGGCGGCAAGCTGAAAGAGCCGCCGACGAGGGCCCATATCGAGCAAGTGCTCGATGAGGCGCGGCTGCTCAATGATCTCGTCGTTGGTGGCGCCAACGCGGTTGGACGGCAGAGCGGCCGCGAGCAACTCGACAGCTGAGTGGAAGCTCGCCTCCGCGGCGTCCCAGCCAGCGAGGCTCATTAGCTTTTTCTCAGACTCAGCAAGCTTGGCTTCACTGCCAGCCAGCAGGTGTTTGCAGAGTGCTCTGAGCTCCTCGCGAAAGCCTTTGTTGGGAAGAGCGGGACGTTCAAGGCTCTGATTGATGAATGGACGTAAGAGTCGATCGTCGCGGCGATCCTTTAGCGGCCCCAGAAACGACAACATGTCTTCCACCAGCGGCAGGCGATCAATTTCGCTTTCAACTTCGCTTGCGAGCCTCTTTCGGTTGTCGATCTCCCGCTGTCGAGCTTTGATTTCGCGCTGTAACTCAGTCTTCGTCGCTAGAAGATCAACGTCTGCGTAGCGCTCCCGCGTGTCGGTCAGCTCCCGGGCGGCATCGAGGTGTTTGGCGAGTTTCTGGGCCTCGGACTTCAGCTCCTCATGCAGGAGATCGACCACCTCTTGAGCTTCGGCAATCGAGGGCTCTCCGAAGTGGTCGCGGGCTGAAGCGAGATATCGTTCGGTGGCAGTCTCAACGTAGCTGGTGTTTTCCATCTCAGCCGGAAGGCCCTGCCATGGAGATCCCGGAAGGGCGCAGAGGCGTTGGCTAGAGGCCTCTACTTTGGAGAAGGCTGGAAAGAAGAGGCCCAGAGAATCCAGGTCTGGGTCGAACCACCGTCGAGCGAGGGAGCTCTGGTCAGTGTCGCTCGCCGAGGCCAGGCTATCGAGGACATTGGTGACCGCTTGATTGTTGGTGGAGCAGGCGACGATGACAGGTGGCTCGGTACCCTCGAGCGCGCTCTTGACCCACAAGCTGGCGACCAGGCTCTGCACCAGAGTGGTCTTGCCAGTCCCTGGCGGACCGTTGATCGCGGCCAGCTGTCCTTGCCGGAGTTGCAAGACTGCTCTAGTACTCGTGCGTTGCGTTGGGCCGAGAGGGAAGCGGTTCGTCATGTGGCCGAGGTGATGCGACTGGGCCGCCTGGTTACAGGTTTGGGCGGTAACCTCTTCGCGCGTTCCTTGTTTGGCAAGCGATGTGATCAGAGGCGGTAGTGTCTTTTCGTCGGCCAACTGATCGTAGAGCTTGATTAAAGCGGCGCCGGCGCTGATTGGCTGATCTTGGACCAGTAAGCCTGGAGGCAGGGTAGTCCATTGATCGAGCTCGCCACAATTGAACGTTGGCTTCAGGATCAAGTTGCCAGAATCAATCAGGAATCTGAAATCCTGCTCGGGATTCACTTTTCAACGCCGCCGCCGGTCTACCAGTCAAGATTTCGGATGGCCTCATTTTCGGAGCGTTCACCCGCTCCGCCTCCTCAACGTGCCTTTTCGGAAGAAAAACCCCTGGGGCCTGTTCGAAAGCGCTCGGGATTCCTAGAGAGAGTTCTTCCGTGGATCGAAGAGCGAAGGCGAGCCGCATTCTCTGAGGCCGAGGATTTGTATCGGCAAGAGCTTCAGAGGTGGGAAGCAGCCCGAGCGACATTTGAAATGGGGCAGGCTGCCTTACATGAGAAATATAGACAGTTGTTTGATGACTGGAAACAGCGGAAGACGAGTTTCGATGAAGATCAACAAAAGCAGCAGAGTAGTAATGAAGCAAAGTTGCTAGCCGAGCCTGACTTCATGGCAGAAACTCTTGGGGCAGTCTTGGGTGAGCTCGAGTGGCCGTTAGAGACGATGATCAATTTCGACATTGCAGATGCTGGCAGGTTGGTGCTGTTGGATGTCGACCTGCCTGAGATTGAAGATGTCCCAGGTGCCGTTGCGCGCTTGGCTGCAAATAAGAGGCGACTGCTAAAAAAGCAAAAGAGCCAGTCGATTCTGCGGCAAGAGTATGCGAAGCATATCCATGCGATCGGGTTCAGGCTTGTGGGTGAAGTGTTCAGAACTTTGCCTGGTGTTGCGATAGCGATTGTTTCAGCATATTCCCAGCGAATCGACAAGGCTACAGGCAGAACGACTGATGACTACCTGTACAGCGTCGAAGTAGATCGGGAAATGTTCGGGAACGTCGATTTCTCTTCTCTCGAAAAAGTTAATCCTGTCGCGGCCCTGGCGGCTTTCCCGATTCAGCGGAGAATGACCAAGTCTGGCGTCTTCAAACCGATCGACCCCTTTGTGGAGCCTGGCAAGACGTCCTCAGAGACTGGTGTTCGGGATAGCAACCAGAGCTCATTGTCAAATGTTGAGCCAAAGCGACATTCTGTAGAAGCTGCTGGGTGTGTCGATGGGAGCCACTACACGGACTTCGTCGAGCGCGTGAAGCAGCTCAAGCGAGCAGAGCGGCACGAGGAGGCTATTGCACTATTACTAAAGCTAGTCGAAGCTATTGAAGAGGAATCAAGAGCAGCTGGCGAAGGTTGGGGCGTAGCACCCTGGTATTTCGAGCAACTGGCAATTCTCTACCGCAAGGAAAAGCGCTATGCCGATGAGGTCTCCATCCTCGAAAGGTACGAGGCTCAGCCAAAGGCGCCAGGTGCTGGGCCGATGAGACTTGCTGAGAGGCTCGAAAAGGCGAGACAGAAATTGGTGGGCCAGAGGCAATCAGGAGTTTGAGCAGGTTAGTGACGCTGCGCGTTCGGATTGGGCGTTTTGAATGCGGTGGGCTATAGGTCTATCGTTGCAGAGTGTGGGATCTATTGGGATTCACCCACTACCACCCACCAACACCAACGCCACATCCATGACGTTGGTGCCGGTCGCTCCCGTTATGATGAGGCCGTCCACCACCTCGAAGAACCCATAGGCATCGTTGTCCGCCAGCGCTTGCCCAGCGTTGACGCTGCGCTCCGCACCGCGACGCACCGTCATCGGTGTCGCCCAAGCACCAGCAGCGTCAGTAGGACCATCGATACCATCCGTCCCCATCGACGCGACGAGGACCGCCACCTCGAGGTCACCTTCATCCAACGCGACGGCAGCCCCCAGAGCAACTTCCTGGTTACGCCCGCCACGGCCGGCGCCACGTACCGTGACGGTGGTCTCGCCGGCCGCGATCAGGCAAGTGGGGGCGCCTTGGGGTTGATCGTTGCCGTAGATATCCTGGCCGATCAAGGCCAGCTGGCGACCGACTTCCCGGGCTTCGCCAGTGAGGCGGGTCGTCACCACCTGGGAGGTATAACCACGACGTTCAGCCTCGACGCGGGCGGCTTCCGCGGCGAGACGGTTGGAACCGATGACGTGAGCCTCGACCCGATCGAAGCAGGCCGCTCCGGTCTTGGGAGACTCCGGCTCTCGCCCTTGCTGGCCGCGCTCAAGATACTCTCGAACGGCGATGGGGGCGCTGTCCCAGACCGCGAAACGTTGCAGGGTGTCGACGGCATCGTCAAAAGTGGTGGGGTCGGCGGTGACGGGTCCTGAGGCAATGACATCGAGGGGATCGCCAACAACGTCGGAGAGCACCAGGCCGAGGACACGGGCCGGCGTAGCCTGCTGGGCCAGTCGGCCGCCCTTCAGCAGGTCCAGATGTTTCCGCACCCCGTTGAGCTGTTGGATGGTGGCGCCCGCACGCAGCAACGCTTCGGTGGTGGACTGCACGTCAACCAGGGTGATGCCGTCCGGCGGTAGGGTCATCAATGCTGAACCGCCGCCAGAGATGAGGCAGAGCAAGGTGTCGTCCTTGTCGAGCTTGCCGGCGAGGGTGCGGATTGACTGTGCTCCACGTGCACCTTCGAGGTTGGGGATCGGGTGGCCGCCGCCGAAGATCTCGACGGCACCCGGTGCGAACAGCCCCTCGGACGTCAACGCCTCACCAAGCCCCGCGACCTCGCCCTGGGGCGCGATCAGGACGCCGGTGAGATCGCCTCGACCGTCTAGCCCTTTGACCGCGCCACGAGCCATCGCCGCCGCTGCTTTACCGATGGCGACAATTGCCAGTCGTCCCGGGCCTGCGACAAGCTCCGGGTGTTGCCGTAAGAAGTCGGCGGTCAGCCGCTCCGGTTCAACCGCCGCCACCGCCGCCCTCAGGCAGGCCATGGCGTCGGCCCGGAGATCGGCTTCTTGGCTCACCGTGCTTGGCTCACCGTGTCCCGCTCACCGGGCGACGCGACGCCGGTAGGCCTCGGTGTCATAAACCTCGGGGTTGACGACGTTGGGGGCCTTTTCGCGCCGCAGATGGGCGATGGCGTTGGTGGCCGCCATGGTGGCCATCTTGGAACGGGTGTCGGTGCTGGCGCTGGCGATGTGGGGGATCAACACCGCGTTGGACAGCTCGGCGAGGCCCGGCGCCATCGCTGGCTCGTCTTCGAAGACGTCGAGGGCGGCGCCGGCGATCCAGTCTTCGCGCAGGGCGGTGACCAACGCTGCTTCGTCCACCACTGGGCCACGGGCGGCGTTGATCAGGTAGGCGGTCGACTTCATGCGTTTGAGCGCCGCGGCGTTGATCAGGTGATGGGTCTCGGGGGTGAGCGGCGGGTGAAGAGTCACGAAGTCGCTGCGCTCGAGCAACTCTTCGAAGTCGGCCCAAGTCACCATGTCGTCGGCGTCGATGCCCTTGCGATTGAAGGGATCGTGGGCCAGGATCTCCATGTCGAAGCCCTGCGCCCGCCGCGCGACGGCGGCGCCGATGCGACCGTAACCGACAATACCCAGGACTTTGGGGATGCCGCTGGCGCCGAGACCGATGTCAGCTCCCAGGAAGAGGTTGGGCCCCCACAGCTTGTAGCGCCCGGCGACCATGTAGTTGTGGGCCTCCGGAATCCGTCGCGCCACCGCCATCAACATCGCCCAGGTAAAGTCGGCGGTGGTGTCGGTGAGCACGCCTGGAGTGTTCGACACCGGGATGCCGAGCTCGGTGGCGGTCGGGATGTCGATGTTGTTGTAGCCGACGGCCATCTGTGCGATGCCGAGTAGGTGATCGTTGACCGACATGAGCTCGCGATCAATGGGTTCGGTCAGCAGGGGCACCAGGACGTTGCAATCGGCAACGCCAGCCAATAGATCCTGGCGCGTCACGCCCTGCTCCTCGTCGCTCTGGCTGACGGTGACCCGTGCTCCGGAATCGCGCAGGAGCTCGAGGCCGGGCTCCGGAATGCGCCGGGTCACGAAGATATGTTCACTCATGGGGTCCTCGATTCGAATAAGGCAAGTTCAATCCCACAGCCGCTCTTCCTCGAGGAATTTGCGGAAACCTTGGGGGTCGTCGATCGCCTCCGCCATGCGACCGACCCCGGTCTTCAGCTGATCCATGCTGGCCGCGATCGAGAGTCGCAGGTAGTGCTGGCCCTCGGCGCCGATGCGACCGAAGGAGTTGCGATCCATGGTGGCGACGCCGTAGCGGTAGAGTAGGAACATCTGCATCATGCCGGACGGGCTGGTGCGTTCACGGTTGGCTGCCGGCATTTCGCGATAGGCATCGAGCACGCCGAGGCGTTCACAGGCGCCTGCGATGTTGGGGAAGACGTAAAAGGCGCCCTTGGGCTGCTGGCAGCGGACGCCGTCGATGGCGTTGAGGGCCGGCACCACCCAGTCGCGCCGACGTTCGAAGGCGGCGACCATCTCGGCGACGGCGGCGTTGCTGGCCGGGTTCTCGTAAGCTTCGCGACCGGCCTCTTGAATGAACGGCGGCACGCAGGAGCAGATGTTGATGTTGAGCTGCTTGAAGACCGACGCTTCCTCACGGGTCGGCAGCACGGCGTAACCGAGCCGCCAGCCGGTCATGGCGAAGCCTTTGGAATGACCGCTCACCAGCACTGTACGTTCGGCCATCCCTTCTTCGGAGGCGATGGAGTGGTGGGACTCACCGTCGAACAAGATGTGCTCGTAGATCTCGTCGGCGTAAATCCGCACGTCGGGACGGCAGCGCTCGCGGATGATCTCGGCGAGATCGGCAAATTCGCCGGCCGGTAACACACCGCCGGTGGGATTGGACGGCGAGCACAGGATGATGACCTTGGTCCGGTCGCTGATCAGGTTCGCCAGATCGTCCGGCGTGAAGGCGAATCCGCTCTCTTCGTCGAGGGGTAGCGGCACGGGTTTGGCGCCAGAAAAATTTGCCCAGGACTCGTAAATCGGGAAGCCCGGGCTGGGGTAGATGACCTCATCCCCCGGATCGACGTAGGTCTGGAAGGTGTAGCCGATCGGTGGCTTGGCTCCCGGCGTCACCACGACCCGCGCTGGGTCGACGTCGATGCCGCGGCTATCGCCGATGTGGCGGGCGATCGCTCGACGTAGCGGCAAAATTCCCTGCGGGTCGCAGTAGTGGGAGTTGCCGGCGTCGATCTCGCGTTTGCCGACCGCGTTGATGTGGGGGGCGCTATCGAAGTCGGGTTCGCCGAGATTGAATTTGATGACATCTATGCCACGGTCGATGCAGCGCTGGATGTCTTCTCCCAGCTTGAACGCGTTTTCGGTACCGAGAGCTGCCATACGATTCGCAAAGAGCGCCATCGTCGGTCTCCTCGAGGTGTGGGTTTAGGTGGTCAGGGGTGGGCACGTCAGGCTCGAAAACCTGCTTTGACCGTCAGCTCACCCTAGAATGAGTGATCTGACCCACCCACACAAGGTCACCTTCAAATTTTCCGCCGCGTTGAAGCAGGCTCATTGTAGGAAGCTGCTGGCTGGCGGTCAAGGCATTTCGTAGACTCTGTCGTCATGAACCCAACGATGCCCAGCCACCTCGACCCAAAACAGTGCCTGCACCAACATTTTGGTTTCGACGCCTTCCTTCCCGGTCAGCAAGAGGCGGTGGAGCATCTGTTGGCGGGGCATAGCACGGCGGCCGTGTTTCCCACCGGCGGCGGCAAGTCTCTGTGTTACCAGCTGCCGGCGCTGATGCTGCCCGGTCTGACCCTGGTGGTGTCACCTCTGATCGCGTTGATGAAGGACCAAATCGATCGACTGAAATCACAGGGCATCGCCGCCGAGCGTCTCGACTCGACCCTCAGCGTCGAGCGCTACCGCGAAATCGTCGCGGCGGTGAGAGCGGGCGATCTACGTTTGCTCTACGTGGCGCCGGAGCGTTTCAACAATGAACGCTTTCGGGGCAGCCTGGCGCGGCTCCGCATCTCGTTGTTCGCGGTCGATGAGGCGCATTGCATCTCGGAGTGGGGGCACAACTTCCGCCCCGATTACCTGAAGCTGGCCGGTTTTGCCGAGCGTTACGGAGCCGAGCGGGTGTTAGCGCTCACCGCCACTGCGACACCACGGGTGTTGGACGATATTTGTAGCGGCTT
>JAJCXQ010000865.1 GCA_029263355.1 Acidobacteriota bacterium | reverse complement strand
GAGTCGGTTGCTATCGCTACCATCGGATCCTGGTCTATCGCGTCGATTGCTGCTTCCGCAGCAATATCCTCGCGCTGTTGCTCACTTTCCTTGAGTGCTTTGCTCAAGGCTGCCATGAAATCGTCGTCGTTGAGATCCTGAGCTCCGGCTCCTGCCTCTTCGGTCACTTCGGGCTCGGGGCTAGTGCTAAAGAGATCGGTCCCAGGACTTGTCGCCGGCGCAGTCCCCTGGTCTCGCCACCCGATGATCGCGCCCGCGATCTCGGCGTCAACGCCGGAGACTTCCTGGAGCTCTTCGGTGGTCGCGTCGGAGAGATCGGCGTAAGCTTCATATCCCGAGGCGGCCAGTGCGATGGCGAGCTCCGGTGTAACGCTCGGTACCTTGTCCCAGGGAATCGATTCGTCTTCGGCCGGCAAGGCGAGGCCTGCTTGCGGCGCCTCGTCGCCAATGGCGTCGTGCAGGAGGCGTGCAAGGGCGTCTGCGACCTCACCTTTGACGTCGGTTTCGCTCTTGATATCGATCTTGCCGTTGATCAACTCAGCCGCCAAACGGACATTTTGACCTCGGCGACCGATGGCCAGAGACAGCTGCTCGTCCTCGACGATCACGTCGAGATGAGGCACTTCGCCGGGGTGAGTGACTGAGACGCGGGTGATCTTGGCCGGCGCGAGCGCACTTTGCGCAAACGTCACCAAATCGTCCGAGTACTCAATGATGTCGATTTTCTCGCCGCGTAACTCGCGGATGATCGACTGAACACGAGAACCCTTCATACCGACGCAGGCGCCGACCGGATCAACATCGCGTTCGCGACTCTGTACGGCAACCTTGGCCCGTTCACCAGGAGCGCGGACCGCGTTCTTGATGACCACTGTGCCGTCGTAGATCTCTGGGACTTCCATCTCGAAGAGCTTCACCAAAAGTCTGGGATCTGTTCGAGAGAGGACAATTTGAGGGCCCTTGGGCATGGTGTGGACATCGACGATGACGGCGCGAATACGTTCGCCTTGGCTATACCGTTCGTGCCGTGACTGCTCGTTCTTTGGAACGATTGCCTCGGTGCGCCCTAGATCGATGATGATGTCGCCGCGCTCGAATCTCTTCACCGTGCCGTTGAGCACTTCGCCGACGCGGTCGATGAACTCGGCGTGGACCTTCTCGCGCTCAGCTTCCCGAATACGTTGGTAGAGCACCTGCTTGGCGGACTGGGCAGCGATACGCCCCAAACCCTCGGTGGAGATCGGAAGCAAAATTTCGTCGCCAACTTCGGCCTCGGCCCCTTCTTCACGGGCTTCTTCGACCGTCCACTCGGCGAGAGGGTCTTCAACTTCTTCAACAATGTTCTTGACGATGAAGGCCTCGAACTTGCCGCTCTCGACATCAAATTTGGACCGAACCGGCTCTTTGATTCGATGTTGCTTTTTGGCCGCCGAGGCCATGGCATCTTCCAGCGCAGAAACCCATCGCTCCATCTCGATGTCTTTCTCGCGCGCAACTTGTTGTAGCACCTGGGACAGGTCAACTTCGGGCGTTCGTGCTCGTGCCATGTCTTACTCGTCCTGAATTTCTCTAAAGCTCGATCTCGAGCCGTGCGGTCTGGATGTCGGCGAGGTCAATCTCGTGTCGTGTATCGGTGCTCGTATCGAGCACCGTAATCTCGCCCCCGTCGGACTCTTGCGGGCGGAAGTCTTCGAGCCGACCGACGATGGTTTTCTTAGCTCTAGGCTCAGCGGTGAAGAAGGTCACGCGCACTAGATGGTCGCGGAAACGGTCGTAGTCTTTGGGGCCGTACAGTTGGCGATCGAGGCCCGGGGAACTGACCTCTAGGACATAAGACTTGCTGCCACCAAATTCTGCGACGTCGAGGAGGGCAGACAGCTGTTTCGAGACCCTCTGACAATCATCAACTGTCACCCCCTGTGGACGGTCGAGAAATACTTGGAGTCTGCCATGGTTATAGTCAACATGAACGAGCTCGCAGCCCGTGCTGGCGGCCACCAAAGCGAACTCTTCCTCGAGATTCGCATCAATGGCAGTCTGACTCATGATGATTGATAACTCCTCGACCTTTCAACCAGCAGTTTGACGATGCGTCATTGCATCTGTATCGACCAGCAAGACGACAGGCTACAAACCGGCCGTTCCAGCTAGGCGCTGGCTTTCGAACTATAGACTAATTATTGGGGATGGCGCAACCGCAGTGCCCACAGTCGAACCAAGCCTTCAGTGCTCCAAAAATGGACCTGGAGGCCGATCACAAAAGACGCCGGGACGGGCTCGGTAGACTCGATTCAAAGTGCCATTTTGGCGCTTTGTTGGAGGCCCGGTTACGGCCGCGGCTGCGGCGGCGACTATATAGTATGACCCTAATGCTGGCAAATGATCGGTTGGGTGGCTAGAGAGCGGGTTGGCAGCAAATTTGCTTTGATGATGGAGCGTGAACGTCTTGACGTGACGCGATGACGTGTACAACGTGACGACGCTTCAAACCTGCGAGGCTCGACCCTCGGTCAATGACAGCCTCTGACCTCGACCAGTTTTCTTCCAAAACCCCAATGAAAGTTTTCCCGAATTGGAATCTGAGAGAAGTTTCGGACCTTCCAGAGCAGTTTTTCACTGCGATTCGGAGCAGTTTTCACCGGCGGCGCGGACAGTGTATCTCGCAGACATCGACTTCCCAGCAGCCTTCCAAGGAGAGCGCAATGCAGAATGAACGTGGCCATCGATCTTTTACCCTGGTTCTGGTCTTCGGGGCCATGGTCTTCGGAATGGTGCTCGCAGGCGGCATCAATATCACCCCGATCAGCAGCGCAGACCCGGGCGAGGTCAAGCGCGCGGTGTCGGTTGACCCCACCAATCATGGGCTGCCTGGCTTCGCCGACCTCGCCGAGGCGGTATCGCCAGCAGTGGTGTCGATCCAGGCGACCAAGTTCGAGCGCGGCGCTAGCCGTCGCGGAACCGATCCATTTGAGCTCTTTTTTGGTCCCCGACGCCGGCCACAGCAGCAACAGCAGGGTGAGCCAGAAGAGCGTCGCTCCGATTCGTCGGGCAGCGGCTTTGTGATCAGCTCCGACGGTTTGATCGTCACCAACTATCATGTCATCGACGAAGCCACCGATTTGCATGCCACCTTAGAGGGTCGACAATACAAAGCCGAGGTGGTGGGGAAGGATCCGGCGACAGACCTTGCCTTGTTGAAAGTCGAGGTTGATGGACCGATCGACTATTTACCGTTGGCTGATAGTGATCAGGTTCGAGTCGGCGATTGGGTGATGGTGATTGGCAGCCCGCTGCGGCTCGCCAATTCGGTGTCGGTCGGCGTCGTGAGCGCCAAGGGACGAAGTATCGATATCACCCCGGACCGTTCGCTCGAGAATTTCATCCAGACCGACGCGGCGATCAACTTCGGCAATTCCGGCGGACCGCTGGTGGATTTGACGGGTGCAGTGGTCGGGATTGCGACGGCGATCAACTTCGGCGCCGAGAACATCGGTTTTGCAGTTCCCGCCAACACCCTCAAGACGATCTTGCCTCAGCTCAGGGATCACGGCAGCGTGCGTCGTGGCTACCTCGGCGTGAACATCGACGATCTTGATCACGACGAGGCGGAGGCCTTTGGTCTGGATTCCTCGGATGGCGCCCTGGTCACCCAAGTCCTGGAAGATGGTCCGGCCGATGAGGCTGGGCTCAAACACGGCGACGTGATCCTCGAAGCCGATGGCAATCAGATTCACAACAACCGCGAGTTGATCGACTACATCTCGTCGCGGCCGCCGGATGCCAAGGTAGAGCTCAACGTGTGGCGCAACGGCAAGAAAGTCAGTAAGACCGTGGTCCTCGGAGAGCGTCCGGGCACGCCGACCGTCGCCGAGCCGGCGGCTGAGGAAGACAGCGGCAAGATCGAGTGGATGGGGATCGAGTACCAGGAGTTGACGCCAGCACTGCGCTCGTCACACAACATCCCCGATGGTGTAAAAGGACTGTGGATCACATCGGTGACGCCGTCCAGTCCGTTGTACGACGAGAATGTCCGTCCGAACGATTTCATCACCGAAGTCAACGGAGAAGTTGTGAACACCGCAGCCGATCTGGAGCAAGCGATCGGATCGGTGCCCTCTGGATCGTTGATTCGCCTCTATGTCTCTCGAGTGGTGGATCCGCGCAATGGCACCCAGGCTGGCTTCTTCGCAGTCATTCGGGTTCCCTGACGGGGATTTTGTCCAGCGACCCGGCCGGCCCGATTTGGGTCGTCCGGGGCGTCCGGGTCGGCAGAGTCGCTCCTGCAACGGTTGCTCCTTGGCCTGTCCTTCGACTCTCCGATCCTGAAGCGTCGACTCTCGGATAGACTCGCAGCATGGCCAAAACCAAAGAACCGAATCGCGCCGCAGTCCTGATTGTCGACGATGAGGCATCGATCCGTGAAAGTTTGCGGATGATCCTCGAATACGAAGGCTACCGTGTCGACGAGGCCAAGAGCGGCCCCGAGGCGCTGGTCAAGATTGCCGAGCGTGCGCCCGACGCGGTGCTGCTCGACATCAAGATGCCGGAGATGGACGGGCTGGCTGTGTTGGCGGCGATGCGTGAGCGGGGCTACGAAGTGCCGGTGTTGATGATCAGCGGCCACGCGGACGTCAATACCGCGGTCGAAGCGACCCGCCGCGGTGCGTTCGACTTTTTTGAGAAGCCCCTCGAGCGCGAGCGAGTTCTGTTGTCGCTGCGTAACGCCGTCTCGGCGCACCGGCTGCAGTCCGAGAACCGTGTCCTGCGGCACGAGCCCGACGACATGGTTGGGACCTCGCCCGCCATGAAGCGGCTGCGTGAGACCATCGAGAAAGCGGCGCCGACCCCGGCCACGGTGTTGATTACCGGCGAGAGTGGCACCGGTAAAGAGCTGGTGGCGCGGGCGATCCACAACCAGAGCCCGCGCCGTGATCGCCCCTTCGTGCAGGTCAACTGCGCCGCGATTCCTGATGAGCTGATCGAATCCGAGCTCTTTGGCCACGAGAAGGGGAGCTTTACGGGCGCCATGCGTAAGCAAATGGGCAAGTTTGTGGCGGCGGATAGCGGCACCATTTTCCTCGACGAGATCGGCGACATGTCGGCTCGCACCCAGGCCAAGGTGCTACGCGCGTTGCAGAGTGGAGAGGTTGAGCCGGTGGGCGCTGCCGGGTCGATCCGGGTTGATGTGCGGGTGGTCGCCGCCACTCACCAAGATCTGGAGAACGCGATCAGCGAGGGAGACTTTCGTGAGGACCTTTATTATCGCCTCAACGTCATCCCAGTTCGAACCCCGCCCCTGCGCGAACGCATGGACGACGTCCCTCACCTGGTGAGTTACTTCGTGCGGCGGTATGCCGAAGCCAACAACTACCGCGCCAAGGAGTTCAGCGCCGAGGCCCTCGATCACCTCAAGACGCTACCTTGGAAGGGCAATATCCGTGAGCTCAAGAACCTCGTCGAGCGTTTGCTGATCCTGAGCCCGGAGCAGGTCATCGACAAACAGGACGTGATCAGCTCCGCTGGCGGCGCGCGACCCGAAATTTCGGAGTCTCTGTTGGCGATCAAGACCCTCCGCGAGTTCCGCGATATGTCCGAGCGCCTGTTTCTGGTCCACAAGCTGGACGAGAACGGTTGGAATGTCACTCAAACCGCCCAGTCGGTAGAGACCCCGCGCTCGAACCTCTACAAGAAAATGGAGCAGTACGACATCCGCCGAGCCGAGTCGTAAATTCCGATGCAGTGTTGCGCTAATACAGTGTTGTACTAATACAGTGTTGCGCTAATACAGTGTTGCACTACTGGCCAGCGGCGCGTAGTCGTTCGAGATTGGTGCGAAACAGAGCGTTGTCAGGCTCGATCTCGAGACCCTTCTCGAGGGCCGTGATGGCGGTCTCGAGATCGCCCATCAAATAGGCGACGTTGGATCGGTACTGGTAGGTGAGCACGTAACTCGGCGCCGCCTTCTCGGCTTCATCCAGCAGCCGCATGGCCGACTCGTAATCGGTCTTGCGAGCCGCCAGGCTGGCCTGTTCCACCAAACGCTCGGCTTGGCGTTCGGCATCGGTGTCCGCAGCCCGCACGTCGATGTCGCCGGTGAGTCGGTAAAGCGCCTGCTGGGACGGCTCGTATTGAGGCTGATAGCGGAGCGCCGTGCGATAGTCTTCAATCGCCGCGTCGAGGTCGCCGCGTCGTTCCCGGATCACGGCTCGGTTGTGGTAAGCCTCGACGTTCAGAGGGGTCAGCTCGATGGCACGATCGAGCTCGGCAAGAGCCTGGTCATAGCGGCCGAGCGCACCGAGCGCACCGGCGAGACTGGCGCGTAGGCCGGCATCCTCAGGGTCATTCTCGATCAGCTGTTGGTAAATACGTGCTGCTTCCGCATGGCGACCCTGTTGAAATTGGATCGCGGCCAGGTTGCGATCACTCTGTGGTGAGGCACTCTGTGGCGAGGCACTCTGTGGTGACGCGATGCTTTCGGCCGAATCTCCACCCAGGTATCCGAGGCTTTCGAGGTGTTGGAGTTGGGCCTGGCTGAATGTGGCGTCACCAGGGTTCGGCCGCCGCGAGTCGACCGGGACGCCCTCGTACGAAGCGATCCGGTCGCCGATGTTGTCCAAGCTGAGAGCCTCTGCCAGAACCCGTCCGGGCATGTCGTCGGCCGCCGGTATACCGAGCAGCGCCAGCACCGTGGGTGTGATGTCGAGGATCGATGCTTGGTCGAGGCGGGTGTGTCGCTTCACTTGATGCCCGTAGAGGTAGAGGATCCCTTGTAGGCGGTGGAAACGCTCTGAAACCCGGCGCAAATCGCGCGTTTTCGACGGATCGTCATGCAACGCTCCGAGCTCGAAACCATGATCCGACAGCACCACCAGGGTGCTGCGCTCGTCGAGAGCTTCGAGATATGAGCCCACCAGGCGATCGGCAAAGAGGTACATCTCTTCCACAGCACGGCCGTACTTCGCCTGTTGTTGCGCGAGCTCACCCGCCAAACCCTCAGCACGGAACAGATGACCGAATAGGTGGGAAGTCGAGTCGGTACCCTCGATATAAACCATCGCGAGGTCCGGCTGCTCGTCCCGCCAAAGGTCCAGACCGATATCGCGATAGCTCATGGCGGTGGCCAGCGCCCAACGAAAATGGGCCAGATCGTCATTGAAGTCGAACGGCCGTGACAGTTCGTCGGGCTCTACAGTCACGTAGGGTTTCAGATCTTCGAAGCCCAGATCGGTCGGTCGGCGCAGTCGTGGGGCAATCCGATCCGCCAACTCGGGGGGGTAGGTTTTGTTCTCATCGTTGTCGCCAGTCAGCCCGCGCTCGAACAAGAAGTGGTAGGCGGTGTGATCGCTGACCACCGATCCGTTGACAATTTCCGGGGGCCAAGTCGCCCACCAGCCGACCGTTGCCACTTTTTTGGAAGCAGCGGAGGCAATGTTCCACAGTGCTTTGACCTGCCGCAGGTCCGACGATGCGGGAATCTGCTCGCCGGTGTCCGTTGCCGTTGCTACGAAGTGGCCGATGCCGTGATCCTCCGGTCGACGGCCGGTCGCGATTGTTGTCCAGATGATCGGCGACAGCAGGGGTTTCTGGCTGGTCAGCTTGCCGTAAGCGCCCTCTTGTCGCAGCTTGGCGAAGTTGGGCATCTTGCCTTCGGACATCAGCAGGTCGACGGTCTGCGGATCGAGGCCATCGAGACCCAGCACCAGAACTCGTCCGGCGTCGCGGGGTGACGGGGCACAGCCTACGATGGGCAGGCTGAGACCTAGAAGAACAAGCCACCATCCAGCCGACCAAGGCTTTCGGCACAAGAGTGTTAGTAACGACATCACCTGAAGTTACGGCTCGCAGCAGGGAGAGTCAAGGACACGTCATGATCTGGAATGTTCGGTGTATCCATGCTGTAAACCTTGGGACGGGCTGGCAGGGTGACGGACGTCAGCTACTAGAATGCGCCACCATGTTTCGTTTCCAGCGGTCAAAGTTTCTTTTCCAGTGGTCAGAGCTTCGCTTCCAGCTGTTAAAGCTTCGTCTCACGTTGCTCATCCCTGCCGCCTGTCTGGCTTCCCTGTCGGTCACCGCGCCGTTGATCGCGGCATCGTCGATCGCAGCACCGTCGGTCGCGGAACAGGCTGAGACGCCAGCCGCCCCCGTCGAGCCGCCGACCCTGCAAGCAGCACAACTTTCCGCAGCCCCGACGATCGACGGTGACGTGACGGGTGACGTGGTGTGGGACTCGGTGGAGCCCGCCACCGGTTTCTGGCAAACGACGCCGGACGCCGGACGAGCGGCGACCGAGCGCACCGAGGTGCGGATCGGCACTACCGACACGACGCTGTTCATCGGCGTGGTGTGTTACGACCGAGAGCCGGACAAGATCATCGTCACCGATAGCCGCCGGGACGCTTCGCTCAGTGATACCGACAGTTTCCAAGTCATTCTCGATACCTTCTTGGATCGGCAAAACGGCTTTGTTTTCGGCACCAACCCGGCTGGCATCAAGGTCGACGGTCAGGTGACCAAAGAAGGAAGTGGCGGTTTTGCATCGGAGGGTGGCGACTTCAATCTCGAGTGGGATGCCGCCTGGGAGGTCGAGGCGACCATCTCCGATATCGGCTGGAGCGCCGAGATCGCCATTCCGTTTCGCACCCTGCGTTACGCCAAAGGTGACGTCCAGACGTGGGGGATCAACTTCCAGCGCAACTTGCGGCGGCTTAACGAAACCTCGTTCTGGGCGCCCCTACCGAGGCAGTTCAACCTCTATCGCCTGTCCCTGGCCGGGCAGTTGGCTGGCGTCGAGGTTCCACGGCAGCGCAACCTCAAGCTCATTCCCTATGTGCTGTTCGCGGGCACCGACTCGGATGCAACAGGCTCCGAGTCCGAAGAGGAGATCGGTTTAGACCTCAAATACTCGATCACCCCGAGCCTCACCCTGGACGCGACCTACAACACCGACTTCGCTCAAGTCGAGGTTGATGAGCAGCAGATCAATCTCGACCGCTTCAGTCTGTTCTTTCCCGAGAAGCGGCCGTTTTTCCTCGAGAACGCCGGCCAGTTTTCGGTTGGGGTCGACGAGGAGATTGAGCTCTTTTTCAGCCGCCGCATCGGCATCGGACCGGCCGGCGAAGCGATTCCGATCGATGGCGGCCTGCGTCTGTCAGGTAGGGCCGGTGGCTTCAATGTCGGCTTCCTACAGATGCGCTCGCAAGCGGTAGCGGGGGTGGCGCCGGAAAACGATTTTACCGTTGCGCGGATCAATCGTGAACTCCGAAATCGCTCCTCGATCGGCGCCATCTTCACGCATCGCAACGGTGATGGCAGCCTCGGACCTGCCGCGGACCGCAATAGCACCTACGGCCTCGACGGTAGATGGGGGATCGGTCAACACGGGCACGTCCGTGGTTTTGTGGCCGCCACGGACACCCCGGGTCTGGAAGGGGACGAGCTCGCCTTCCGCATTGGCGGTGGCTACAACAATGCTGACTGGTCGTCGTCCCTGAACTACACCGAGGTTGGGGACGCCTTTAATCCCGAAGTCGGTTTCCTGGCTCGTCGCGACTATCGCAAGGCCGACGGATTCGTTTTGAGGCGACTACGGCCAGAAAATTTCTGGGGTCTGCACGAGCTTCGCCCCCACATCTCCTATCGTGGCTACTGGGCGCCGGACGGTTTCCAAGAGACCGGTTACCTCCATGTCGACAATCATTGGGAATGGCCGAGCGGGTTCGAGATTCACACCGGCGTGAACTTCACCCTCGAAGGCGTCCGCCAGCCTTTCGAAATCGCGGACGATGTGGTCGTTCCGGTCGGCAGCTACCGGCATCAAGAAGGGCAGCTCGTCTTGCTCACCAATGCCAGCGCCCCCTTCAGCGCCTCGCTGCGGGCGACCATCGGTGGCTTTTTCGGCGGTGACCGTGTCGCATTGCAGCCGACCCTGCGGTTCCGCGTCGGCGAGACTTTCAATACCGAGCTGGAGTGGCGTTACAACGACATCAACTTGCCGGTGGGCAACTTCGAAACCCATTTGGGTCGGCTGCGAGCCTCCTACTCGTTCACCCCCAAGCTCTTCATTCAGGCGCTGATGCAGTACAACGATCGCGCCGACGTCTTTTCGACCAATCTGCGTCTGGGTTGGCTGCAACAAGCCGGCGCCGGCCTGTTTGTGGTCTACAACGATCGTCACGATCTCGACGACATCCGCCAAGCTCTCGGTGGGGGACCGCCGGAACGGTCCCTGATCATCAAATACAGTCGGTTGGTCGACATCCTGCGCTAGGGCTCGATCCTGCGGCCAGGGCGGCCTCCGCCAGCCAGCGGCTACCAACGCTGCGAGCATGCTGATCTAAAACCTGTGCGAGTCGCGGGCAGCGACCCTACCGGGAACGATAGACTCCGCGGGTCGTGTTCGTCGGCGTCGGCGAGACGCTAAGAAAGGCCACAGAGACGGAGACAATCCGCTTGGAAGATCGAGCCTACAATCTGAATCAGGTCGTCTTGGTGGCGCTGACCGCGCATGCAGGGCGCAGCTGTTTCCGTGTAAAGCGAGGCACTCAATACCGTCCGGTGACGTTTCGCGAGGTCGAAGACCTGGCGTTCGGTGTCGCGAACTACCTTCGCGAACACGGGATCCATCCGGGAGATCGGGTCGGCCTGGCCGCGGACAGCTCGATGGAGTGGATGGTGGCCTACCTCGGCTGCTTGCTGCGGGGCGCGGTTGCGGTGCCGTTGCGGGTGTCGACGCCAGCTTCTGACATCTGCTTCTTGTTGCGGGACGCCGAGGCCAAGGTGGTTTTGCTGCAAGATGAAGAACAACTACACCACGTTGCCGAGCACGCCGGCAATCTACCTGAATTGAAACACGCGCTGTTGGTCGGTGAAGGGGCCTCGACGACCTTGCCGACCACCGGCTTTGGAGTCCTGCGGCGCGAAACGCTTGCCGCGACACAACGCGACCAGCTGCGGACCGCTGCCGAGGCTGTGGCTCCAGACGCGATGGTGTCGATTCAGTACACCGCGCAAGAGACTGGGCATCCGCGGGGGGCCGTCTTCGAACATCGCCACCGTGTCGAATCGATGCGACTGCTCGGCGAATGGATGAGCTTTGATCGCGATGACGTGGCGTTCAGCGTTCTGCCCTGGGCCTACGCACCCAGCCTGTTGTTCTCACTCCGCTGCTTGCTCTCAGGGGTACCCAACGTGATCTCCGAGAGCCGTGATTTGGCCTTCGAGAACATGCGCCAGACGAGCCCAACGGTTGCCATGGTGACACCCTATGGCCTCGAGCGCTTCTACAATCAGGTGATGGGTACGATCGGCGAGCTGCCCAGATCACGGCGTGACGTGTTTCGATGGGCGTTGTCGATCGGCCGCGATTATCGAGCGGCGGGAGCCACCGGTACCGCCGAGCTGAGAGAAGGTTTCGCCCGTGCCGATCGCACCTTCTTCAGCCAGATCCGGGCCGAGCTCGGGGGGCGGCTCCAGCGCATCTATTCGGTCGGCGCACCGCTTTCGCCCCATGTTGCCGAATTCGCAGATGCCATCGGCCTCGAGCCTCTGGGACTCTACAGCTTGACCGAAGCGGGCGGTTTCCCAACCGTCAACCGCCCGGGGGCGCGCTGCCCCGGCGCCTGCGGCCAAGTCGGATCCGGCTACCAGATTCGCATCGCCGATGACGACGAGGTCTTGGTGCGCGGTGCGGCGGTGATGCAGGGCTACTGGCGCCAGCCCGAGGCCACGGCAGAGATCCTCGAACCAGACGGTTGGCTCCACACCGGCGATCTCGGGCGTTTCGACCAGGAGGGGAACCTCCACTTGATTGGTCACAAGGAGTCACTGTTCGTGTTGTCCACTGGGCGCACTGTGATGCCGACCACGGTCGAGAACGAGTTGGTCGCAAATCCGTTGGTGGCGCGTGCGATCGCCTTCGGCGAGGGGCGGCCGTATGTGACGGCGCTGGTGCTGCCTGACCTCACCGCGGTCGCCACCCATCTGCGTGAACGTGGCGTCGAGATCGCTTTACCCGAGCTCACCCTGGCTCACCCTCAGGTCGCGGAGCTCTTCGAGCGGGTGCGAGAGAACGCCAATCAGCGCCTCGGCAGCTGGGAGCGAGTTGAACGTTTCCATCTGCTGGACGAGCCGTTCAGCCAGGACAGCGGGGAGCTCAGCGTGGCGATGACCTTGAATCGACAAGTGGTGGCGGAACGGTTCGCGACTCAAATCAGCGCGATGTATCCCCTCACTACGCGTTTCGACGTCGGCCAGGTGACCCAAGTCCAGCTTGAGCCGGAGCAGCTGCAAGAGCTGTTCGAGAAACAGGACATCCTTGACGCCTGGATGGCCGACGCTGGCATCGGCTTTCTCTTCGATGTCGCACGCTTGCAGCGTATTCATCCGCCGTCGATGGTACACATCTGTGAGACTGCAGCGACAGTAGCGCAGATGCAGAGTGAGGAACGGCCTTTGTCGACGGCGTTGATCGTTGGCGATCTGACCCGTATTGGCCGCATCCTGCCGGAGAGCGAGATCCAGCTGCAGCGTTACGACCACATCCGCCGTATGCGACAAGTGGTGATCACCCTCGCTGAGATGGTTGACGGGCTAGTGCTAGGTTTTGCCCTCGATCAACATGGGTACGTCCGGGGCATCCACAAGCTCGACGTAGCCCTAGCGGACGCCAGCGCCAGCACTGGTGTCGGCGTTGCCCTCGATGCCAAAGAAGACACCAGTTACCTGCTTGGCCCGCAATTCCGCCATCACGCCGAGATTTCACGCAATTGCCATGCGATGGTGTTCTTCGTGCCCAACGGTGGCCGCCAAGTGCGGGTCTTCTCCCGTGGCGAGCTGATCGGGCGTTATGCCAACGGCAACTGGTCTTCCGAGAGCATGGATCAGGTCGATCGCGCGATGCGCAGCCTGGCGGCGGACGACCGCTACGATTTCAGGCTCTTGCAGCGCCTGCTGCGCTGCGCTTTCCGCATGTCCGAAGAGAATCTCGGCGCCATCTTCATGGTGGGCAACGCTGATCTCATCCTGCAGCGATCCGATCCGCCGGCGGTCTCGGCCTTCGCAAGCATCATTAGCACCCCGCTCGACCGGCTCTCCGATCCGGAGTTGATCAACTTCGCCCGCCAGGACGGCGCCACCGTGATCGATTCTGATGGTTGGTTTCGTAGCTGCAAGGTCCTGCTGCGTCCGGCAGCCGACACCCGAGCCGAGATCCGTCCCCACCAAGGCGCCCGTCACTCCAGCGCCGCCAAAATGAGCGCCGAGGTCGACTGCCTGGCGATCTGCGTTTCGCAGGACGGTCCGATCACCTGTTACAAGAGCGGCAAACGGGTCTTCTCGCTGTAGGCAAGCTGCTCAACCTGCCGCCAGACAGCGTGTCTGGTAAGTATCCAGATGTGTCTGGGCAGCGTCCGGAAGTGTCGGGAAACGTCCTGATCATTGCAACACTCGTCCCGCGGCTCTTCTAGCGGACTCTGAGCGGTTGGCACAGCACTTGCTGTGTCTCCAATCATCACCTGAGTGGTTGATCCCAAGTTTGATCTACTGAAAGCCAAGGAGGCTCCTGATGTCGAGACAAGAAATCCTCGTGACGTTCGATCCCTCCAAAACGAGTGAAGCCCCGTTTACTTTCTTGCCGGAAAGAGCTGTGCTGGACGAAAGGACGGCCGTTGTCGACGTCATCCTTCGGACCGAGGGGGAAGGTGGCGCAGTGGCGAGATTCGCTGAGCCCGAAGCCATTCGCTGGAAAGCCAATGGACCTTCAGATTTGCAAGAGGAGTTCAACGGGGGCCGCACGACTTTGACTCTCCGGGGGTTTCCCATGAACGAAGCCCAAGGCAGCATCGACTATGGGTATGTGGTCCATGTCGAATACCAAGGAACGATGTTCTCGTCCACGGCGCAATACCCGGTGATGTCGTGTGTTCAGACCGGTGGCGGTTGATCCTGAGCGCCGCTACCGGCTGAGCTCGGGGCTGTTGCTTGCGGCAGGTTGCGGAAATCCGGGTCCTGCCGTAGGAAATCGAACACTGGAGCGCAGAACCACTGTGGCGAAAGATTCTGCTGCAGAGCTTCTCGGGCCTTGGCTTTTGCGGCAAGGTTCTCGCCACCGGCAGCATAAATGAGAGCCGCTTGCCAGGCCGCGAACGGACTGCGATGCGTGGTCGCCGCCAACCGTTGGATGGCCGCTACCGCCTGCTCACCCAAACCCAGAGGAATCAGGGCCATGGCTCGCAGGAATTCAAGCTCGTCGTCGTTCATTCCCTCGGCCTCGGCGCTGAGCTCCAAGGCGCGCTCAGCAGCCTCCTGTGCAGCCGACGCTTGGCCCTGCAGGAAGCGGGTCAAAGCCAGCGCTGACAACGCCCGCAAGTGGGCCGGGTGTTGTTCGAGGATACGGGTCAACCATCGAGAGGCATCAGCGTAACGAGCCATGCCGAAGTGACAAAGAGCGATGTTGAGGCTCAATCCCAGGTCGGTCGGCGATTGGCTTCTGAGTTTCTCGAAGAGCTCGAGGGCCTGGTCGAGAGTACCGTAGGTCATCTCGTGGTTGGCCAGTTGAAAGGTCGTCACATAGTTGTCGGGGGATCGTCTCAACAGCTCACGGAGATGCTCGCGGGCAGGATGCGGCCGTGACCAGGCTCAGCCTGTCGCAGGCCTGCGAGGGCCGACTCGGCAACCTG